>CACDQG010000007.1 GCA_902554785.1 uncultured Pelagibacteraceae bacterium
ATATAGGTTATAAAAAGTGAGTATAAATTTAAATCAATTATCAAATGCAGTAAGATTTCTATCAATTGACGCTGTGCAAAAAGCAAATTCTGGTCATCCAGGTATGCCAATGGGTATGGCAGATGTTGCAACTGTTTTGTTTAAATACCACCTGAGGTTTAATCCAAAAAATCCTAATTGGATAAATAGGGATCGATTTATTTTATCAGCAGGACATGGTTCAATGTTGCTTTACTCTCTTTTGTATCTTTGTGGGTACGAAAGTATTTCAATTGAGGATATAAAAAATTTTCGACAACTTAATTCTATCTGTGCTGGACATCCCGAGTACAAAAAAGGCTCCGGAATTGAGACGACCACTGGACCTTTAGGGCAAGGGTTAGGAAACGCTGTGGGTATGGCAATAGCAGAAGAAATATTCAGAAAAAAATTTAGTTCTTCTGTCATTAATAACAAAACCTATGTAATTGCGAGTGACGGAGACTTGATGGAGGGAATTAGTCATGAGGCAATGAGTCTAGCTGGCCATCTAAAATTAAAGAATTTAATAGTTTTTTTTGACAATAATAAGATTTCAATTGACGGTTCAACATCTCTTAGTGTTTCAGATAATTACAAAAAAAGGTTTGAGTCGTACGGTTGGAGTTTTTTAGAGGTAAACGGTCACAATGAAAAACAAATTTCAAAAGCGATCGCAAAAGCATCAAAATCAAAAAAACCTACAATAATATCTTGTAAAACTATAATAGGATTTGGATCACCTAATAAATCTGGTAAAGCTTCCTCGCACGGCTCTCCTTTAGGAGATGAGGAAATAGCTTTAGTGAGAAAAAAACTAAAATGGAACAACCAGCCATTTGAAATACCTCAAGAAATACTAGATGAATGGAGAAATATAGGTAACAAGGGTGAGCAAATGGAAAATGAATGGCTAGAAACAGTCAATAAAAAAAATCCTAAAATTAAAAGTGAACTTAACGGCGCTAATGAAAAATTGGATTTGATTGGTTTAGAAAATTTAATTCGTCAAGAAAAAGATAAAAATTTTGAATCTAAGCCAAGTTTAGCTACACGACAATGCTCGATGGCCGCTATAGAAAAAATTTCTGCTTTTCTGCCTGAATTAATAGGTGGTTCTGCAGATTTAAGTGGTTCTAATAATACAAAAACAAATAATTCTAAAATTATAAACTCTAAAAATTTTAATGGAAATTATATTCATTACGGAGTTAGAGAACATGGTATGGCAGCAGTTATGAATGGTTTAGCGCTATATGGAGGTATAATACCTTATGGTGGAACATTTTTAATATTCTCAGATTATTGTAAACCCTCTATAAGACTCTCTGCTTTAATGGGTCTTAAGGTAATTTATGTTTTTTCACACGACTCAATTGGTCTTGGTGAAGATGGTCCTACTCACCAACCTATAGAACAACTTACTGGGTTGAGAGCGATTCCGAACTTAAATGTCTTTAGGCCAGCAGATATTAATGAAACATTTGAATGTTGGGAAATAGCTTTAAAAAGTGAAAATACCCCGAGTGCTATTGCTTTATCGAGACAAAAAGTTCCTTACATCAATCCAAACAATTCTAAAGAGAATAAATGTGAAAAAGGAGCCTATGTAGTTAATTTAACTTCGCATGAGAGCAATGTAACATTGGTTGCTTCAGGTACTGAAGTAGAACTTGCCTTAAAAGTTCAAGATAAACTTAAAGAAAACAATATCCACTCAAAAGTAGTTTCGATGCCATGTATGGAGCTTTTTGATAAACAACCTGAAGATTACCGGAAAGATATTTTAGAAGATAACTCATTGATCATCACATTAGAAGCTGGAAGTGTAATGTCTTGGCAAAAATATATTAAAAATAAAGGTACCAATTTAGGTATAGATAAATTTGGTGAAAGTGCTCCTTATAAAGAAGTTTACAAACATTTGAAATTATCAGAGGAAGATATAACAAATTTTATTCAAAAAAAATTGAGAGAGTAATAGAAGTCGATGGGTGAAATAAATTTTTTTCCTGACGATTTAGAAGTCAAAGATCAAAAGATAATTCTTAGATTAGATTTAAATGTTCCAATTAAAGATAAAGTTATAAAAGATGATACAAGAATAACTTTATGTTTACCTTTCATAAATAGACTAATTAAAAAAAAAGCAAAAATTATAATTATTAGTCATTTAGGTCGACCAAAAGGAATTAATGCCTCTGAACTGTCTTTAATACCTGTATACAAATATCTCAAAGATGCACTTAAAACTAATGTTTATTTTTTTAGAGGAACTTTTGATGATGAAACTAAAGAAAAATTTTCTCACCTAAAAGGGGGTGAGGTAATATTAGTTGAGAATATAAGATTTTTTAAAGAAGAAACCGAAGATGGCCAAGATTTTTCAAAAAAGTTAGGTGAACTTGGAGACATTTATATTAATGATGCATTTTCATGCTCCCATAGGAAACAAGCTTCTGTGCATGGTATAACCAAATTCGTAAAAAAAAGTTATGCTGGTCCATTATTAAAAAAAGAAATTAAGGCAATAAATTTTGTTATAAAAAATAAAAAAGAACCAGTCACTTGCATTATCGGAGGATCAAAAATTTCTACAAAGATTAATGTTATTACTAATCTATTAAAAAAAGTAGATGATATAGTAATTGTTGGGGCAATGGCTAATAATTTCTTCGTTCATAAGAATTTAAAAGTTGGTAAATCTTTAATTGAAAAGAATACAAAAGAGATAATAGCAAATATTTATAAAAAAGCAGAGGAACATAATTGTAAAATATTAATACCTGAAGACTGCATGGTAGGAACAGACTTTGAGGGAACTGGTAAAAATAAAAATCTTGGTGAAATTCAAGAAAATGAAATAATTTTAGATATTGGCTTTAATACAATCAAAAAAATTCAAAAAAAGATTAACGAGTCAAATACTGTTCTGTGGAATGGACCAGCCGGGTATTTTGAAAATAAGAACTTCTTAAAAGGTACATTATCGATTGCAGAAAATATTTCTAAAAATACTATTGAAAAATCTTTAATATCTATTATTGGAGGTGGAGACACTCTCGCGGCAATAAATAAAAGTGATGATAAACTTATTTTCTCTCACTTATCAACAGCAGGAGGAGCATTTTTAGAGTACTTAGAAGGAAAAGACTTGCCTGGTATAAGTGTTTTAAAATAAATAATCGCTATGACATTAAATGAAATAGCTAAAAAAATGTGTGCTAAAGGAAAAGGTATTCTTGCTGCAGATGAAAGCACTGGAACAATAGCTAAAAGATTTAAAAGTATAAATGTTGAAAACATAGAAAAAAATAGACTAAATTTTAGACAAACTCTTTTTAATTCAAGTGCTATGAAAGATTTTATTGGGGGAGTAATTTTATTTGATGAAACAATAAGACAAAAAACTACCTTGGGTCCATCAATTCCTGAATTAATATCTAGTCATGGAGCTGTACCAGGAATTAAAGTTGATAAAGGTGCTAAACCTCTTGCTGGATCAAGTGATGAAACTGTAACAGAGGGTTTAGATGGATTACGTGAAAGATTAAAGGAGTATTATGATTTAGGTGCGAGATTTACGAAATGGAGAGCTGTCTATAAAATTTCAGATAAATTTCCATCTGCCCAATCTATTAAGTCTAATGCCCACGCATTAGCAAGATACGCTGCTTTAGTTCAAGAAGCTAAAATGGTACCGATAGTCGAACCAGAAGTTTTGATGGATGGTTCACATAATATTGACAAATGTTTCAAAGTTACAACTGATGTTTTAAATGAATGTTACAATGAGTTAGAATTAAATAAAGTTGATCTAAAAGGCACTGTCTTAAAACCTAACATGATTATACATGGCTCTGATTGCAAAGATAAATCAAGTTCGGAGGAAATTGCAAAAAAAACTTTAGATTGTTTAAAAAAAAATGTACCTAATGAAGTTCCTGGAATAGCGTTTTTGTCGGGAGGTCAATCTGAGATTGAGGCTAGTAAAAATTTAAATGCTATAAACAAAATAAATGATAGTAATTTTTTAATTACTTTCTCGTATGGGAGAGGATTACAAGCTAGTGCTTTAAAAGAATTTGGAAAAAATCAAAATAATATTGAAAGTATTCAGAAAGCCTTCAATCACAGAGCTAAAATGAATGGTTTGTCCTCAAAAGGAGAATGGGCCGAAGACTTAGAAAAAGGATCTGTAGCTTAAAAACTTTGAAGAGAATAATATATTTAATTTCACCTAAAAAAATAGACAAATCCTTTTACAAAAACTTAGATAAAGTTTTATCATTTAAAAATGTTGAGTTTTTTCAATTAAGATTGAAAAAAATAAAAATTAAAAATCTAATAAAAATTGCCAAAAAAATTAAGAAAATCACAAATAAATATAATGTAAAGTTTATTTTAAATGATAATTATTTTTTAGCTTGCCAGATAAAAGCAGACGGTTGTCATATGGGGCAACTCGACGGATCTTTTAAAATGGCGAGAAAAAAACTTGGTAACAGATTATTAGGAGTTACCTGTCACAACTCTAAAATTCTTGCAAAAAACGCTGTAAAGATAAAAGCAGATTACATCGCTTTTGGGTCTTTTTTTAAATCAAAACTAAAGCCAAAAGCAATAAGAGCAAATTTAGAAATTTTGAAATGGTCAAAAAAGAACATTAAAAAGCCAATTGTAGTAATTGGTGGGATTAATAATTTAAATTATCAAAAATTATTAAATGCAGGAGCAAAATATATTGCAATATCAAGTTTTATTTGGGATAACCCAAAATTAAAACCAAATTTAGCAATTAGAATGTTCAAATGAAAATAACTGCAAATGAAATAAAACCAGGCATGATAATCGAGCATAGAAATGATTACTGGAACGTATTGAAAACTCAGCACGTCAAGCCTGGTAAAGGAGGAGCTTTTAATCAAGTTGAGTTAAAGAGCGTTATTAAAGGCACTAAGTTAAATGAGCGCTTTAGATCAAGTGAAACAGTTGAAAAGGCAGAGGTAAATGAAAAAAAATATAATTTTTTATATATTGATGATGAAAACTGCCACTTTATGGATAATGAAACTTTTGAACAAGTGGAAATACCAAAATCTATAACTGGCGAACAATATAAATTATTAAAAGAAAATTTAGAAGTAACAATTTCTTTTATGGAAGAAAAACCTATTTCTATTGAGTTGCCAAATAATATTGAATGCTTAATCGAAAGCACTGATGCAGCTATTAAAAATCAAACTGCCTCATCATCTTACAAACCAGCTTTACTTGACTGCGGTATAAAAATTAACGTTCCGCCGTTTATTGAAAGTGGTGAAAAAATTATCATCGATACACGAACTCTGGAATATGTGAAAAGAGTAAATTAATGAGGCTTACTTCACCACATATCAATTTAATAACTAAAGCATGTTTAAAAGCATCAAGATCTTTAATAAGAGACTTTGGAGAAATTGAAAATTTACAAGTTTCTTCGAAAGCTCCAGGAGACTTTGTATCATCAGCTGACAAAAGAACTGAAAAAATTTTGTTAGACGAACTCCAAAAAGCCCATCCGGAATATGGAATTATAACTGAAGAAAGTGGGATATTAAATAAATCAAACACTAAAAATAGATGGATAATAGATCCAATTGACGGGACTATGAATTTTCTTAATGGAGTTCCACAATTTGCCATATCAATCGCCTATGAAGAGCAAAATATAATCAAATGTGGAGTAATATTTAATCCTATCACAAATGAAATGTTCTCGGCTGAGGTGGGAAATGGTGCTTATTTAAATAATTCAAGAATTAGAGTTTCAAAAAAAAAAAAAATTCAAGACTCTCTTCTAGTAACCGGTGGACCAAAAAAATCTAGTAAAATTAAAGATAAAATATTAATGGAGTATATAACTGTTTCTAAAGAGGTGTCCAATGTAAGAAAATTTGGAAGTGCTGCATTAGATATGGCTTATGTTGCTTGTGGTAGATTTGATGGATACTGGCAAAGAGAATTAAACTATTGGGATATTGCAGCAGGTATTGTTATTTGCAAAGAGGCTGGAGGGTTCGTAAATTTTTTTGAAGAGGATCAAGTTATGCCTTTAAAAAAGAATGTAATTGCTACCAATTCAATTATTCACAATGATTTAAAAGAGCTAATTACTAAAAAAGATATTGTGTAGAAACAATAATTAATATAAAACACCTCTCTATGAAAAAAAACATACATCCAAATTACCACAAAATAAAAGTCGTAATGACAGATGGTACTGAATTTGAAACTCGTTCTACTTGGGGAAAAGAAAACGATGTATTAAAATTGGATATTGATCCAAAATCCCACTTTGCTTGGACAGGTGGAGCCCAAAAAATTTTGGATAAAGGTAGAGTAAGTAAATATAATAAAAAATTTAGCAATTTAAGATCTAAAAAATAGAATATGTCAGATGCACCATTTATGCCAAAGGCAACAGCTGTTTGGTTAGTAGAGAACACAACTTTAACTTTTAAACAAATTGCTGAATTTTGTAACCTTCATGAGCTAGAAATCAAAGGTATAGCAGACGGAGATGTCGCAAAAGGTATCAAGGCATATAACCCGATTTTGGCAGGCCAACTATCTAGAGAAGAAATAGAAACATGCTCTAAAGATCCTGCAAAAAAATTAAATTTATTAAAAAAACTCGATAAAGTAGAAGTAAGAGAGCGAAAAAAACCAAAATATACTCCCTTATCAAAAAGACAAGACAGGCCAGATGCAATTTTGTGGCTTTGTAAAAACGCATCTGAACTTACAGATGGACAAATTTCAAAACTGGTAGGTAGTACGAAAGGAACAGTATCTTTAATAAGAAAAAGAAGTTACTGGAATTTTTCAAACTTAAAACCAAGAGATCCTGTCATTCTGGCGCTTTGCACTCAAGAAGCTTTTCAGAAAAGTTTAGATAAAGCAAAAAGAAGAGTTGAAAGAGAAAAAAAAGCTAAAATTAGAGAGGAAAAAAAGGCTCAAAATCCTTCTCTATAGACA
Source organism: uncultured Pelagibacteraceae bacterium (assembly GCA_902554785.1). Lineage (GTDB taxonomy): Bacteria > Pseudomonadota > Alphaproteobacteria > Pelagibacterales > Pelagibacteraceae > Pelagilacustribacter. The sequence continues at coordinate 7,039 of CACDQG010000007.1, forward strand.
AACATACATTCAAATGATAACAACCATAAAAATTAACTGGAGGTTTTTATTAAAATAGAAGTTAAAGATAATAATGTTGAGCAAGCTATAAGAGTTTTAAAAAGAAAGCTTCAAAAAGAAGGATTTTTCAAAATCATGAAAATGAAGAGCACATACGAAAAACCTTCTGAAAAAAAGAAAAGAGTTCAAACTGAAAATCTTAAAAGAATAAAAAAGCTCCAAAAACTTAAGAACAGATACTAAATTTTATTAAAATGAGAGGATCGATAATGCCGTCTGGTAAAGTTAAATGGTTTAATGCCAAAAAAGGTTATGGCTTTATAACTGATGATAAAACAAATAAAGATATTTTTCTTCATGTGTCAGCTCTTGAAGAGTCAAAGCTAAGAGTCTTAAAAGAAGAGCAAACAATTGTATATGACATTAAAGAGGAAAAAAATAAGTTACAAGCTATAAATATTAAAAAAAAATAAGTTATCGCGGGGTGGAGCAGTCTGGTAGCTCGTCAGGCTCATAACCTGAAGGTCGTAGGTTCAAATCCTACCCCCGCAACCAATGATTTTAAAGATGAAATTTTGATTTTTTACTATCTATTAAAAATCCTTTAACGGTATCAAGAGTCATAAGACTGAAGCTCTTTCCAAATCTATCGATCTGACTTATAACTTTAGGTGGCATAGTAATTATATCACATTTGATTTGTTTAGCTTGAGTGTAATTGTAAGCTTCTCTGGTGCTGGCCCAAAGAATTTGAATATTTCGATTTTTTTTTGTTAAAGAAATACTTCTTTTTAATATTGGAAGTGGATCTTTACCTTTATCTGCCATTCTACCAGCAAATATAGATATAATAGATTTAGTTCTTTTGTTTAATCTTTTATAAATTTTTTTTGTTTGTTCAAATGTGTAAACTGCCGTTATATTAAGTTTTATGCCATTATCACTTAGCTCTTTAATAACAGGTCCTGTAAAACTACCTTTAGAGTTTACAACTGGAATTTTAACATAAACGTTTTTACCCCAAGAGTTTATTTCATATGCTTGTTTAAGCATATCACTAAAAGAGTCTGCAAAAACTTCAAATGAAATAGGTTTTTTTTTACAAATCTTCAAAATCTTAAGAGAATAATTCTTATAATTTTTTGCCCCGGCTAATCTCATTAAACTTGGATTAGTAGTAAAACCATTGACTAAAGATTTTTTATTAAAAAATTTAATAATTTTATAGTCAGCTATATCACAAAATATTTTTGTTTTCATTAATCTAGGTTTTTAACAATATCTTCTGTCATTTTTTTTGCATCAGCAAATAACATCAAAGTATTATCTTTGTAAAATAATTCATTATCTATTCCAGCATATCCTGGTGATAAACTTCTTTTTACAAATAAAACAGACTTACATTTTTCAACATCAAGCACTGGCATTCCAAATATTGGACTTTGAGGATCGGTTTTGGCGACTGGATTGGTTACATCGTTAGCACCAATTACGAATGCAACATCAGAATTAGCAAAATCATTGTTTATATCCTCTAATTCAAAAACTTCATCGTAAGGCACATTTGCCTCTGCAAGCAGAACATTCATATGGCCAGGCATTCGACCTGCAACTGGATGAATAGCGTAAGTAACTTTAATATCGTTCTTTTTTAATTTATCTACCATTTCTCTTAAAGCATGTTGTGCTTGAGCAACAGCCATACCATATCCTGGTACTATTATTACTGATGACGCATTTTTCATTAAAAATGCTGCATCCTCAGCGTTACCACTTTTAACTGGTTTTTGATCCTTTTTATTTTTTTTATCATCGACAGAGTTATCTGCTCCAAAACCACCAAGTATCACACTTACGAAAGATCTATTCATAGCCTTACACATAATATAAGAAAGTATAGCTCCTGAAGAGCCAACTAAGGCACCTGTAATTATTAAAGCAGTATTTTCTAGAGTAAAACCTATGCCAGCTGCTGCCCAACCAGAATAGGAATTAAGCATAGAAATTACTACAGGCATGTCCGCTCCCCCAATAGGAATTATTAGTAACACACCCACTAAAAAAGAGATTAAAACTACTGTCCAAAAGATACCTGATGACTGAGTTTTACATAAATAAAAAATTAGAAAAAATATTGCTAAACCAAGTAATAAATTTAAATAATGCTGACCATTAAATGTAATTGGTGAACCAGACATTATTCCTCTTAATTTTAAAAAAGCGATTATAGATCCAGAAAAAGTTATTGCTCCTACTGCAGCGCCTATGGACATTTCTATTAAACTGGCCAATTTTATATTGCTAACTGTTCCTAAATTAAAAGCTTCTGGATTTAAAAAAGCTGCGATAGCTACAAAAACAGCCGCTAAACCAACTAAACTATGAAAACCTGCAACCAACTCCGGCATTGCTGTCATTGGGATTTTAAATGCTATAAAAGCTCCAATTAACCCTCCAATAACCAAAAAAATTACAACAAATATTAAAGATGTAGAAAAGTTCCCAATAGATAAAAATGTTACTACGACTGCAATTATCATTCCTGCAATACCAAAATAGTTTCCTTGTCTAGATGTATCTGGAGATGATAATCCCCTCAAAGCTAAAATGAATAATATGCCTGAAACTAAATAAAATATAGCCGATAAATTTGCAGATATCATTTCTTCTTATCTTTCTTTTTTTTGTACATTTGAAGCATTCTTTGAGTTACTAAAAATCCTCCAAAAATATTTATTGCCGCTAGAATAATAGCTATAAAACCTAAAGTACTTGAAATGCTAAAAACTGATTCTGAAGATCCAGGTAAGGCTGCTATAATGGCACCAACAATTATAACTGATGAAATAGCATTCGTTACTGACATAAGAGGAGTATGAAGAGATGGCGTTACACTCCATACAACATAATATCCAATAAAAATTGATAAAATAAAAATACTTAATCTAAATATGAATGGATCAATTTCCATAATTAAACTCCTTTAATAAGAGATTTGTCTATTATTTCGTCCTCTAAATTTATACTAAATTCTTTCTTCTCTCTACTGTATAAGTTTCTTATGAAACTAAATAAATTTTTAGCATATAAGCTTGATGCAGTGAGTGGCAAACTATTCATTAAGCTTTTTACTCCAATAATTTTTATACCTTCAACTGTATTAATTTTTCCCGATTCTGAAAATGCGGAGTTTCCTCCTTGTTCTGCTGCTAGATCATAAACAATTGAGCCAGGTCTCATCAATTTCACCAGGTCCTCAGTTAAAATTCTTGGCGCAGGCTTTCCGGGGATCAAGGCAGTACAAATTACTATATCATTTTTTTTTAAAGCATCTTTCATAATTTCAGCTTGTTTTTTTTTGTAATCATCAGAAGCTTCTTTTGCGTATCCACCCGCAGTTTCCATGTCTTCGGATTGTTCCACCGTCAAAAATTTTCCCCCTAAACTTTCTACTTGTTCTTTAGAAGCCGCTCTTACATCCGTTGCAGAAACAATTGCACCTAATCTTTTCGCAGTAGCTATAGCTTGTAAGCCAGCTACACCTGCTCCGATAACAAGAACTTTTGCAGCTGGTACTGTTCCTGCTGCAGTCATCATCATGGGTACAGCTTTTTCAAACTCCGCAACAGAGTCAATAACAGCTCTGTATCCTGCTAAGTTTGATTGAGAAGACAATACATCCATTGATTGAGCTCTTGTAATACGAGGAAGCAACTCTAAAGAAAATACTTTTACATTTTTTTTAATAATTTCATTTATCAGATTTTTATTTTTTGATGGATTTAACATTCCTAAAAGAATTGTATTTTCTTTAAGGTTATTTATTTCATCATCAGACGGGCAGTTTACTTTCATAAGTAAATTACATGAGTCAAGTACTTCGATAGATGAGTTTTTAACTTCAACACCAGCTTTCTCATAATCCTTATTTCGAATGCCTAAATGACTAGCAAAATCTTTTTCGATAATTACTTTCAATCCCAATCCAATTAAATTTTTTGCAGTTTCAGGCGTCATTGAAACTCTTTTTTCTTTTGTTAAATCCTCTTTAATCGATCCTACTATCATTTTATAAATTTATTTGATTTTAAAGTAATGTAGCTGCTAAAATTACTAAAATAAGGATCACAGCTAATGTTCCCCATAAAACAAACTTTGTGAATCCATTATATGTTTTTTTGAAATCGTTATCGCTCATTTTTAACCCTGACGAGCTTTAAATTTTGGATTTTTTTTGTTAATTACGTAAAGCTTACCTCTTCGTTTAACCAATTTAGAGTTAAGATCTCTTTTTTTTATTGACTTTAATGAGCTGGCTACTTTCATAATTAATTTTTAATTTAGCCTGGCAACGTCCTACTCTTCCATATCTTAAGACAAAGTACCATCGGCGCTGAAGGACTTAACTTCCGAGTTCGGAATGGGATCGGGTGTGGCCCCTTCGCAATAATCACCAGGCAAGGTTTTATAGTATTTTTATATAAACAAGTAAATAGCTGATTATCGTTTAATTACTTACATTTGGTGGGCGTGATAAGAATTGAACTTATGACCTCTACGATGTCAACGTAGCGTTCTACCACTGAACTACACGCCCAATTTAAAAATTATAGAAATTACTTAAAAACTGTTTAATTCTTAATTTCAACAAAAAAAGTTTGATTTTTTTTAAATTATAATTTTTAAGGAGCGTTTTTTCATTAAATTTAATCCAATCTTGTAACTCTTTTTTATAAATTTTAATTTTTTTTATTGAGAGATTATCTCCATGAATATTATAAGTCACTAAGGGCTTTTGAATACTCAAAAACTTATATTTTAAACTTAATCTTATAAATAAGTCAAAGTCACCAATTATATCATATTTGTTTTTAAACTTAAATTTCTTAAAAATGTCTCTTTTCATCAGAACAGTATTTATTCCTACAGTATAATTATCTAAAATGCTCTGAGTAACTTTTCCCTCAGGCAATTTACTTTTAGATCTCACAAATTTTTTTTTTTTTATATCATTTTGTATAAAATAATTTGTAAAAATAAAATTTGATTTATTTTTGTTTAGTTTATTTAATTGTAATTTAATTTTTTCTTTGGACCAAATATCATCTACATCTAAAAAGGATAAATAACTACCTTTTGCTTTTTTTACAGCCTGATTTCTGGCCTCATATAATTTTAATTTTTTTTTTGAATAAAAATATTTTATTCTTTTATCGTCATAAGATTTGACAATTTTTGCGCTACTATCATTTGAGCAATTATCAAAGAAAATTATTTCTAGATTACTATAAGTTTGGTCAAAGATACTTTTTATTGATCTTCTCAAATATTTTTCACCATTATGACAATTCATAATAACACTTACTTTATTTTTTTTCATAATTGTATCTATTAATTTTTTGAGAATTAGAAAATTAACTCAAAAATTTTTTTAGAAATAAATTCATTGCCATCAGAATGCATGTGACAACACCAATCAACGTAAAAATCTTTTTTTAAACTTTTACTAAGGTCATGGTAATTTTCTTTTGTATTAATTAAATCTCTTATTATAGGATAAACTTTATCATAAGACCTCTTCCAAATTTCTCTTGAGGGTACACTTAATTTAAAATCAGCAGTGTAAGGTGAAGGTTGCAAAAAGGCATAAAACTTCGCGTTTTTGTTTTTTACTAATGTCTCCGCAACCATCCAGTGTTTAACCAAATTTTTTGCAACTTTCTGAGCGTTTTTATTATTACCGCAAATAAAAATATCTTCGATTGATTTGTATTTTAAATCATAATTGAATACTTTTTTGAAAGATCCATTTATAAGTTTAAATGAATTAGTGCTTTGAAAATTTTGAAGAATTTTTTTATAAATTAAATAAATTATATTATTTTCATTTTTAATTAATTGATTTATTTTAAAAACTCTTGAATGACCGTTAATGCCCAAATGTTTTTGACAATTTACTGTTACATCATTTACACCTTCGTAGAAAATAACAATGTCGTCCTTATTAATCTGGTCAATTATTTCAATCAATCGATTAAGTGATTGTCCCGAAACATAGCTATGTTCTCCCATATTTATAGGTTGAAAATTATGATTTAAACCTGAAAAATGTGAAGGTACAGTTTTATCAAACGTTGTACCCGCACCTAGTACAGTAGAACCTCCAAAAAAATAAACTAGACTTTTTTTATTCCAATTACTGTTAATTGAAGTTTGTCTTACTTTATATTTATCATCACTATAAAAACCTCTCCATCCATAAAACGCAGAGTAATTCTTATCTTCCTGAATATCTAAAGTTTCAATATAACTGTACTTCGCGGTCGACTCAGAACTTACTTTTTTTGTTGTTAATATCGAGTAAAATTTAATTACAGAAAAACTAAAAATTTCAAATATAATTAAGAATAAAAAGCATGATAAAACTAAAAAAATTGTCTTTTTCATTTTCATGTTCAATTAAGAAATGTTTTTAAATAATCCTTTAACCTCATTTTTACTTGAATTAAAGTGAATCATTTCAAAATTACTTTTAACTAAATAATCTTTAGCAAATTCAATGGTTGTCTCTTTTTTCAAACCTCTTTCAGGGCCTCCATCGATAGCAATAAATTTTATTAATTTAAGAGAATTTTTTGAACCTTGAAGTACCTCTGGCTCGTTTCCTTCTGCTTCTATTTTTAAAAGCTTTATTTCTTTAATATTATTTTTTGCTATATATTCATCCAAAGTTATAGTGCTAATTTTAATTTTTTCATTGAATCCTCCAGCTGGTTCTATAAGAGAGGAGTCACCGGTATCAGTTTTTAAAAAAAATGTTTTTTTTCCAACTACATTGTCTAAAGCATATTCATTATTTTTTTGATTTGGGCAGTTCATTTTTAAACAATTAAATTCTTTGGGTGAGGGCTCAAATGATACGTAATTAATCTCAAGATCTTTGTCGAAAAAATTGAAGATATCTCCATAATTTGCCCCACAATCAATCACGTAATCTCTTTTTTTAAATTCAATCTTATCTATAAAGTAAGTTTTAGCTAAAGAGCGAGCTCTATTAATTATTCCGTAGGAATATGTATTCATGCCTCTCATCTTATCATAAAAAAACATGGTAAAATTATTTTCTACTACTTTGTATAATTTTTTTTCATTATCAAAATAAAATTTAATATCCCTTTTCATTATTTTTTGTCTTATATTATTTAGCATGCATGCTAAATTCGGTGGTGCTAAATAAATAAGTTTAATAAATACTTTAAATAAAATTTTTTTCATTTAAATTTTATATTTTTTCTGACTAATTGATTTTTCTAGAATTATTTTATCTCTCTCTGTATCCATACATTGCCAAAAACCTTTATGTTTAAAAGCACCAAGCTTTTTCATTTTGCTAAGTTTTTGTAATGGAGATACATCTTGAGGTGAAGTGCCCCAAGTAACAAGAGGTTCAATGTCTTCGCCATTTATGTCGACTTCTTTATCAAATTTACAATTTTTATCTGAAAATAAAGTTTTCCAATATTCAACAGCTTTCAGCCAATTTTCTCCTTTCGGAGACATTGTTTTGCCTTTTAAATAATTAAATGTTTTTTCATCTGGAGCTATTAAACCTGCTCTTGCACCTGCTTCGATAGTCATATTACAAACGGTCATTCTCTCTTCCATGCTTAAACTCTTGATCACATCACCAGAAAACTCTACTACATATCCAGTTCCACCAGCAGTACCGATTGTTCCTATAATTTTTAAAATAACATCTTTAGCAGTAACACCTTTATGTAAATTTCCATTCACATTTATTCTTAAATTTTTTGATTTTTTTTGAATTAAAGTTTGTGTAGCTAATACGTGCTCAACCTCTGAAGTTCCAATACCGAATGCTAATGCTCCAAAAGCTCCGTGTGTTGCTGTATGGCTATCTCCACATACGATCACAGTTCCAGGCTGTGTGAAGCCTTGTTCAGGGCCTATAATATGAACTATTCCTTGACGTTTATCATTTACATCAAAAAGTTCTACACCAAATTGTTTACAGTTTGATCTTAAAGTTTCAACTTGAACCCTTGACTGCTCATCATCAATTCCTTTAGAACGATCAGTTGTTGGTACATTATGATCCGGTACTGCAAGAGTAAGTTCTGGTCTTCTTACTTTTCTATTTTGCAACCTTAAACCTTCGAAAGCTTGTGGACTAGTCACTTCGTGAACTAAATGACGGTCAACATAAAGCAATGAGGTACCATCGCTTTGTTTATGAACAAGATGGTTTTGCCATATCTTATCGTATAGTGTTTTAGACATTAGAAATTATTTTTTTTCGCTAGTTGTATTTTCAACTTTTTCTTGGATTTTAGGAATTTCTTTTTTTACATCTTTAACGATTTCAGTCTTTGTTTCCTGCTTTGCGGGTTCAACTTTTTTTACTTTTGGCTCTTCTTCTTTAATCGCAACATCGACGCCAATTTTTTTCTTAATTTTTTCAGCTATTCTTGCTGATTTTCCCTTTCTATCTCTTAAATAATAGAGTTTGGCCCTTCTTACTTTACCAGACCTTGTGACTTTTATAGAGTCAATATTTGGACTGTAGAGTGCAAAAGTTTTCTCAACTCCTTCTCCGAATGAAATTTTTCTTACTGTAAAAGATGAATTAATATCTCTATTCTTTTTTGCAATACAAACGCCTTCAAAATATTGTATTCTTTCTCTTTTACCCTCAACTATCTTTACTCCGACTTTTATTGTATCTCCAGGAGAAAAGTCTGTGATCTTTTTATTGGCCGTTATTTTTTTTATTGCTGCTTTATTTATGTCTTCAATGTTTTTCATTTTTTTTCTCTAAATATTTTTTCCAAAGATCAGGTCTCTGGCGACGTGTTATAGCCTCTGATTGAGACAAACGCCACCCTTTTATTTTAGCGTGATCACCTGAAAATAACACCTCAGGAGGGCTTTTGCCTTCCCATTTTCTAGGTTTAGTATATTGAGGATATTCTAAAAGGTAATTTTCAAAACTTTCTTCTTTGACAGAATCTTCGTTTCCGAGTACTCCAGGTAATAATCGAACTAGAGCATCAACAAATACAAATGAAGCTGGCTCTCCCCCTGATAGAATAAAGTCACCCAAACTATATTCTTCAATATTTCTTGTCTCTACGAGTCTTTGATCAACACCCTCAAAGTGACCACAGATAAGGTTTAAGTTTTTTTCTTTACTTAAAGATCTAGCAACGTTTTGATCGAATTTTTTACCTCTAGGAGATAAGTAAATAATTTTTTCTCCTTTTTTTATATTCTCATCAAGTGCAGATGCTAGTATATCAGGGCGCATAAGCATTCCGCTTCCACCTCCAAAAGGGGTATCATCTACGGAACCATGTTTATCTTTAGTATAATCTCTAATATTAATTACTTTTAAATTCCAAATCTTGTTATCCTTTGCCTTTTTAAATATCCCGGTATCTAAAGGTCCAGGAAATAAATCTGGATATAAAGTAAATATTTTCACCTCTAACATCTCTAATTACCTTTTGGTTAAGCCTTTTTCTCTTCCTTTTTAGCCTCTGCTTTAGGTTGTTCCTTTTTAGGTTCTTCCTTCTTTGGCTCTTCCTTTTTAGCCTCTGCTTTAGGTTTTTCCTTTTTAGGTTCTTCCTTTTTAGCTTCTGCTTTTTGATCTGACTTTTTACTATCAGCTGCTGGAGTATCTTTTTTTGTTTCTTCTTTTTTATCTCCTTCAGCTTTTTTTCTATCTTTTTTAGGAATAGCCTTTTGAGGATTGTTTCCAGGTTTTGGCATTGGCATTAGTTGCACCTCTCCTAACAATCTAGAAACTCTCATCGTTGGCTGAGCTCCTTTACTCATCCAATATTTTACTCTTTCTGCTTCTACTTTAATTCTTTCCTTTTTATCTTTTGGAAGCAAAGGATTGTAAGAGCCAATTTTTTCAATAAATTTTCCATCTCTTGGGTATCTACTGTCAGCAATTACAATTTTATAAATGGGTCTTTTTCTTACACCGCCCATTGATAGTCTTATTCTTAACATTTTATACCTTTCATTTTAGTTGATTAAGCATTTCATCTGGGATCATCCCAGATGGAATTTTTTTTCCTTGAGACATTTTTTTCATCATATCTGACATCATTTTAAATTGTTTTAATAGTTTATTAATTTTCGAAACATCTACACCTGCACCTTTAGAAATTCTTTTCCGTCTTGACCCACTTATAATTTTTGGATTTTCTCTTTCATTTTTAGTCATTGATAAAATAATTGCTTCATTCTCCACTAACATTTTTTCATCTATATTTGCTTGATCCATCTTTGCTTTCATTTTATTAACTCCTGGCAACATGGACATAACCCCTTCCATTCCACCCATTTTCTTCATTTGCCTTAATTGCGAAAGATATGAGTCCATTGTAAATATTCCTTTTTTTAATTCATCTTCTGTCTCTTTAATTTTTTCTTCACTTAAATCTTGTTGAGCTTTTTCTACTAAAGTTACTACATCGCCCATTCCCAAGATTCTGTTAGCTAAACGGTCAGGATAGAAAATTTCAAGATCGGTAATTTTTTCTCCAACACCAATATATTTGATTGGTTTACCAGTCACGTGTTTCATACTTAATGCTGCACCACCTCGAGCATCACCATCAACTCGTGTAAGGATAATTCCAGAAAGATTAACAGCAGTGTCAAATTCTTTTGCAACATTTACAGCAATTTGTCCTGTTAATGAGTCAGCTACTAAAATTGTTTCAGCTGGTTTTGTAATGTCTTTAATTTGCTTAATCTCAGACATCATTGGTAGATCTATCTGAGTTCTTCCTGCAGTATCAAATATAATTACATCTGAGCCATTGAGGTTGGCTGCATTTAATGCTCTCTTAGTAATGTCTATTGGTTGTTGCTTTTCAACTATAGGCAAACATTGAATTCCGTTTGCTTCGGCAAGTAATTTAAGTTGCTCTTGAGCAGCTGGTCTGTAGACGTCTAAACTAACTAACATTACTTTTTTTTTATAATTCTTTTCTATATTTTTTGCTAACTTTGCTGCAGAAGTTGTTTTACCTGAACCCTGTAATCCAACTAATAAAAGAGAAACTGGTGGAACAGCTTTGAAGTTAAGTTCTTCATTTTTAGAGCCTAGAATATTTACAAGTTCATCGTAAACAATTTTAACTATCATCTGTCCCGCAGATGTCGATTTTATAATTTCTTTGCCAATTGCTTTTGGTTTAACATTGTTTATAAATTCTTTAGTAACGGGAAGAGCCACATCAGCCTCTAATAAAGCTAATCGTATCTCTTTTAAACCGGAGTCGACTTGATCCTCAGTTAGTGAGGGAGCGCTTTTTAATTTAGAAAAAATACTTTCTAATTTATTTGTTAAATTTTCAAACATTTTTATAACATCCAACACCTATCGCACTAGTGGGCGAACCTTCGCTGACTAGTGTCGACACTCTTGTCTTCAAGAGCACCGCAAAAATATGTGTATTTGCGGAAAGTTTGTGGAAACTACAATTTGGGGTTTTAAAAGTCAACGAATAATTATACTAATTAATTATGGCAACGATTAACGCATATAAAATGGATGGATTGGGTAATGATTTCATTATTATCGATAGAAGATCAAATCCTATCAACTTAACCAAAGATAAAATTATTGAGTTAGGAAAAAGAGGCAATATTGGTTTTGATCAAATAATTTTTATAGAAAAAGAGAAAGAGAATTCTTTTCCAATAACGATTTTTAATTCTGACGGGGGTGAAGTGAGTGCTTGTGGAAATGGTTCAAGATGTGTTGCGTATCTTTTGAGTAAAAATTTAAATGTAAACCAAATTAAACTAAAAACAAGTAATCGTAGTCTTAATGCTAAAATTGTTGGAAATTTACTGGTAGAGCTTGAAATGGGAAAACCTTTGTTTAATTTTGAGGATATTCCGTTATCAAAAACAGTAAATCCTGCTGACGTGTCGCTAAATGTAAAAGGCGAAAAATTTACTGGTGGATTTTGTCTAAATGTAGGAAACCCCCACATAGTTTTTTTCGTAGATGATTGTTTTAAACATGATTTGAAAGCAATAGGACCTTTAATTGAAAATCATGAATTATTTCCAGAAAAAACAAATGTAACATTTGCTCAAATTTTAGATAAAAGAAATATTTTAGTTAATGTTTGGGAAAGAGGTGCTGGGCTTACTAAAGCATGTGGAACAGCAGCTTGTGCAACGGCCGTTGCTGGAAAAAATAACAAATTAGTAGAAAACAAAGTTGCTATTAAATTTAAAGAGGGAGTCTTAAATATAGTTTTAGATGAAAAAAATAATATATTTATGACTGGTCCAGTGTCAGAAATAAAGAATATAAAAGTAGAAATATAAAATGGGAATTTTTGATAAGTTTAAATCAGGACTTGGAAAAAGTTCATTGAGCTTTTCAGACGGCTTTAAAAATATTTTTTCTAAAAAAAGGGTTGACTCCACCATTCTGGAAGAATTTGAGGAATTAATCATTTCTTCTGATGCCGGTGTTGATGTAGCAAAAGAGCTTAGAAAGGATTTTGAAAACTTTAAGGTTGATAAAAAATTGGAAAATCATAAAGAAATTTTAAAACTCTTAGCTGATAAGTTAGCGATAAATCTCCAAAAGTACGAAAAAGATTTAAGCCTAATGGGGAATGCAAAATCTGCTGTAATTGTTGTATCTGGTGTGAACGGCGTTGGAAAAACAACAAGTATCGGAAAACTAGGAAAGTATTTTAAAGACAATAATAGATCAGTTGTTTTTGGTGCTGCAGATACTTTTAGAGCAGCAGCCATAGATCAGCTTCAAGTTTGGGCTGCAAAAGTAAAAGTAGATATAATTAAGTCAGAAATAAATAGTGACCCGGCTTCTGTTGCTTTTAAAACTGCAGAATTTGCAAAAAAAAAATGAAATTGATATCGCCTTAATAGACACAGCAGGAAGACTACAAAATAAAAAAAATCTAATGGAAGAATACAAAAAAATTATCAATGTCCTGAAAAAAATTGATGAGTCATTTCCAAACGAAGTAATTCTAGTTCTTGATGCGACTACTGGTCAAAATGCACTGAGTCAAGTTGAAGAGTTTAGTAAAATACATAATCTTACAGGTCTTATAATTACAAAACTTGATAGCACTGCAAAAGGCGGGGTTGTTTTAGCAATTTGTAAAAAATATAATTTACCTATAGTTGCAATTGGAATGGGTGAAAAAGAAGATGACTTACAACCCTTTAATGCTGAATATTTTTCAAAGGCTTTGTTAGGTATTGAAGCCTAAAAACTTTCTTAAAGAATTCATTAATTGATCATTGAATTCCATCATATGGTCGTCGTTTTCGGAAAAATAACTAAATTTTGGTTGATTAGCCTTGTCAAATAATTCTACGCCCATTTTGAAAGGAACAACATCATCTTTCTTGCCATGCATGATTAAAATAGGAGTATTAATATTTTTAATCTTTTTTGAAGAATCGTATCTATCTTTTATTAATAAATCGATTGGCAAATAAGGATAATAAATTTTTGCTGCATCAGCAATCGAAGTAAAAGGTGACTCTAAAACAATTCCTGCAAAAGAGTTATCCTGACCCAACTCTGTGGCTACACCTGTTCCTAGTGACTCGCCATATAAAATTATGTTTTTATTTTTAACTCCAGCCTCGTTGAGCCACAAGACTGATTTTCTAGCGTCATTATATAAATTTTCCTCTGTTGGTTTTCCCGGATTACCACTAAATCCTCTCCACGAAATAATAAGAATATTTACATTAAATTTATTTAGTTCATTAAGCTTATGAACCCTATTAGTTAGATCGCCTGCATTGCCATGAAAGTATAAAATTGTTTTATCTTTTTTTAAGTCTTTTTCCAAAAACCATGATTTAAGTTTTATATCTTTATCAACTTCAATAAAAACTTCTTTATATTCAAATTGGATCTCGTCTCCCGCGTAGTTGTTTTCACTTGGGTGATAAAGTAATTTTCTTTGGTACAAATAAGTAAAAAGTACAATTATGATGTAAGCTAATATAATTGATGATAAAGCTAAATAAAGATACTTCATGTTTTTTTCCTAGCAAAATAAACTCCAGTAAAAACCAGTAAGCCACCTAAGTAATGAAAACTAAGAAGTGGTTCTTCAAAAATTATAATTCCAAATATAGATCCATAAACTGCAAATAAATATAAAGTGAACCCAGCAAATGATGCACCAACATATTTTTGTAACTGTGTATATAACGAGAAAGCAATAATACTAGGAGAAATAGCAGCAAATATAATCCAGAACAAAAATGTCTGATTGTAGTTAGTCTTAGCAAAGTAAATATTTTCTAAAACAAAAAATGGGAAAAGTGAAATAAATCCAAACATTGCGATTAAAGTAAATCGAGCCATTAAACTAAATTTTGATTTCCAATTTAATAAATAAATTGAGTAAAGAGCCCAACCTAAAGCTGCTCCCAAAACCCATAGATCGCCTGTTGTGAAATTTAAGTTGATTAAAAAATCTAAATTGCCTTTAGATATAATCGTAAAAAACACCTGCAATACAAATTAATAAGCCCAATATCCTAAAAAAATTAATTTTTTCTTTAAAGAATAAAATTGATAAAAAGATTATAATTACTGGTGAAGATGTATAGATTATACCAATATTTGCCATTGTTGTTGTCATGCCTGCAAGATTTGGAAAGGCCCCACATATACCACAACCCATTGAGCCTAAGAAAAACAGTTTAAAAAACTCTTTATTAAACTCTTTTTTTGATTTTAAAATTTCATTAAAAAAAAAAGGGGAACAATATTATGAACACAGTAAACCATCGCCAAAACGCTAAAGAAATAGGCGGCACAGACTCCACGCCTCCTCTTGCAACAATTGTATTCGTAGCCATAAAAATTGGCTGAATTAATAAAAGTAAATAAGGAGCGTAAGGATTATTTTTTGTCAATGAAGGCTTCATAGAACATCATTACAATTACCATACCCATTAATATATAAACAGGAAGCACATCAAAAAAACCTATCATCATTGATCTAGTTAGTGTTGTTGCCAATCCAATTAAAAAAATGGTGCAGAGTGCAACACCAATTATTATTGTAATTTTATCCTTCATCTCTACAATTTTTCTCTAGCCAATTGGCTGTACCTAAAAATCTTAAGTCATCAAGTTTATCACCAACTAACTGAACGCCTAATGGTAAGTCATTTTCTCCTGTAAGTAAAGGTAATGAAATCGTGGGCAAACCAAGATATGTCCAGATTTTTTGGAAGTCCGCACTTCCAGTAGATTTTAATCCTTTATCAGCAACACCGCTTGATGATGGAGTAATAATTCCGTGGTAATCTTCAAAAACTTCTTTATAGGACTCATAACTTTGTTTCATAAAATCTGAAGCATCACCATATTCTTTTGCTGAATATTTTAAACCTCTAGAGATAGCTTCTCTCATTTCTTTTGAAAGTTTAGTTTTGTCTTTTTTATAATAAACTTGAAAATTATTTGCCATATCAACTTCATGAATGATTTGATGATACTTTGGTATATCGTCAAAGTATGACGGTGTATCAAAAACCTCTATGTTTTTTTTGAAGTTTTTAATTAGAAATTCAAAAGCTTGCTGTGATTTTTTATTTACATTTTTCCATTTTTTTGTTTTATAAAAAATAAACTTTGGATCAAAAACTGGTCCTTTCTCACATTCCTGAATCATGTTATCAGCAGCGAAATAAATTGTTGAGGGGTCATGTAAATCTTTTCTAATTAGTGATTTAGCTAATAATGCAACATCTTTTACACTTTTCCCAAATACGCCCATTGTGTCGAGTTTATCTGACACTTTTAAAACACCATTTCTAGAGATTAATCCATACGAGGGTTTATATCCAACTACTCCACAATATGATGCTGGCCTAATTACTGATCCACCTGTTTGAGAACCCACAGATAAAGGTGCCATATGTGAAGCAACTACAGCTGCTGAGCCGCTTGATGATCCTCCTGGTGTTCTTGAATAATCATGAGGATTTTTTGTTTTAGATGGATGTATATATGCAAGTTCGCAAGTAACAGTTTTACCCATAATGATTGCCCCTGAGTTTTTTAATAAGTTTACAATTTCAGAATCTTGTGAATTGGACATTTTTTTTCTAAAAACTGTCCCACATTCGGTAGGCATATCATACGTACCTATAATATCTTTAATGGCAACTGGCATCCCGTGTAGTGGTCCTAAAGGTTTTCCAGATTTTCTATAAGTGTCAGCTTCTTCAGCTTTTTCTAATAAAAGTTTTTTGTCTAAAAATTGCCAAGCCTGGACATCTTTTTCAAATTTTTTAATTCTATCTAAATAAGCTTTGCAAAGATCTAAAGAAGAAATTTCACCAGAATGAAGTTTTTTTGATAAATCGTATGCACTTAAAGATGTAACGTCTATCATTTAAATTTTTAATTAGCGAATAATGCGTCTGGTAACCAAAGAGCTATTCCTGGAAATAAATACATTAAAAACATGGCAAATATGACAATACCTAGAAAAGGCATAATACCTCTAAATATTTCCATTAACTCTACATTTTTAGTTTGCACACCTTTTAAATAGTACGCGGACATCGCCATCGGCGGTGTTAAAAATGAAGTTTGTAAATTTAGTGCAATTAACATTGCAAAGAAATAAGGATTTACCTCAAAAAATGCAACCAATGGTAAAAATATTGGTACAAAAATAATTAAAATTTCTGTCCACTCTAACGGCCAGCCAAGTAAGAAAATAATTATTTGTGTTATTACTAAGAACTGCCAGGGTTGTAAGTCCATTGATTTAAAGAAGTGTTCGAAAACCTCATGTCCACCCAGGTAAGAAAATACAGAGGCAAAAGTCCAAGAACCTATGAATAACCACATAATCATCGCAGTTGTTTTCGCGGTTAAAAATACTGACTCTTTAAAATTTTTCCATTTAAGTGTTTTGTAAAAGTAAGAAAGTACTAAAGCACCAAAGGCTCCAACTGCTGCAGCCTCTGCAGGTGTGGCAAGTCCTCCTAAAATTGTTCCCAATACTAATATTATTAAAGAGAAAAGTGGTAAGAACGAAACCATAACCTCTTTTAAAATTTCAGATCTTGGCGGAATATCCTCTTTCGGAGGTTTAGGTGCTACTGATGGATTAAAATAAGCAAGAGTGATCGCATACATTATGTAAAGACCAGCTAATAATAATCCTGGAAAAATTGCTGCTGCAAATAGTCTTAAAGGTGATAGCTGAGCAATAACTGAGTAAACAATTAACATGATGCTTGGAGGAATCAAAATTCCTAAACATCCACCAGAACAAATTACTCCTGAAGCAAATTTTTTATCATATCCTGCCCTTATCATTGCAGGCCATGCAAGTAATCCCATTAGTGTAACAACTGCACCAATAATTCCTGTCGCTGTTGAAAATAAAGCGCAAGTTACAAGCGCGGCAACAGCCATAGAAGCAGGGAGTCTGTGAGATGCTAATCTTATTGCGAAAAACAATCTCGAAACTATTCCAGCTCTCTCAACTAAGTATCCCATAAATAAAAAGAGTGGGACGGCAGTTAAAACAGTGTTGTCCATCACTGTATAAGTGTTCTGAACAAATAATTGAAAAATCCTATTATCAAACAGATGTTCCATTCTTGTTGGATCGAAGTAAGCGTAATAGCCGAATCCAACTCCCATTGCCATTAATGTAAATGCAATAGGAAAACCTAACAGTACAGCAAATAAGAAAATTGACATCATTAAAATTGCTATTTCAGGATTGGTTAAACTAAATAACATCTTTTTGATCCTCATCTTGTGAAGTACGCATTAACATTTTTTCTGTTTCCTCAGCTACGACCATTCTTGCAGGCCAATGTCCCGTTTGAATACAGATAATTGCTCTACAAACTTCGCTGATTCCTTGGACCACTAATAATATTCCTGCAGCAGGTATTAAAGATTTAGCCATATAAATTTGAATTTGTGCTGGACTATTCCAGCTTGTTTCTTTTATTTTCCATGCAAGCGAAGCATATTCATAACCGTAAAACGCTAACGCGAGTACACCAGGGAAGAAAAATATAAAATATAAAACTAAATCGATATAACCTTGTGTTCTTGGTTTAAAAAGTCTGTAAATCACGTCACCTCTGACGTGAGCTTCAGTAGATAAAGTGTAAGCACCCGCCATCATAAAAATCGCACCGTACATTTGTAAACTGAAATCAAAGTTCCATAATGTAGGAGCATTGAAAGCATATGCCATAATTACTTCATAACAAGTTCCTCCCATTAAAATTACAATGCACCATGAAAATGCCTTCCCTACGGAAGTACTTAAAGTATCTGCAAAATGAATAAATCCCCTCATGAAATTTTAAACTATTCTAATTTTTTTGTAATTTCCATAAAAAAAGGGGGCACAAATACGCCCCCTTTTATGTTTAAAATATAATTAAATTTTAACTTTTGCTATTGAACCGAACTCATTTTCGTAAGCCAACTTATAATTAGGTTGGTTCATGAGTAAGTATTTCATAACTCTTTTAGCGTAAGCTTTTTGTGAGTCTACAATCTTTTTTAAAGAATGGATCTTTCTTATTGAAATCACCGATTACTTTATCCCAACCTTTTAATTGTTGAGCTAAGATCGCATCTGACGTTTGATACACATTTACTTTATGCTGGTTCATCAATTTAGATAAATCAGCTGAGTATCTTACTAATGCTTTAAAGTAGTTATCACTGTTCGCAGCATAAGCAGCATTTTTTAGAATAGCCTGATGTTTAGGCGATAATCCATTAAATGTCTTCTTATTTACTGGGATTTCAAACATCTCTTGTGATTGGTGGAAGCTTCCTAAGTGATAATGCTTAGAAACGTCTTGCATACCAAACTGAGAGTCTGATGTTGGGTTGTTAAACTCAGCAGCTTCAATTAAACCTGTCTTCATCGCAGGCTGAATTTCACCTCCTGGTAATTGTCTTACAACCATTCCCATTGCTGTTAATACGTTAGTAGCTAGTCCTACTGTTCTGTACTTCATACCTTTTACATCAGATACTTTTGTTACGTTCTTTTTGAACCATCCAAAAGGCTGTGCAGGCATTGGCATGTGGAAGAAACCTATATAATCGAAACCAACTTTTGCAAGTGTTTCATCATAAAGTTTTCTACCTCCACCATACTCTATCCATCCCATAATTTCTTGAGATGACATTCCGTATGACGGACCGGTACCGAATAGAGAAGCTGCTGGATTTTTTCCATACCAGTAAGCTGTTACCCAGTGTCCCATATCAAGTACACCTGAACTTACTGCTTGTCCAATTTCCGAAGTCTTTACTACAGCTCCAACTGGCTGAAGATCAATTTTTAATTCACCTCCAGACATGTCGCCTACCATTTTTGCGTAGTCGCCAGCCATTTCAAAGAAAATGTTAGCGCCTGACGGCCAAGCCGCTTGCATCTTTAAAGTTTGCGGAGCACCAAATGCAACGTTAGGCATTGCAACTGTTGCTGCTGCTGCAGCACCCGTAGCTGCTGCTGCTTTAAAGAACTTACGTCTTGATGGAGTTTTTACTCCTTTTCTTATTTTTGACATATGTCCTCCGTTAGTTAACTGAATTATTTAAGCACAAACTCAAATCAGAGTCTCTAACTTTTTAGAATTATTTTAAATTATAGATTCAATCTACAGGTGTACTAATTCACCTTATCTTGTGGTTTTTTCCCCGAAAAAAATTCTTCCAGATTTTTTGTTGCCCTATATGCCATATCCCACCTTGTCCTTTTGGTGGCGCTTCCTAAATGAGGTAACAAAAAAATATTTTTTAACTTTAAATACTCAGGATGAATTTTAGGTTCACCATTATATACATCTAAACCATAAGCGAAAACTTTGCCATTTTTTAAAGCCTCAACCATGGCATCATCATCAACTACATCACCTCTTGCTGCGTTGCCTATTACTGTATTATCTTCTAAATAACTTAAAGTTTCTTTATTTATTAAGTTTTTTGTTTCTGGGGTAGCAGGACAATTAATCGATAAAAATTCACTTTTTTCTAATAAGCTTTTTAAATCTTTATGATAAATCGCTCCATCCTCTAAATCTGGAGAAAGTTTAGATCTATTGTGGTAATGTATCTCCATGTTAAAAGCTTTTGCTCTTTTAGCTACTGCTCTTCCTATTCTTCCCATTCCAAGGATTCCTAGTCTTTTATAAGACATTTGCTTTCCTAATAAAAAATCCCAAGACCATTTCCAGTTTTGCGTTTCGGCTGCAATTCGTCCCTCGTAAGCTTTTCGAGATGCTCCTAACAAGAGTAATATTTGAATATCAGCTGTTGCATCCGTTAAAACATCAGGTGTATTTGTTACAGTTATCCCTTTTTCTTTTGCTGCTTGAATATCTATGTTTCCAAAACCGACTGCACCATTAGCGATAATTTTAACCGAGTCAGATAATTTAGAAATGGTATTGGCATTTATTGGATCTGTGACTGAACTTAAGATTCCATCATAATTTTTTGAGCCATCAATGATTTCTTGTGGAGTATAAATTTTATCATCTTTGTTTAAAGTTACTTCAAATAAAGTTTTAAGTTTCTCCTCATTTTCTCTAAGAAGTCTTCTAGTGACTCAAATTTCTTTGGGAACCAGAATTCCGATTATTCATACAGTTGAATTACTTGATTGGTTTACTGGCG
>CACDQG010000008.1 GCA_902554785.1 uncultured Pelagibacteraceae bacterium
AGAACTAGAATTACCCATTCTTTAGAAGTAGCTCAAATTGCTAGAACTTTGTCTAAATTTTTTAATTTAAACGAAGACTTATGTGAAACTCTTAGTTTGGCTCATGATTTAGGTCATACACCATTTGGACATGCAGGGGAGGAGGCACTTAACGACTGTATGAAAAGATTTGGAGGATTTGATCACAATATACAAACTTTAAGAACGATTTTGTTTTTAGAAAACAGGTATTATACATTTAAAGGTTTAAACCTTACTTTAGAAACATTAGATGGATTAATCAAACATAATGGACCAATCAAAAATTTAAAAAAATTCAAGAAAATTTTAGGAGTAAACTATTTTAAAAACAAGATTAACTTTTCTGAAAGTCCCTCACTAGAAGCGCAGGTAGCTTCTATATCTGATGATATAGCATATAATAGTCATGATTTAGAAGATGGATTGAAATCAAATTTATTTTATCTTAGTGATTTAGAAAACATTCCAATTCTCAATAAGATTGTTATAAAGCATAAAAAAAAATTAAAAGATTATTCAATAGATTTGGTAATAAGACAAATAGTAAGAGAAATAATCAATGAAATGGTTGAAGATTTGATAATAACAACTCAAAAAAATCTTAAAAAAAATAAAATTAAAAATTTAAAAGATGTTTTAAAATCTAAATACCCTGTAGTAACTTTTTCAAACAAAATGAGAAAATTCGATAGGAGAATAAAAAGTTTTTTAAGAACAAATATGTACTATCATAGGAAAGTAAAATCTAACACGAATGATGGAAAAAAAATTATAAGAAAATTATTTTTTTCAATAAGAAAAAATCCAAATAAATATATAAATGTGAGTAAGTACGATAAAACAAATGTTGCTAGATCAATTTGTGATTTTATAGCTGGAATGACTGATAGATATGCAATAAATCTATATAAAAAGATAAAATGAATATATTTGAAAATTATTTATCAAAAATAAATAAGGTTATTTTAGATAATAAAGATAATTTAGAACTAACGATTTTAGAAAATCTAGATAATATAAATTTAGAAGTCCCACCTAATCATTTTAATTATGATTTATCTTCAAATATTTCATTAGTGCTAGCTAAAACAAATAAACTTAATCCAATTAATTTAGCAGAGGATATAAAAGATTTACTTTTAAAAAAGATAAATCATTTTGAAAAAATTGATATAGCAGGCCCTGGTTTTCTTAATATAAAACTCTCAAAAAATGGTTTTATTGACAACATTAAAGATATATTCAAAAATAAGGATAGTTACGGCTCAAAAAAATCAAATAAAATTTATAATATTGAATTTGTTTCAGCTAATCCAACAGGACCAATGCACGTAGGTCATTGTAGAGGGGCAGTTTTTGGTGATGTTTTATCAAATTTATTATTATTTAATGGAAATAAAGTAATCAAAGAATATTATATCAATGATTATGGTAACCAAATTAAGAATTTTGTAGAGTCAGTTTATTTGAGAATAAGAGAAATTAAATATAAAGAAAAATTTATCTTGAAAGAAAATTTATATCCAGGTGAATACATCAAAGAAATTGCAAATAATATAATAAAAAAAAATAAAGATATTAATGTTGAAAATCTAAATAATTCTTTTGATGAATTAAAAAAACTTTCTTTACAAGGCTCAATGACTTTAATTAAAGATGATCTTAAAAAACTTGGCATACAACATGATAATTTTTTCTCTGAAACTGAGGTTGTTAATAAAAATTTGGTGAACAAAACAGTAAAGCTATTACAAAATAAAAATTTAGTAGAGGAAGGCTATTTAGATCCTCCTAAAGGCGAGAAGTCAAAAAATTGGAAAAAAATAAAAAGGCTTATATTTAAATCAACAGAATTTGGAGATGATATAGATAGAGCACTACAAAAAGACGATGGATCATGGACTTACTTTGCAAACGATGTAGCGTATCATTCTGATAAAATAAATAGAAAATACGATAATTTGATAAATATTCTTGGAGCTGATCACACAGGTTATATTAAAAGAATTAATGCAGCAGTCTCAGCACTTTCTGATAAAAAAGTGAATTTAAATTGTAAAGTTTGTCAACTAGTGAAACTTTATAAGAGAGGACAACCCTTTAAGATGTCAAAAAGAGCAGGTGATTTTATCTCTGTTCAAGATTTACTTAATGAAGTTAACAGAGACTCAATAAGATTTATGATGTTAAATAGAAGCAATGATGTAGAGCTAGATTTTGATTTTGAAAAAGTAAAAGAGAAAACAAAAGACAATCCTGTTTTCTATGTTCAATATGCGTTTGCAAGAATAAATTCAATTTTTAGAATACTTAAAATAAATTTGGATGATAGGATTACAGTTGATATTAATACATTTCAACCTAATGAGTACGAAGAAAAGATATTAAGAAAAATTTTTGAGTGGCCAAAAATAATAGAGTCAGCAGCTTATAAACTTGAACCTCATAAAATACCTTTTTACTTATATGAACTATCAACGTTATTCCACTCATATTGGAGTAAAGGAAATGAAGATAGTAAATTTAGATTTATTGAAAACGGCAAAATAAAGAGACCTGAGTCTTTAGTTTTTATTTATCTGGTAGCAACTGTAATTAAAAATGGAATGAAAATTCTTGGAGTATCACTTCCAGAAAAAATGTAATGAATAAGCTTATCAATACAATCATGTTCTTATCAATTATTTTATTTATAACAATTATAATTAAATACTATTTTTCAAGCCACACTATAAACACAAAAAATTATAATCGATTAAATATCGATCAAATTCTAAACAAAAAAACTTTAAACTTACCAATTTTAACGAACGACACCGACAATGTAATAGAATTTAACAATTCCTTAGATAATCAAGTAGATGAGAAAAAAAGAAGTTTTTGGGATTTGATAAAAAATAAATGAAATTAAAAGCTTTAATTATAAGTATTAAAGGCACAAAACTTTCTAAATCAGAAAAAATTATCTTATCCAAAAAAAAACCCTGGGGCATTATTCTTTTTAAACGAAATTTAAAATCAAATAATCAAATTAAAAAACTTACTTCTGAAATAAAAAAATTAACTAAAAACAATAAATTTCCAATAATAATAGATGAGGAAGGTAAAAATGTTTCAAGGCTAAAAGATATAATACATCATAACACAACAGCGAATTTTTTTGGTAAATTGTACAAACAAGACAAAGTATTTTGTATCAAGATTTTAAATCAATATCTTCATTCATTAAGCGAAATATTAAAAAATCTTGGTATTAATATTAATACCATACCAGTATTAGACGTCCTAAGATCAAGTACTAGCAAAATTATTGGAGATAGAAGTTTTTCAAAAAATAAAAAAATTGTTAGAGAACTTGGTAATTATACAATAAAATATTTACATCAAAATAAAATCGCAGGAATTATTAAACACATTCCTGGCCATGGGGCAGCAATTTCAGACAGCCATAAAACTAGACCTATAGTCCCACTCAGCTTAAAAAAATTAAATGAGATTGATTTTTACCCATTTAAATTTTCAAAAGCTAAATTTGCTATGACAGCTCATGTTCTTTTCTCAAGATATGATAAAAAAAATGTCGCTACTTTTTCTAAAGAAATAATTTACAATATAATAAGAAGAAAGATTGGATTTAAAGGAATTTTAATTTCCGATGATATTTCTATGAAAGCATTAAAATTTGATTTAGTTACAAATGCGAAAAAATCTTTGGCGGCTGGTTGTAATATTGTTTTATATTGTGCAGGAAATACAAAGGACAACTTTAAATTGATTAATGAGCTTCCTTATATTGATAAATTTACATCAAAAAAAACATCAGAATTTTTCAAATTTTTAAGGTAAAATTAAATATGGAATCGAATAAAGCAAATAAAATTTCTGTAGATATACCTAATTATAATGGACCATTAGAAGTCTTACTTGATTTAGCTAAAACTCAAAAAGTAGATTTAGCAGAAATATCTATAACAAAATTAGCTGATCAATTTTTAGAATTTATTAAGAAAAGTAAAAATTTAAACTTAGAAACTGCCTCGGAATTTCTTCTAATGGCCACTTGGTTAGCTTACTTAAAATCAAAGTTATTATTACCTGAAGATGAAAGTGATGATTTTAAAGCACTTGAGGTTGCTGAAAAACTTAAATTACAATTAAAAAAATTAGAACTAATTAGAATTTTGTCGGATCAAATGCTACAAAAAAAAAGATTAGGTGTTCATATTTTTACAAGAGGGATAAAAGGTGGAATAAGATCTATAAATACTCCTGTTTATGATATTTCTCTTTACGAACTTCTTAAAACTTATTCAAATATTAAAATGATGAAGACATTTCAAAATATTAGTATTCCCAAACTTCCAGTTTTCACATCAGAAGAGGGCATTAAACAAATAAGAAATAATTTAGAAAAAATAATTGATTGGAAAAATGTAATTGAATTAATTCCAAAATTTTATCTTGATAAAAAAATGAAAAAAACAGGAGTTGCAGGCATATTCGCTGCAAGTTTGGAATTAGTTAAAGAAAAAGTAATTACAATTTCTCAAAAAAAAAATTTTGATAAGTTGATGATTAAAAAAATTTAAAATGAAAAATAAAAAGAAAAAAAATAATGTAATTGATTTTCCATCATCACCAACAAAACTTGAAAGACAAGTTGAAGCTATTCTTTTTGCAGCCTCGGAGCCATTAGATATTGAGACTATAGAAAAAAGAGTTCAAACATCAAATAATTTAAAACAAATTTTGTCTAATCTCCAAGAGATATACAAAAAAAGAGGCATTAACTTAGTTTGCATCAGAAACAAATGGTCATTTCGAACAGCTGATGATCTATCAAAATTAATGGCTTTACAAAAATCTACACATAAAAAATTATCTAAAGCTACAATCGAAACGCTAGCTATAATTGTTTATCATCAACCAGTTACAAGAACAGAAATTGAGGAGATAAGAGGAGTTTCATTTGCTTCAAATACATTAGAAATCCTACTTGAGTTAGATTGGGTTCGACCAGCTGGCCGAAAAGATGTTCCAGGCAAACCAATTGTATATGGAACAACAGAAAATTTTCTGAATCATTTTAATATTCAAAAATTATCCGATTTACCCACAGTAGAGGAATTAGGCTCTGCAGGATTGATAGATACTTCCAGCATCGATAAATCAATCTTTGGAACAGGCAAATTTTTCAAGGAACAGTCCATAACTGAAAAACAGAATATCTATGAGGATATAGAAGAGGCTATCAAAAAAGCTCCTGAAGAGGAGAAATAAATATATTTATTTCAGTCCTTTTATAATATATAAATAAAAATTATGGGAATTAGTTTCTGGCAAATAGCTATAGTCGTTGTTCTAGTAGTTTTACTTTTCGGAAGAGGTAAAATATCAAGTTTGATGGGTGATGTAGCCAAAGGCATTAAAAGTTTCAAAAAAGGCATGTCCGAGGATAACTCCACAAATAATCAAAATGACAATACTAAGTCAGATAATTCTGACTCTGAAAATAAATAATCAAAATGCCTCAAATTGGATGGTTAGAGATTTTATCAGTTGTGATTATTGCAATATTGGTTTTAGGTCCCAAGGAATTTCCTATAGCATTAAAAAAAATAGGAACATATATTGGCAAGTTTAAGAATACTTTAAGTAATTTCCAAAAAGAAGTAACATCAGTATCTCAAGACATCGATTTAGAGAAAGACATTCTATCGGAAGATAGTAAAAATAAAAAAGATACTGAAAATAATGGCTGATAACAATTCATTCACTAGTCATTTTGTTGAGCTTCGTTCAAGACTCCTTAACAGTTTAATCTTTATTCTTATAGTATTTGTAGCCTCATATTTTTTTGCAGAGGAAATTTATAACTTTTTAGTTGAACCTTACGCTGAGGCGGTGAAAGATAAACCCAATTCTAGACGATTAATTTTTACTGCTCTTCACGAAACATTTATCACTTATATTAAAGTTGCTTTTTTTTCTGCAATTTTCTTGGGTAGCCCTGTTTTATTAATTCAAATTTATAAATTTATTGCTCCAGGATTATATAAAAATGAAAAAAAAGCAATTCTTCCATATTTAGTATCTACGCCTATACTTTTTTTATTTGGAGGACTTCTAGTTTATTATCTAGTAATGCCTTTAGCAATTAAATTTTTTTTATCTTTCGAAACTCTAGGTTCAAGTACAACTTTACCTATTCAGCTTGAAGCTAAAGTAAATGAATATCTATCATTGATAATGAGGTTAATATTTGCTTTTGGTATAAGTTTTCAATTACCAATCTTATTAAATTTATTAGCAAGAATTGGTGTTGTAAATTCTGATTATTTAAGATCTAGAAGAAGATTTGTCATTGTTATAATCTTTGCCTTAGCAGCTATTTTAACTCCTCCAGACCCAATTACACAAGTTGGACTGGCAATACCCTTATTATTACTTTATGAATTGTCTATATTTACAGTAAGCTTCATAGAAAATAAAAAAGAAAAAGAAGATTAAAAATGCACAACATTAAAGATATAAGACAAAATTTAGAATTATTTAAAAAAAAACTCTTAGATAGAAATTTTAATTTCCAGATAGATTTATTTGAAAAACTAGATAATGAAAATAGAAAACTTATTAGCAATAAAGAAAAACTTGAGCAAGAAAAAAAATCTTTATCTAAATTAAAAGATAAGTCAAATTTTGAAAAATCGAAAAAAATTTCAGAAGAAATTTCAAAAATTTCATCTGAACAAAATGTTACACAAAAAAAACTAAATGAACTTTTACATGTGTTACCAAATATAGCTTTAGATGATGTCCCAATAGGCAAAGATGAAAGTTCTAATAAATTAATAAAACAAATTGGAAAAATTAAAAAGTTTTCTTTTAAACCAAAGTCCCATGAAGAAATTGGTTTAAAAGAAAACGGAATAGATTTCAATGCCTCTACAAAATTATCTGGATCTAGATTTGTTATTTTGAGAGATAAATTTGCTTTACTAGAGAGAGCTCTTATAAATTTTATGCTTGATATACATACTCTTGAATTTAAATATACAGAAATATCCCCTCCATTAATGGTAAACCAGGATGTTATGTTTGGCACTGGACAACTCCCCAAATTTGAAGAAGATCAATTTGAAATTAAATTTGACAATACAGATCAAAGAAAATTCTTAATACCAACTGCAGAGGTGGTTCTAACAAATTTAG
Source organism: uncultured Pelagibacteraceae bacterium (assembly GCA_902554785.1). Classification (GTDB taxonomy): domain Bacteria; phylum Pseudomonadota; class Alphaproteobacteria; order Pelagibacterales; family Pelagibacteraceae; genus Pelagilacustribacter. The sequence continues at coordinate 7,234 of CACDQG010000008.1, forward strand.
TTAGAAAATCTTTGATAGATCAAAATGAACTACCCTACAGGTTTGTGGCTTCTACACCTTGCTTTAGAAAGGAAGCGGGTAGTTATGGCAAAGATACAAAAGGAATTATTAGGCAGCATCAATTTTATAAGGTCGAGCTTGTTAGTATTGTTGAACCTAAAAATGGTACTTCTGAGCTAGATAGAATGTTAAGTTGCGCAAAAAACATCTTAGATAAATTGGAAATACCATATCAAATTATCTTATTATCAACAGGCGACATGGGATTTAGCTCTGAAAAAACTTTTGATATCGAAGCATGGATACCTTCAGAGAATAAATATAGGGAAATTTCAAGTTGTTCTTCCTGTGGCTCATTTCAAGCTAGAAGAATGGGAGCTAAATATAGAACAAAGAATGGTAATGAGTTTGTTTATACTTTAAATGGTTCTGGACTTGCTGTCGGAAGATTAATGATAGCATTGTTGGAAAATAATCAAAATGAAGATGGCTCAGTTACAATTCCAACAGTTCTAAAAAAATACATGAATAACTTAGATAAAATTTGATAAAATTTAACTTGTTAATCTAATTTTTTTATTATATTTCTCTCCTCATGAGCGGACAAGGAATAGCACAATTTATACCTCTAATATTAATTTTTGTAATATTTTATTTTTTCTTGATAAGACCTCAACAGAAAAGAGTTAAAGATCACAAAGCAATGGTTGAGTCATTAAAGAGAGGAGACGAGGTAATTACTTCTGGTGGAATAATAGGTGTAGTAGACCGTATAATGGAAGATGATAGAATTGAGGTTATAATAGGTGAGGGAACAAAAGTTCAAATAATAAGATCAACTATTACAAGTTTGCTTAAAAAAGAAGAAGTAAAAAAATAATTCTTTTTCGTGTTAAATTTTTCAAAAATAAATATAATTTTAATTTATTTAATATTCATAATTATTTCAGTATTTTCTGTTTTAAATTTACAGTCCAAAAATGATATAATAATAGATAAAAAAATAAATCTCGGTTTAGATTTACAAGGAGGTTCTTATCTTTTGTTAGAGATAAATTCTGATTCTCTTATTGAGGAAAAAATTCAGTCTAAAGTAATCCCCATAAAGAAACTTTTAAAGGAGAATAACCTAAATTATCAGGACTTTAAAATAAGTAATAAAAATCTTATCTTTAGCGTAAATGACTTAGAAAAATTTGAATTACTTTTTTTTTCTAAAAAAGATAATTTGGTAAATCCCTATATTGATAACTATAGATCTTTTGAATTGGATTATAAAGAATTAGATAACAATTTTATAGAAATCTCATTTTCCAAGTTCGGTTTACTAACTATAAATAATTCTGCATTAAAACAATCTATAGAAATCGTTAGAAGGAGAATTGATGATGTTGGTACAAAGGAACCCACTATATTACAAAGAGGTGAGAAAAGAATATTGGTTGAATTACCAGGTTTAAAAGATCCTGAAAGAATAAAAAAATTGCTAGGAAAAACAGCTCAATTAAACTTTAGACTAGTAAGTGAAAATTTAGAATTTGGTGTTGAAGAATTAATTTCTGAAACTGGTGAAGTTTTAAAAGTAAGTAAAAGAATCGTGATGAGCGGAGAAAATCTCATTGATGCACAGCCAAGTATTCAAAATCAAAAAAATGAACCTGTTGTATCATTTACTTTAGATAGATTAGGTGCACAAAAATTTGGTAGAGCTACCACTGATAATGTGGGTAGAAGATTAGCAATAGTTTTAGACGGAAAAATTGTTAGCGCACCAAATATCAATGAACCAATTACCTCTGGAAATGGTATGATTTCTGGCAATTTCTCATTTCAAGAAGCAACAGATTTAGCCTTATTGTTAAGGTCGGGGGCTCTGCCTACACCACTTAGCGTTATCGAAGAAAGAACCGTAGGACCAGATTTAGGAGAAGACTCAATTAGGTCAGGTATTACCTCACTTATTGTAGGGTTTATTTTAGTAATTTTATTTATGTTATATAAATATAGAGTATTTGGTTTAATAGCTAATACAGCCTTAATTGCAAATTTATTAATGTTAGTTGGAGTTTTGACTATCTTAGAAGCGACTTTAACATTACCAGGTATCGCCGGAATTATTCTAACAGTTGGTATGGCTGTAGATGCAAATGTTTTAATATTTGAGAGGATCAAAGAGGAATTAAAAACTGAAAAATCAATTATTCATGCATTTGATACTGGTTATTCAAAAGCTAAAATAACTGTTTTAGATGCAAACATTACAACACTAATAGCTGCAATAATATTATTTGCCTTTGGTTCTGGACCAGTAAAAGGATTTGCTATAACGCTAGGTATTGGAATTATCACAACTTTATTCACAGCTTATTTTCTTGCAAGACACTTAACATCACTTGTTGTTTTAAATAGTAACAATCGGGAGATAAAAATTTGATGATTAAAAATATTAATTTTGTGTCGAAATTTTCAAAAGCTAACATTCTCTCAGTGATATTATTTTTTTTAAGTGTATTTTTTATAATTTTTAAAGGCTTAAATTATGGGATAGATTTTAAAGGTGGTACATTAATTGAAGTAAGGACAGATCAGTCGATCAGCGCTTCATCAATTAGAGATAATCTAAAATTATTAGATTTAGGTGATATAAATGTTAAAAAATTCGGTAAAGATGGTGATTATTTAATTAAAATAGAGCAAAAAAATACTACAAGCGGAGAAATGATACAAAAAATTAAAAATAAACTTATTGATAACTTAAATACTGAAGTAGATTTTAGAAGAGTAGAAAGTGTAGGTCCAAAAGTGAGCTCAGAACTTTTAGAGTCATCAGTTATTGCTATTTCTTTAGCCCTAGCAGCTATGCTCTTTTATATATGGGTAAGATTTGAATGGCAATTTAGTGTTGGATCGATAATAGCTTTGTTTCACGATGTAGTAATTACCTTGGGAATTTTTTCAGTTTTATCTTTAGAAATAAATTTATCAATTATAGCTGCAGTACTTACAATTGTTGGATACTCAATGAATGATACTGTTGTTATTTACGACAGAATTAGAGAAAATATTTTCAAATATACTAAGATAAGTATTAGTGATATTGCAAATTTATCAATTAATGAAACTTTATCAAGAACCATAATCACTTCGTTAACCACTCTTTTAGCACTAGGTTCAATTTATATTTTGGGTGGAGAAATTTTAAGAGGTTTCTCTTTTGCTATGATTTTAGGAGTTATTATTGGAACATATTCATCTATTTTCGTTGCTTCACCAATATTAAAATTCTTTAAGGTGAGTTACAAGACATTAGAAAAAGATGAGGAAAAAATTGTTCCCTAGTTAATAAAGATTTTGAGCCGCAACCATTGAAAGCAACATAGGAAAAGACAATAAAGTGTTTGTTCTGGAGAATAGCATTGCAGTTTTCGCTGATTGAACTTTTTCATCTGCAGTACATTCAACCATTCCTAACGCTTTTTTTTGATTTGGCCAGATCACAAACCAAACATTATAGGCCATTATAATACCTAACCACATCCCAATGCCAATTGCTGTAGTTTTTGGATCACCGCTTCCAATACCTAAAATCATAGCTTGATGAACATAGCCTTGAAGATACGATACGATTAAGCCAGTTATTATAGTTCCGAGTGCGGCCCACCTAAACCAAAATAATGCTTTAGGTGCAATAACCTTTCCTATTGCTGGTTTTTGTTCGTCAGGAATATTTGGCATAGATGGTATTTGAACAAAATTAAAATACCATAACAAACCTATCCACATTATACCTGTTAAAACATGCAGGTATCTAAAAAGCCAACTAAAAAAATACCTATCAAATACAAAACCGTCCCCAAAGAAATGAAGTCCGAGTAATAATAGAACTGCGATACCGAGTGAAAAGTGAACTGTTTTTGAAAGAGATTGTAAAATACTTGTCATGATTCTTTTATACCATATATCAAATTTTTAAGCAGTCTTTTTCATCACGCCATTTCCAATAATTTCTTTGATAAATTTACCTGTAAAACTCTCTTTTACATTCGAAATTTTTTCAGGAGTTCCTTCGGCAATGATTCTCCCACCATTTACTCCACCTTCTGGACCCATGTCTATAATATGATCTGCTGTTTTAATTACATCTAAATTATGCTCAATTACAACTACAGTATTACCAGTATTGGCAAAAGCTTGTAAAATTTCAAGTAATTTTTTAATATCGTGTGAATGAAGACCAGTGGTTGGTTCGTCTAAAATATATAAAGTTCTTCCAGTAGGTCTCTTAGACAACTCTTTCGCCAATTTAATCCTTTGAGCTTCACCTCCTGATAATGTAGTAGCTTGTTGACCAATTTTCATATACCCCAAACCAACATGTTTTAAAGTGATAAGTTTAGATCTTATGCTTTGTATGTTTTCAAAAAATTGACAACCTTCGTCTACGGTCATATCCAGTACATCAGCAATGTTTTTGCCTTTAAATCTAATCTCTAAAGTTTCACGATTATATCTGGCTCCTTTACAAGTATCACAAGGAATAAAAACATCTGGTAAAAAATGCATTTCATAAGTCAATACACCATCGCCTTCACATGTTTCACATCTACCACCTTTTACATTAAAAGAGTATCTACCTACTTTGTAACCTCTTGCCTTTGACTCCGGAAGTCCTGCAAACCACTCTCTAATTGGACCAAAAGCACCAGTATAAGTAGCTGGATTTGATCTTGGAGTTCTACCGATAGGTGATTGATCAATATCAATAATTTTATCTATTAGTTCAGTTCCTTTAAATCCTGTAAAAGCTTTAGGCACTTTTCTACTCTTATTTTTATTTAACATTAGATTAAATGCATTATAAAGTGTATGAAGAATTAATGTTGATTTTCCACTTCCAGAAACTCCAGTTACACAAGTAAATGTTCCAACTGGTATTTTCAAATTTACTTTTTTTAAATTATTGCCGCTCGCCCCACTAATTTCTATAAATCTCCCATTTTTAGCTGTCCTTCTTTTTTTTGGAATAGAGATAAATTTTTTTCCAGATAAATAATTTCCAGTTATACTCTTTTCGTTTTTTATAATTTCTTTTACCTCACCTTGTGCAACAATTTGTCCGCCATTCAATCCAGCTTCTGGACCGATGTCAATGATATGATCTGAGCTTTCCATTGTTTCAATATCATGTTCTACAACTATTACAGTATTTCCTAAATCTCTTAATCTTTTCAATGCAGCGATTAGTTTTTTATTATCTCTTTGATGTAAACCAATTGAAGGCTCGTCTAATACATAAAGAACTCCTGTTAAGCCCGAACCTATTTGAGAAGCTAATCTTATTCTTTGGGCTTCACCACCTGACAAAGTTCCAGACTCTCTTGATAAAGTAAGATAATTTAAGCCTACATTTAATAAAAAATTTAGTCTTTCATTTATTTCTTTTAAAATATGTTGAGCTATTTTATTTTCTTTTTCACTTAATACTTTAACTAAATCAGCAAACCATTTTTGAGCAGTATCAATCGATTTTTCAGTAACTTCACTAATGTTTAAATTATTAATTTTAATACATAAAGCCTCATCTTTTAATCTCATTCCTTTACACTTTTCACAAGCAGTTTCACTTTGATATTGAGATATTTCTTCTCTTTTCCATTCGCTATCTGTTTCTAGATATCTTCTTTCTAAATTATTAATTACTCCTTCAAATACTTTTTTTGTTGTGTAGGACTCATATCCGTCATCGTAGGAAAATTTAATTTCTTCTTCATCTGATCCATAAAGAATTATATCCTGTATCTTTTTTGGAATTTTTTTCCACTGTTCTGTCATAGAAATTTTATAATGTTTTGCAATAGATGCTAAAGTTTGTGCATAATAAAGAGAGGTGGACTTAGACCATGGTTCGATAACACCATCTTGTAAACTTTTTTTGTGATCTGAAATTACTAAATTTGGATCTACATTTAGATTATGCCCAATACCTTCGCACTCCTCGCAAGCTCCATATGGCGAATTAAATGAAAATAATCTAGGTTCGATTTCTTCAATTGTAAAACCACTTTCTGGACATGAAAATTTAGATGAAAAAGTAATTGTTTCTTTTTTTCTAAATTTTTTAGGTAAGGTTTCATTTTCATATTCAACTACCAATAATCCATCTGAAAGATTAACTGCAGTTTCAACGCTATCAGCCAGCCTATTTCCCAAATTTGAATTTAATATTACCCTATCAACAATTATTGAAATATCGTGTTTAATTTTTTTATTTAAATTTGGAAATTCATCAATATTTAAATATTTACCATCGACTTTAATCCTAGAAAAACCTCTTTTTTTATAATTTAGTATTTCCTTTTTATATTCACCTTTCCTTCCTCTTACTATTGGCGCAAGGAGGTAGATAGTATTATTTTTTGGAAGTTTTTTAATTTTATCAACCATTTCACTTATTGGCTGAGATCTAATGGGTTTTCCAGTAAAAGGTGAGTAAGGTACACCTATTCTTGCAAATAAAACACGCATATAATCATAAATCTCAGTTACTGTGGCAACTGTTGAACGTGGATTTTTAGATGTATTTTTTTGCTCAATTGAAATAGCCGGACTTAACCCTTCTATAAAGTCTACATTAGGTTTTTTCATTTTATCTAAAAATTGTCGAGCGTATGACGAAAGACTTTCTACATATCTTCTTTGACCTTCGGCATAGATTGTATCAAAAGCTAGAGATGATTTTCCAGACCCAGATAGTCCAGTAATCACAACTAATTTCTCTTTCGGAATTTCAAGAGAAACATTTTTTAAATTGTGTTCTTTAGCGCCTTTTACAACGATTTTTTTCAACATTTTTTTTCCATTAAATAATTATCAGCTTATATTTACATATCAAATATGATATAAATAAAAGACTTAAATTAATAATAATATCAAATTTTATTCAAAATATTATGGCTGGTAGTTTAAATAAAGTACAATTAATAGGTCGTTTAGGCGCAGACCCTGAAATAAAACAGATGGTAAACGGTAAAAGTGTTGCTAGATTAAGTGTAGCGACAAGCCAATCATGGAAAGATAAATCTAGTGGAGAACGTAAAGAAAAAACTGAGTGGCATAGAGTTGTAATCTTTAATGAAGGTCTAATAAATGTTGTTCAACAATATGTTAAAAAGGGTGCAAACGTCTACATAGAAGGACAATTAAGTACCAGAAAATGGAAAGACGAGTCTTCAGGACAAGATAAATATTCTACTGAAGTTGTTCTTCAAGGTTACAATTCGAGTTTGACTATGCTTGATAGCAGAAATAACAATAATAACTCTAATTTAGTATCAGAAAATAAAAGCTCACTTCCAAATGAAAATATCAACCAAGACAATTCTGATCTAGACGACGAAATCCCTTTTTAAATTTTCATGGACAAAAATACGATAGAAAATCAAAAAATATTTAAACCTATACTTGTCCAAGATGAAATGAGTTCGTCTTATTTATCTTATGCGATGAGTGTTATTGTAAGTAGAGCTCTACCAGATGTCAGAGATGGGTTAAAACCAGTTCATAGAAGAATAATTTACGCTATGTACAAAGGTGGTTATGATTGGTCTAAGCCTTTTAGAAAATCGGCTAGAATAGTTGGAGATGTTATCGGTAAATATCATCCTCATGGAGATCAATCTGTTTATGATGCTTTAGTGAGACTAGTTCAAGAATTTTCTATGAGTGTACCTCTAATTTCCGGACAAGGGAATTTCGGTTCAATTGACGGCGACCCTCCTGCAGCTATGAGATACACTGAGACAAAGCTGGGAAGAATTGCACAATTTTTAACTGAGGATCTAGAAAAAAATACAGTCAATTATAGAAACAATTACGACGAAACGGAGAAAGAACCAGAAGTATTGCCTTCTCAATATCCTAACATTTTAGTCAATGGAGCTGGTGGAATTGCGGTTGGAATGGCTACAAGTATACCACCACATAATCTTGGTGAAATAATTGATGCTACTATTGCATACATAAACAATAAAGAAATTACTATTAACCAATTAATGAAGTATGTGCCTGGACCAGATTTTCCTACTGGCGGTATAATAATTGGAAAAGATATTATTAAACAAGGTTACAATAAAGGTAGAGGATCATTTAAAATAAGAGGTGAGATAGAATTTGAAGAAAAGAAAGGCGGACGAGAAACATTAATTATTAAATCTATTCCATATCAAGTAAATAAATCATTATTAATTGAAAAAATTGCTCAACTTGTAAGAGATAAAAAAATAGAAGGCATAAGAGATTTGAGAGATGAATCTAATAGAGAAGGAATTAGAGTCGTCATTGAGTTAAGAAAAGGTGTCGAACCAGAAACTGTTCGAAGACAATTGTATAAATTAACGAATATAGAAAGTTCTTTTAGTTTTAATACCTTAGCTATTGTAGAAAATAAACCTAAAATACTAAATTTAAAAGAATTTATAAATGAATTTTTAAAGTTTAGAGAAGATACTGTTATAAAAAGAGTAAAATTTGATTTAAAAAAAGCAGAAGAAAGAGCTAATGTATTAATCGGTTTAGCTGTTTCGGTTGAAAATATTGATGAAGTTATAAAAATTATTAAAAATTCGAAAGATACAGAAACTGCGAAAAAAAATCTAGCAAATAAAAAATGGAAAATAAAAAAAAGCATAAAGATAATAAATCTTATAGAGAAGAAAAAAAAATTAACTTTATATTCTCTATCAAGCAGTCAGATAAATGCCATATTAGAATTAAAACTGCAAAAGTTAACCGCTTATGGAATTAGTGAAATTGAGTCTGAAATATCAAATCTCTCTAAATTAATTATTGAGTATAATAAAATTATTAATTCAAAAAAAGCCTTATATAATTTAATTATAAATGAGCTTGAAAAAATTAAAGATAAATTTTCATCTCCAAGAAAAACAAAAATAATTGATGCTGTTTTAAATTATAATATTGAAGAAACCATTCAAAAAGAGTCAGTGGTAATTAATATTACAAATCAAGGGTACATAAAAAGAGGGCCTTTAAGCTCTCTAAAATCACAAAAAAGAGGAGGTAAGGGGAAGACAGGTATTTCTACTAGAGAAGACGATTTTGTAATTCAAATCTTTACAGCAAACACTCATACACCTGTTTTATTTTTTTCAACACAAGGTTTAGTTTATAAGATTAAAGCTCATAAAATACCTGAGGGAACGTCTGCTTCTAAAGGTAAATCTATATTTAATATTTTACCTCTTAAGAGCCATCATTCAATCAGTTCCATTATGCCACTACCAGAAGATGAAGCAGAGTGGAAAAATTTAATGGTTATTTTTGCCACATCAAAAGGAAATGTTAGAAAGAATTCATTAGAGGATTTCATTAATATCAATAATAGTGGAAAAATCGCAATGAAATTAGATCAAGATGATAAAATTATTGGTGTAAAAATTTGTAAAGATGATCAAGACATTTTACTTGGCACTCAATTTGGAAAGTGCATAAGATTTAAATCCAAGAAATTAAGGCTTTTTAAAGGAAGGTCTTCAAAAGGAATTAAAGGAATACAATTAAAAGATGGTGATAAAGTTATATCTTTATCAATTTTAGATAATACTCAAATCAACTCAAAAATGTTAAATAATAATAAAATTAATAACGCTGTAGGAAAATTTATTTTATCTGTAACAGAAAATGGTTTTGGCAAAAGATCATCCTACACAGACTATAGAGTTACCAATAGAGGAGGCAAAGGAATAATTGGAATTATAAATTCCCCAAGAAATGGAAACATTTCTTCGACGTTAGTAGTAAACGAAAGTGATGAAATATTACTCTCTACAGATAAAGGAAGTATGATGAGGTGTGCAGTGAAAGAAATAAGAATTGCAGGCAGAAACACTCAAGGTGTTAGAATTAAAAAATTGTCAGGATCTGAAAAAGTTGTATCTGTCATAAAGATAGAGGACAATATTCAATAACAATGAAAACAGCAATTTACCCTGGAACATTTGATCCAATGACTTATGGTCATATCGATGTAATCAAAAAATCGCTTAAGATATTCGATAGAGTTATTATCGCTACAACAGATAACACAGATAAAAATTATTTTTTTTCAATTGATGAAAGAGTTGATATAATTAATCACTCACTTTTTAAAGATCTAAGATTTAATAGAAATAAAATTAAAGTTATTTCATTTGATAATTTAACAATTGATCTATGTAAAAAATATAAAGCTTCAGTAATTATAAGAGGCTTGAGAGCTGTTTCTGACTTTGAGTATGAATTTCAATTAGCTGGCATGAATAAAAAATTAAATTCAAATATTGAAACTATGTTTTTGATGTCAGACGTCGAAAATCAAATTATTTCTTCTAAATTTGTTAAAGAAATTGCTTATCTAGGGGGCAATATTGATAGGTTTGTAACAAAATACGTTATTAAAAAGCTAAAAAGTAAATATTAATGAAAAAATTTTACTATTTATTTACAATTTTTTTTAGTTTAGTAACATTTAAAGCTATGGCAGAAAATATTATGATTTTAAAATTAAGCTATGGTGAAGTTGAAATTGAACTTTACCCAGATAAAGCTCCTAACCATGTTAAGCGTTTCAAAGAACTTGCAAACAAAGGGATGTATGACGGAGTTGTTTTTCATAGAGTTATCGACGGATTTATGGCTCAAAGCGGAGATGTTAAATTTGGAAACTCAAACAACCCATCATTTAATTTGTCTTTAGCTGGCACTGGAGGTTCAGATTTACCAGATCTTAAGGCTGAGTTTACAGATATTGCTCATGTAAGAGGAATTTTATCTGCAGCAAGATCAGCAAACCCGGATAGTGCCAATAGTCAGTTTTTTATTTGTTTCGATGCTGCACCACATCTTGATAGACAGTACTCTGCTTTTGGAAAAGTGATTAAAGGGATGGAATTTATTGATAAAATTAAAAAAGGTGATCCAAATACTGGATCTGTACAAAATCCAGATAAAATTATTTCTTTAAAATCAAAATAGAATAATGTTTAAAAACGATTTTTCTTTTGAGTTAATAACTCAAGATGACAAAGCACGACTTGGAAAAATTCACACTCCCAGGGGATTAATAGATACACCTGCATTTATGCCCGTAGGCACTTTAGGAACAGTTAAAGGAATTTTTGTTGATGATATCTTAAAAACAAATACACAAATTATTTTGGGAAATACTTATCACTTGATGCTAAGACCTGGTATAGAACTACTAAAACAGTTTAATGGCCTTCACAACTTTATGAATTGGAACGGCCCAATACTGACAGATTCTGGAGGTTACCAAATTATGTCATTATCAAAACTAAATAAGATCGACTTAAAATTGGGTGCTATTTTTACATCTCACCTAGATGGAAAAAAAATAATTTTGAGTCCAGAAAAAAGTATTCAAGTTCAAAAAGCTATTAATTCAGATATAATAATGGTTTTAGATGAATGTCCAAAATTAACAAAAGATAAAAATATTTTATCAAATGCAATACACACATCAACTGAATGGGCTAAAAGAAGCAAAACTGAGTTTGGAAATAATAAATCAAAAGGTTTATTTGGAATAGCGCAGGGAGGCTTATTTAAAGATTTAAGAACCGAAAGTATAAGCAAATTAATCGATATTGATTTTGATGGATACGCTATGGGTGGTTTAGCAGTTGGTGAAAATCAAAGTGATATGTTCAAAATTTTAAATGAGACAGTTGATCTTTTACCAATAAAAAAACCAAGATATTTAATGGGAGTAGGAACCCCTTCAGATATACTTGGCGCAGTAAATGAAGGTATCGATATGTTTGATTGTGTGATGCCTACAAGATCAGGTAGAACTGGATTGGCATTTACTTGGGAGGGAAAATTAAATTTAAAAAACTCAAAATTTAAAAAAGACAAATCTCCACTAGACGAAAACTGCGACATAAGATGTCTAAATAAATACTCCAAAAGCTATTTAAATCACTTAATAAAATCAGATGAAATGCTTGCATCGATGCTTATTTCGCTTAACAATGTAAACTTTTACCAACAATTTATGCGGGAAATAAGAAATAATATCAAAAATGGCACTTTTAAGAATTTTTATAAAAAATATATAAACTTTTTTGATTAATCATTTGAAATATTAATAATAAATATATAAAAGATCGTTCTTAAGGGCCCTTAGCTCAGTTGGTAGAGCACCTCCCTTTTAAGGAGGGTGTCGATGGTTCGAGTCCATCAGGGCTCACCAATAATTTAGATTTTTATTGGTGGATATTTAATTATTACTTCATTAATCCAACCACTTAGGTTTTCTATTCTTTTTTTACTACTTGGGTGAGTACTTAAAAATACTGGCGGTTCTTTACCCTTTTTTTTTGAAGACATTCTCTCCCATAATTTAACAGACTCTCTTATGTCATATCCAGAGAGAGATGAAAAAATTAGACCTAAATAATCCGCCTCCGTTTCTTGTTTTCTACCAAATGGATTCATTATTCCTAATTGAAAAATATCTAAACCAGTATTTTGGCCAACAGTATTTCTTGTTCTATTAATCGCGCCACCTAAAAAAATATCTGCTACTGTAGTACCTAAATTAATTGTCATTGCATGACTCATTCTTTCAAGTGAGTGTCTAGCGACTGCATGTGCAATCTCATGACCCATTACAATTGATAATGCATCTAAATTTTTGGTTACCTTTAATAAACCAGTATAAACGGCGATTTTACCACCCGGCATACACCATGCATTAACAACTTTATCATTATCTACTAAAATATAATCCCATCCAAAATTTTTTGTAGGATCTTGTTTATTTTCTTTTTCAAAAAAGGCACTCACAGCAAATTCCATTTTTTTTCCTATATCACGAATTTGATTAAGTTGAGCACCACTTGTTATTAATTTTGACTTATTTCTAAAATTTTCGTATGCAGAAGCAGCTTGAGCATTAATCCTGGCTTCTGGAATTATACTTAACTGTTTTCTTTCAGTTATAGGGACTGTTGAACAAGACGGCAGTATCAAAGAGCAGCACCCACAACCAAATAAGCCAAGAAATTTTCTTCTGTTTATGTTATACATCTTTAGACTCATGATATTAAATAATAAATTATTAATTGCAATTTTTATATTAATTTTGGTTTTTATTGTTTACTCAAGCTATTCTTAAATATATGTCAGAAAATAACGTAAAAAAATCAATTTTTGCTAAATTAAGAAACAATTTTATTGCAGGTATAGTTGTACTTATACCAATAGGTATAACCCTTTATTTAACTCTTTTTATAATAAGAGTTTCTAGCAAAATTATTCCAAAAGAAATAAACCCTAATAATTATCTTCCATTCGATATCCCGGGTCTAGAAATTTTTATAGCATTATTTCTAATTACTTTAATTGGTTGGATATCTCTTTCTTTTTTGGGAAAAAAATTCTTTGAGCTAATAAATAATATTTTAAGAAAGATACCGATACTTAGAACAATTTACTCAGCTATTGGTCAAATGACAGAAAGTTTTACAAAATCTGATAATAATCAAAAAAGTGTTGTTTTATTAGAATACCCAAGAAAAGGAGTATGGGCAGTGGGTTTTGCTACAAAAGAAAACCAGGGACTTATAAAAGAAAAAGTGAACCAAAATTTAGTAAATGTTTTTGTTCCAACTACTCCAAATCCCACGAGCGGTTTTTTATTAATGGTGCCAAAAAATGATTTAATTTTTTTAGATATTTCCTTTGAGCAGGCATCTAAATTTATAGTTTCAGCCGGCACAACGAATATTGACTAACTTTCATTGATATTTATAATTTCTGCTTTATCAAACAATTTTAGCAAAAAATTATACTTTTTATGATTTATTTTTTGTTCATTTTGTCGTACGTATTTTTCAGCTAGATCAAATAAATCTTTATGAATAACAGGATCTGCAAATCTAAAATTTTTTATTCCACTTTGTTGATATCCAATTAAATCACCGAATCCTCTCAATTTCATATCTTCTTCTGCTATGAAAAAACCATCATCGGATTGTTTTAAAATTTTAATTCTTTTAACTGCATTTTTGCTTAAACCTTCTTTAAATAAAAGTATGCAAGTTCCTTTTTTTTCGCCTCTACCAACTCTTCCTCTTAATTGGTGAAGTTGTGCTAGTCCAAATTTATTTGAATTTTCAATAATTATTAAATTTGCATTAGGAAAATCAATTCCAACTTCTATAACCGTTGTTGAAACAAGGATTGAAATTTTTTTTTCAAGAAAATCTTTTAGAACTTTTTCTTTTTCATACTTCTCTAAAGCACCATGGATTAGGCCTACTTTATTTGGGAACATTTCATTAATTAAATTAAATTTTTTTTTTACTGAGGAATAGTCTAAAATTTTTGACTCCTCTATTAAAGGGCAAACCCAGAAAACTTGATTACCTTCTTTTAATTGTTTGTTTAAATATATCCATAACTCATTAATTTTATTTTCTGGTTTACTTAAAGTGGTAATTTTTTTTCTAACAGACGGTTTTTCTTTTATTTTTGATATATCCATATCTCCATATAAAGACATCATCATAGTTCTGGGGATTGGTGTAGCTGACATGAGCAATACATCGCAATTATCTCCACCTTTTAAAGCAAGGTCTGATCTCTGTTTTACACCAAATTTATGTTGCTCATCTATTACTATATATCCCAATTTTTTGAAATTTATTTTTTTTTGAAATAGGGTATGAGTTCCTATAAGTAAATCAATTTTACCTTTTTTTAAATTTTCTAAAATAATTTTTTTTTTATCTCTATTGGTTTTGCTACTTAGAAATTCTATTTTTATATTAGTATCCTTAAATATTTGTTTAGCTAATCTAAAATGTTGTAAAGATAAGATTTCTGTTGGACCCATCAATGCACATTGATAATTCGCTTCAATAACATTTACTAAAGAAATAAGGGCTACAATTGTTTTACCGCATCCAACATCACCTTGTAAAATCCTAAACATTCTCATTTTACTTTTTAGATCTTGATTTATTTCTTTTAATACTTCTTGCTGTCCAATAGTTAGTTTAAAAGGTAAAATTTTAATTATTTTTTTAGATAATGTTTCTGAAAAATTTTTAATGTTTTTTCTCTTTTTTATTATTTTTCTATTTTGCGATAAAGTAATAAAATTTGCACAAATTTCATCAAAAACCAATCTCCTGTAACTTTTAGATTGAGAATTTTTTCCCTCATCTGAATTATGAAGTCTATTAATAGCATCATTCCAATTCAATAAATTGTTTGAACTAATAAAATCATTGTTAAGCCAATCTTCTATTTTCGGTAAGTTATGAGTTATCTGTTCACTAATTAATCTATATTTTTTTTCATTAATACCTTTTGTAAGATTATATTTTGGTATATTTTTTAGAACATAACTTTGCTTGTCTTCACTAGTAACATAATCTGGATTTGTTATTTGGTATCTCTTATTATAATAATTAACTTTTCCACTTACTATTACCCATGTATTTAATGGAAAAATTTTCCTTAAATAACCTTCACGACTATTAAAATATACAATATTGATAGACCCGGTTTCATCCTCACAAAAGATTCTATTCGGTAAATTACGAATTCTTGGGAAGTTTAATTTTTTTACCAATACTTTAATTGTTTGTATTTTACCTACTTCTAAATTATTTAAGTTTGATATTTTTGATCTATCAGTTTCTGAATAGGGTAGGTTTAGAATAATATCCTTTATTTTCTCTATTTTTTTTCTTTTTAAATATTTTGATAATTGTGGACCTACACCTTGTAATTTTATTACATTTTGAAAAATAAAATCTTTTTTTAACAAGTTCATTTATATTATATATAATATATCTATGTCAGAAGAATTAGAAATATTTAAAAAAAAAATTTTATACAGAGCCTCTTACCGAGGAACAAAGGAGATGGATATTTTACTAAGTGCTTTTGTTAAACGATATATCAATAATCTAAGCGAAAACGAGCTCAAAGAATTAGAAAATTTTTTAGAATTAGACGATGAAACAATCCTTAATTTTTACAATTTCAATAAAAAAAATAAAAAAATTGAAAAAAATTTAATTTCTGAAATTTTCAAAAATTTTAAAATAAAATAAAAAACTGGCGGAGAGGGTGGGATTCGAACCCACGAACGAGTTGCCCCGTTGCTGGTTTTCAAGACCAGTGCTTTCAACCGCTCAGCCACCTCTCCAAGAGAATTTAATCACTATTTATTACTATCAAAGTAACAAAATAACAATGATTAAGTAAATTTTTCTTATGCTAGTTAATAAATATTAATTATGTTAATTATTAAAATGTTTAAAATTATTGTTTTTATCTTATTTTTAAATATCGTTTTTACTAAAAATTCTTACTCTACAATTTCTGACTTCGATTTGTGGGTAACTAATTTTAAAGCAAAAGCTGTTAAATCTGGAATATCAAATAAAGTAGTTGAAGAGATAATGACAAATGCAAAATTTCTTCCTCAAGTAATAGAATATGATCGTTATCAACCTGAATTTTATGAAGATACATTTACATATATAAAAAAAAGATCGTCTAATAAAAAAGTTAAACAAGGAATAAAATTATATAAAAAAGAAAAAAAATTAATAGATACGGTTGAAGAAGAATTTAAAGTAGAAAAAGAACTTTTGTTGGCGTTAATGGGAATAGAAACTAATTTTGGCAATTATCTCGGTAAAATGGATATAGTTTCATCATTAGCTACTTTAAGTTTTGATAAGAGACGTAGTGAATATTTTACAAAAGAGTTACTTATACTGCTAAAATTAGTGGACAGAGAAATAATTGATAGAAAAATACTTTATGGATCATGGGCTGGAGCTTTTGGTAATTTTCAATTTATGCCAAGAACGATAAAAAATTATGCTATTGATTATAACAATAATAAGACAATTGAGTTAAAAGAAACGGATGACTCATTTGCTTCAGCAGCAAACTATTTAAAATCAATTGGATGGAAAAAAGATCAACCTTGTTTTTATAAAATAGAATTAAAAAATAATATTCCTGAAAAATACTTAAATTCGTCAGCAAGAAAAATTAAAAACAAAAAAAAATTTTCTTTTTTTAAGAATTATATTGAAAGTG
>CACDQG010000009.1 GCA_902554785.1 uncultured Pelagibacteraceae bacterium
TTAATGAACCGTCAGTAAGCTCTGTTACAGTGTCAGTAAAGTCCTTCAACATCTTAACTTCATCAGCTTTAGTGTTAAGAACGGTCTGACATTTTAATGTTTTAGCATTTGCCGAAGTCATAGAAATTCCTACAAAAACAGCTAAACCTAAAACAACAGATAATAATTTTCTCATTATTCCCCCGTTTTAGTTTGTTAGTTGTATAGAGTATGTTTTATTGGGGTAACAGAGTCAAACTAAACTATTAAAACCTCAAGTTGCAAAATTAAATAGCGAATACCCATTTTTTTGATGATTAAGCTATAAACAAATTATGGAAGAATTTGATTTTATAATTATAGGTGCTGGTTCTGCTGGATGTGTTTTAGCAAACAGACTTACAGCCGATGGAAAAAATAAAGTTTTATTATTAGAGGCTGGCGGCAAAGATACTTACCCATGGATACATATTCCAGTTGGTTATTTTAAAACAATGCATAATCCAAAAGTTGATTGGTGTTTTAAAACTGAGAAAGATGAAACGATGGCAAATAGATCAATCAGATATCCTAGAGGAAAAACTCTAGGAGGGAGCTCTTCTATAAATGGTTTACTTTGGATAAGAGGACAAAGTAATGATTATGATAATTGGCGACAGCAAGGTAATAGTGGCTGGGGTTGGGACGATGTACTTCCTTATTTTCTTAAATCAGAAAATAATGAACTAGGAAATAATAAATATCATAATGATAAAGGCCCTATTGTAGTTTCTAATAAAAAAATAAATTTAGATATGCTTGAGGAGTTTCAGAATGCTGCGGAAGAAACTGGGATACCAAGAACAAAAGATTTTAATACTGGAGATAATTTTGGTATTGGTTATTTTCAATTTACTACAAGTAGAAACAAATTATTAAAATTAAGATGTAGTGCAGCAAAAGGGTATTTAAATCCCGCAAAAAAGAGATCAAATTTAAAAATTGAGGTAAATGCTCATGTACAAAAAATTAATTTTGAGGGAAAAAAAGCAGTTGGTGTTAATTATTATATTAAAAATGAATTAAAGACTGTAAAAGCAAAAAGAGAAGTTATTCTATCTGCGGGTTCGATTGGTTCCCCACATATCTTACAGGCTTCTGGTATCGGTGAAAGTGAAAAATTGACTAAACACGGAATTGAAGTTGTCCATGAATTAAAAGGTGTTGGAAAAAATTTACAAGATCATCTAATGTTTAGACCAGTTTATAAAGTAAAAAATCTAAAATCTTTGAATAGTAAAATTAATAGCTTATTTGGAAATTTTTTAATCGGTCTTGAGTATATTTTTAAACAGAGTGGACCTATGACAATGGGTGCTAGTCAAGTTTGTGGATTTGTTAAAAGCGATCCATCTAGAGCAACGCCAAATTTACAATTTCACGTTCAACCCATAAGTACAGATATTTTAGGTGCATCAAAAATGCATGATTTTGATGGCATCACGCCTACAGTGGCAAATATTAGACCCACAAGTAGAGGTGAAATAAATATTACAAGTGCAGACACTCGTGATAATCCCAAAATTAAAATGAATTATCTATCAACTCAGGACGATAGGGATGTAGCAGCGAAAGGTTTAAAAATTGTCAGAAAAATAATGTTAGAGACAGAAACATTTAAAAAATACGAACCAGAAGAATATAGACCGGGTGCTCATATAACTAATGATGAAGAATTAGTGCAGGCAGCTAGTGAATACTCTCAAACTATTTTTCACCCTGTAGGAACTTGCAAAATGGGTAAGGGAGAAGAAGCGGTAGTAAATGATAAATTGTTAGCCCATGGTTTAAAAAATTTAAGAGTAGTTGATGCATCAATAATGCCAAATATCACTTCCGGTAATACGAATGCGCCTACGATTATGATTGCAGAAAAGGCTTCGGACATGATATTGAACAGTTAATGTTAGCCGAAATATTTACCCCTGAGCAAATAACAATTTTAACTCAAATTATTTTTATTGATTTAGTGCTTGCTGGAGATAATGCAATTATCATCGGCATGGTTGCCTCTAAATTTCCTGTTCATCAAAGAAAGCAGATAATTTTTTGGGGCATTGGAGGCGCAGTAATTTTAAGAATAATCCTAACATTATTGACAGCTTATTTATTGCAAATGAGCGGTCTAAGGTTAATAGGGGGTTTATTATTACTGTACATTGTTTACAAACTTTATGTGGATGTAATCAAGGGTGAAGCAAAAGAAGAAAGTATAAAAGTAGAGAGCTCGAGTTTTTTAAAAGCTATCTGGACAATATTAATTGCCGATTTTACAATGAGTTTAGATAATGTTCTAGGTGTTGCAGGTGCAGCAGGTCATCACTATCATTTGTTAGTTTTTGGTCTAGTTTTATCAATAGTTTTAATGGCTGTTGCGGCTAATTTAATTTCTAACTGGATTAAAAAATATAAATGGATAGCTTGGATAGGTTTATTAGCTATATTAGCGGTAGCTATAGATTTAATATATACTGATATTAATATTTTATTTCTTTAATGCTTAAAAAAATTAATCTTAAAAATAAAATTGCTTTAGTTACTGGGGCAGGAAAAGGCATAGGAAAAGCATGTTCTATTGCTTTAGCAGAAGCTGGCGCAAAAGTAATCATATTAAGTAGAACAAAATCAGATTTAATTAAAGTCGGAAAAATAATTAAAAAAACAAAGGGTTCCAGTAAAGCTTTTGTTTGTGATGTTACAAACGCAGAAGAGTTCAAAAATATTCTTAAAAAAATTTCTCGATTAGATGTTCTGGTAAATAATGCTGGTAATAATCGTCCAGAACATTTCACAAAAGTGAAACGAGAAAATATGGAATATCTAACTAATTTAAATATGAAAGCAGCATTCATCGTTGCTCAATTATGCTCTCAAAAAATGGTTAAAACCAAAAATAGAAAAAGAATTGGAGGGTCAATTATACATATGTCTTCTCAATTAGGAAAAGTAGGATGTGAGGGAAGAAATGTTTATAATATGAATAAATTTGGGATTGAAGGTTTAGCAAGAGGCATGGCTGTAGAATTAGCACCATATAATATTAGGGTTAATACTGTTTGCCCTACATTTGTTGAAACCCCGATGGTAAAAAAATTTTTTAAAAATAAGAAATTTAGAAGACAAATGATAAAAAACATACCCCTTGGAAGAGTTGCCACAGAAAGCGACGTTGCAACTGCCGTAGCTTTTTTAGCAGGAGAAACTTCAGAAATGATAACTGGAACATCATTTGTAGTTGATGGAGGTTGGACAGCAAAATAATGGGGTTATTTTTAAAAGATATTAATTTATCAGGTAAGACTGCATTAATTACTGGCGCAACAAAAGGATTAGGTAGAGGGACTGCCCAGGCAATAGCAGAAGCAGGTGGAAATGTAATAGCAATCGGAAGAAATCAAAGTGAATTAAATAGTTTAGGTAAAATTATAAAGAAATTAAAAGTAAAATATTTGTCATTTAATTGTGATGTAAATGATTTTAATAGTATAAAAAGATTTATTTCTAGATTAAAAAGTTTAGATATTTTAGTAAATAACGCTGGAACAAATATTCCCGAATCTTTTTTGAATGTAAAAAAAACATCATTAGAAACGCTTTTAAATGTAAATACTAAATCTGCATTTAATATAGCCCAACTTTGTGCCAATCAAATAATTAAACTCAGAAGAAATCAAGGTTCAATTATAAATATTTCTTCTATTTTTGGATTAGTTGCTGGACAAAAGAGGTCTGTTTACAGCATGACAAAGTTTGGGGTTGAAGGCCTCACTAAAGGTATGGCTTTAGATTTAGCAAAATATAATATAAGAGTTAATAGTGTTTGCCCTAATATTGTTTTAACACCAAGAACAAAAAAATATTTTGCAGATAAAAAATATAATAAATATGTTAAGGAAAGTACTCCAATTAATAAAGTTGTTACGGTAAGTGATGTTGCTACTGTAGTTACTTTCTTGGCTTCAGATGCATCATCAATGATTACCGGAAGTTCAATTGTTATCGATGGAGGATGGACGGCTAAGTGAAATATTCTTTTTTTATCTTTTTTTTTTTATTTCAATTACAAATATTATATGCAGTTGAGTTCAAAGGTAAATTTGAACAGGGTTCTTTTATTTTAGGTAAGACAGAACCAGGTTCTAAAGTCTTCATTGATAAAAGAAAAATAAGAGTTTCAGACCAAGGTTTTTTTGCGTTTGGGCTTGATAGAGATAGAAAAAATGATGTTACAATTAAAATTCATAAAGATGGCAAGCTCATAACAATTTATAAAAAAGTTTTGAAAAGAGAGTATAAAATACAAAGAATCGATGGTTTACCACCAAAGCAAGTTACTCCACCTCCAGAAGTTTATGAACGGATCAAAAAAGATAATAAACTGATTGGAAAAGCAAGATCTTTAGATACTTCTTATGATTTTTTTAAAGATAAATTTATATACCCGTTGGAAAAATATATAATTACTGGAGTTTACGGAAGTCAAAGGATCTTAAATGGCAAACCTAGAAGACCTCATTATGGAATAGATTTTCATGCGCCTGAAGGAACTCCGGTTAAAGCTATGATGAGTGGAGAAGTTACACTTGCTGAAAATGATATGTATTTCACGGGTGGCACATTAATTTTTGATCATGGTCATGGCATCAGTACACTATTCATGCATATGAAAGATATTCATGTGAAAGTTGGTCAAAAAGTAAAAAAAGGAGAAATAGTAGGAACTTTGGGAAAAAGTGGAAGAGCCACTGGTCCTCATTTAGACATTAGGTTGAATTGGTTTAATGTGAAACTAGATCCTGCAACAATACTTAGTTTAAATTAGTCTAATTCAAATTTATTTTTGTAGTCTTTAATTAATGATTGATCTTGCTCATTTTTGAATAAGATGAAATCTTCTAAAACTAGTATGTCAAGATTTGTACCCATAAAACAATTGTAGGCATCTTCAATAGAGCATACAATTGGTTCACCTCTAACATTAAAAGATGTGTTAACTATAACTGGACATCCTGTAATCTTGTTAAATTCTTTTATTAAATTATAATATTTAGAATTGGTTTCTTTATGTACGGTTTGTATTCTAGCTGAATAATCTACATGGGTGATTGCAGGAATACTTGATCTTTTAATATTAAGTTTGTCTATTCCAAAAAGATCTTGATCTTTTTCTGACATTGAAATTTGTTTATCTTTTTTTACTTCTGCAACTAACAGCATATAAGGGCTATCATAATCAAGTTCAAACCAATTTTTCATATCCTCTCTTAAAACTGATGGAGCGAATGGTCTAAAACTTTCTCTAAATTTTATCTTTAAATTTAATTCTTTCTGCATTTTTTCTGATCTAGGATCTGCTAGAATTGATCTTCCGCCTAAAGCCCTTGGACCAAATTCCATTCGTCCTTGGAACCATCCAATAGTTTTATTATTTGCTAATTCCTTGGCTATAACTACAGAAATTTCCTCAGGTGATTTCTTATTATATTTCGCATTTAAATTAGTTAATTGTTTTTCAATAAAAACATTATCAAATTTTGGTCCTAGATAAGCGCCTTTCATTTGATCTTTAAAAATTTTTCTTGGATTTTTTAATTCTCGATACCAGTAAGCTAGAGCTGCGCCTAAAGAACCACCCGCATCGCCAGCTGCCGGTTGTATCCAAATATTGTCAAATATTTTTTCTTTTAATATTTTTCCATTAGCAACACAATTCAAAGCAACTCCTCCTGCCATACATAAATTCTTTACGTTATATTCTTTAGCAATACTTCTTGTTAATCTTAAAACTATTTCTTCAGTAACTGCTTGTATTGATGATGCAATATCCATGTGAAAATTTTTTAATAAATCTTTTTTTGGATTTCTGATAGGTTCTCCAAAAAGATCTGAAAATTTTTTATTAGTCATTGTTAAACCTGTTGCATAATTAAAATACTTCATGTTTAATTTAAAGGTACCGTCCTCTTTAAGATCCATAAGCTCTTTGATAATTATGTTTTTAAATTTTGGCTGGCCATAAGGAGCCAATCCCATAACTTTATATTCGCCACTATTAACTTTAAATCCAGTATAGTATGTGAACGCCGAGTATAGTAAACCTAGGGAGTGAGGAAAGTGCATCTCTTTAAGCATATTTAGTTTATTTTCTTTTCCAATTGCTAAAGTAGTCGTTGCCCATTCACCTACACCATCTAATGTTAATACAACTGCCTCTTTGAACGGAGAAGGATAAAATGCACTAGCTGCATGACTATAGTGGTGTTCAGAAAATTTAATTTTTGTTATTTCGTTAAACTTGTCATCATGCTGTTTTAATTTTTCGAACAAAAATTTTTTTTGAAAAAGTTTTTCTCTTAGCCAGATTGGCATTGAAAGGCTAAATGACTTGAACCCTTTAGGAGCAAAAGCCATGTAAGTTTCCAACAATCTTTCAAATTTTAAAAATGGTTTTTCAAAAAAAACTATATGATCGACATCATTGAGATTGAGTTTGCCTTCAGCTAATACATATTTTACAGCATTAAAAGGATATCCTGCATCGTGTTTTTTTCTTGAAAATCTCTCTTCCTGAGCGGCAGAAATAATCTCTCCGTCTATGACTAATGCTGCTGCGCTGTCATGAAAAAATGCTGATATGCCTAAAATAGATGTCACCTAAAAAATTGTATATATAAATGGAGCTACTGCTGATCCTTGGCTTAAAACAATTAAAATTCCAAATAAAGCCAGCACAATTATTATTGGTAGCAACCAATATTTTTTTCTTTCGCTTAGAAATTCCCAAAATTCTCTCAAAAAATCAATCATTAAAACTGTTTATCCATTGTTCCTAAATCTTTTTTTCTTTTTATCCAGTAAGTATTTTGATTTTTTTTAAATTTTAAACCTATCAAATCTTTACCAAAAACTCTTACGAGTAAACTTACAGGAGTTAGAATAATGAAATAAACTATTGCCATTACTATTGGGGCAATAATTTTTCCAAGAATTTCTCCAAGTTTAATCCATGCTTTACTTAGAGGAGATAAAATCTTAGAGTTAAACAAACCTAATACTAAAAAAACTAAAGAAATAGATATAAGGTACACATTAATTTCATTACCTTTAGTTAAGGGCCATAAACCTAAAGCTAAAAATACTATAAAAAATAATATCCCAAAACTTCTGTTTTGAGTGTTGTTTTTCATTGTTTGATTAAATAAGTCCTTTTTGAGGTTTCATATCCTCTTTTTTAATTCCTGCCACACGCACTGGTTTTTTCATCGCATCTCTTCTGAAAGGTTCTCCTAACTCTTGATTTAAAATAACTTCTATAAAAGTTGTTATTCCTTTCTTTTGATCTTCACATGACTGTTTGATAGCTTTAGTAGTCTCTTCCATAGTTTTAACTGTAACACCCTTTAAACCACAAGCATCTGCAACCTTAGCAAAACTCAATTTTGGATCTAACTCAGTTCCGATAAAATTGTTATCAAACCACAAAGTGGTATTTCTCTTCTCTGCTCCCCATTGGTAATTTCTAAAAATGACCATTGATATCGCTGGCCACTCCTCTCTAGCACAGGAACTCATTTCATTCATGCTAATACCGAAAGCTCCATCTCCTGCAAAACCAATTACTGGTACATCAGGGCAACCAATTTTAGCTCCGAGAATTGAAGGAAAACCATAGCCGCAAGGTCCAAATAATCCTGGAGCCAAATATTTTCTTCCTTTTTCAAAAGTTGGGTAAGCATTACCAATTGCGCAGTTATTTCCAATGTCGCTAGATATTATCACATTTTCTGGCATTCCTGCTTGAATTGCTCTCCAAGCTTGTCTTGGGGACATTCTTTCTTTATCTCTATCCCTTGCTTCTTTATTCCACACAGTTCCTGGATCATCTTCTTCATGATCTAATCCGGATAATTTTTGAAGCCATGCTGACTTAGTTTGATGAATTAAATCTTTTCTCATTTGTCTATCTGTATTTCCGGCCTTTTCAGACAATTTTTTTAATATTTGTTGAGCAACTAGTTTAGCATCCCCACAAATTCCTATTGTAACTTTTTTAGTCAATCCTATACGATCAGGATTCATATCAACTTGAATAATCTTCGCTTTTTTTGGCCAATAATCAATTCCGTATCCTGGCAATGTTGAGAAAGGATTTAATCTTGTGCCTAAAGCTAAAACTACGTCAGCTTTTGCAATTAATTCCATTGCCGCTTTAGATCCATTATAGCCTAAAGGCCCAACTGCTAAAGGATGACTACCAGGAAAACTGTCGTTATGTTGATATCCAGAGCAAACAGGTGAGTCTAATTTTTCTGCCAATTTTACACAATCAGATATTGCATCACCAATAACAACTCCAGCACCAGATAAAATTACAGGAAACTTTGCTTCAGATAATAATTTTGCTGCACTCTCCACAGCTTCCGCTCCGCCAGCTTGCCTCTCCAATCTTACAATTGGCGGAAGTTCTACATCTATTACTTGTGTCCAAAAATCTCTTGGAACATTAATTTGTGCAGGAGCTGATCCTCTAATAGCTTTCTCGATTACTCTATTTAACACTTCAGCAATTCTGGAGGGATCTCTAACTTCTTCTTGATAGCAAACCATGTCTTTAAATAAATTCATCTGTTCAACCTCTTGAAACCCACCTTGGCCCATCGTTTTATTTGCTGCTTGAGGAGTAACTAAAAGTAAAGGGGTGTGATTCCAGTATGCTGTTTTTATCGGAGTTACTAAACCAGTAATACCTGGTCCATTTTGAGCTACAACCATTGACATTTTTCCTGTTGCTCTAGTGTAACCGTCAGCTATTAAACCACCGTTTGTCTCATGAGCTACATCCCAAAAAGTTATGCCTGCATCAGGAAAAATATCTGAGATTGGCATGAAAGCGGATCCTATTATTCCAAAAGCATGTTCTATCCCATGCATTTGTAAAACTTTTACGAAAGCTTCTTCAGTAGTCATTTTTGCCATAAAGATTCCTTAATAAATTTCTGAAAAACTACCTTTCATTATACTAGATTTTAGTTTATATCCATTAGATATTTTTATGTCAAAACCTGACCTAATCATACATGATGAAAAAGATAACGTAGGAGTTGTTGTTATAGAAACAACTAAAAAAGGCCAAGAATGTAATGCTTGGATCATGGAAAATGATAAAACCGTAAATGTGTCGTCAAAGAATGAAGTTCCTTTAGGTCATAAAATCGCACTTAAAGATTTAAAAGTTGGAGATACAATTTTTAAATACGGTCATGATATCGGTAAAGTAGTTCAAGAAATTAAAAAAGGTGAACATGTACATGTTCATAATGTTAAAACTAAAAAGTGGTGAATCAACAATGAGTATTCCAAAAAGTTTTTTAGGTTACAAAAGAGAGAATGGCAGAGCAGGCACACGTAATCATGTAATAATTTTACCTGTTGATGATATTTCCAATGCTTGTGCAGAAGCTGTGGCAAATAATATTAAAGGAACAATTGCTCTTCCTCACTCTTACGGAAGATTACAGTTTGGCGCGGATTTAGAGTTACATTTTAGAACAATGATTGGAACAGGTAGAAATCCTAACGTAGCAGCAGTAATTGTAATTGGAATTGAACCTAAGTGGACTAAAAAGATTGTAGATGGAATAGCTGAGACGGGTAAACCAGTTGAAGGTTTTCATATCGAAAGAAGTGGAGACATTCAAACAATAATGAAGGCTTCAAAAAAAGCTCAAGAATTTTCTATGTGGGCATCAGAAAAACAAAGAGAAGAATGTCCGTTGAGTGACTTATGGATTTCAGTTAAGTGTGGTGAGTCAGATACCACATCTGGATTAGCCTCCAACCCAACAGTAGGAAATTTAATGGATAAATTAGAACCATTAGGTGTTCATTTATGTTTCGGAGAAACTTCAGAATTAACTGGAGCAGAGCAAGTTTGTGCTAAAAGAGGAGCGACACCAGAGGCTGAAAAAAAATTTATGAAAACCTGGAGCGAATATAATGATTTCATTTTAAAAGAGGCCACAGACGATTTATCAGAAAGTCAGCCTACGGCTGGAAACATTGCTGGAGGCTTAACAACAATTGAAGAAAAAGCTTTCGGAAATTTTCAAAAAATAGGATCTAGAAAATTTATCGATGTACTTGAGCCGGCTGAAGAGCCAAAAAAAGGGAAAGGTTTATATTTTATGGATACTTCATCCGCAGCTGCAGAATGTGTTACTTTACAGGCGGCCGGTGGTTTTAATATACACCTTTTTCCAACTGGACAAGGAAATATTATTGGCAACCCGATTGAACCAGTAGTTAAACTAACTGCAAATCCCCTGACAGCAAAACTCATGAGTGAACACGTAGATTGTGATGTATCGAAAATTTTATCAAGAGAGATGAATCTTGATCAAGCTGGGGACAAACTGATTGAAACGACTTTAAAAGTAGCAAATGGTAGGCTGACGTGCGCAGAAGCTTTAGGACACAGAGAGTTTGTAATGACTAAGCTTTATAGAAGCGCTTGATATCTTTTTAAATATTTACTTTACTGGAAATTTGACTTCTTCTTGCTTTGGTTTTTTATATCTTAAATCATGTACAATTTTTCTAAACCATGCCATTAAAGCTCCAAGGACTACAGCTAAAATTATTGCAAAAGCCCCATACAAAAATGGAGCATCGTTTGAAATTCTTATTATAAATTCTGCTAGACTATTTAACTCAGGTGTCGCAACTTTATTTTCATTAAATTCAGTTTTTTCTCTAAAGAAAGAGTCATAGGCTATTGCGATAGCTACTGTAATTAAAAGCATTGCAAATAAAGATTTAAGTTCATTGCTATCCAAAAATTGACCAATTTTTTGTCCGACTTGTACACCCACTATTGATCCTAGAATAAGTGGAACTACTAAAAATAAATCAATTGTACCATAATTAAAAGAATGAAGAACTGTCACTACTGCACTAATGAAAACAGTTACAAATAATGAGGTTCCTGGAATAAATTTTACTGGCATGCCAATAATGTAAATCATAGCCGGTACCATTAAAAACGCACCTCCTATTCCCATCATAGAAGCAACGAAACCAACAACAAGACCTAATAATATTGGAGTAAATGCGCTTTCATACAATCTCGATTTATTAAATCTCATTCTCAAGGGTAGACCTTGAAGCCAATTATGATCATGTAGTTTTTTTTTAATATTGGATTTTGTTTTCAAACGATTTCTCTCTTTAATTCCTTCAATTAACATTAGAGTACCTACCATTGCTAAAAGATACATATATAGTAATGAAATGATTAAACTTATTTTCCCAATCTCAGAAAAGAAAGTAAAAGTCATAATCCCAATAATTGTTCCAACAATTCCACCTGATACAATCATGAGTCCCATTTTGTAATCTAATGTTTTTTTATACCAATGAGTCAAAGAACCTGAGACCGAGGTTGCGAGTATGTTATTTACTTCATTTGGCACAGCATATATTGGAGGAATTCCCATAAAAATGAGAAATGGTGTCATCAAAAATCCGCCTCCTACACCAAATAATCCAGATAAAACTCCAACAGCTAAACTCAAAAATAATAAAAGAAAAATATCAATGTTTACTTGTGCGATAGGGAGATAAATTTCAAGCATTTATATTAGCAGTATGCTTGAAAACATAACTTGTCAATCCTAATAAATTGTTGCTCCAAATACTTTTATCATTTCGCCCTCTACACCTAGAACTAATCTTCCCAAAAATTCGCCAGTTACAGTGTTGCTTTTTTGTTTATAAAGGACAGTGATATATCTATCTCTTCTAATACATCCTAAAAAGTCTGGTTCTTCTGAAAGACTCGTAAGCAGTTTATTGTTGGCCCATTGTTTGCCCAACTCAACTTCATTAGCCCCGTAAAGCATTTGGGATGAAAAATCTTTTGTAAAGCTTCCATAATCTTTGTTATTAGATGATCTAATTAAATTTTCCCATATAGGTTTAGCAATTTTGATGATTTCATCATCACTTTTTTCTAACAAATTCATTTTATTTGATTAAGATGCTTTTTTTTCTTTTTCGTCACCTACTATGTGATATACCGGCATTTTTTCCAAAGAAAATTTTCCTGTCTTAGGGTCTCTACGTGAAACGGTCAAACAATGCCAGTTTTCATCATCTAATTGAAGTTTATCGCCCCTATAATAATAACCAGGCCATCTAGTCTCTTCTCTAAAAAGTGTATGCTCGGTAACACATTGAGAAGTCAATGTTCTGTGTTTTAGTTCCCAAGCCCTCATTAATTGGTGGTAGTCTTCTGCTCCTACGTTTTCAAGATCCTCTTGTAACCAATTTAACAGTTCTAAAGCCTTTTTTAACAAATTGTCATTAGTCATATAGTTAGCAGTTATGCCACCTACATACTCGTCCATAATTTTTTGTAATCTTTGAAGACCTTGTATTGGAGAAATATAACTTGGTGAAACTGTTCCTCCGGTAATCTCATTTCTATTAATAGTATAATTGTCTAAAGGTTTATAAATAATTTCTTTAAATTCTTCACATTGTTTCTCTGATACTTTTAAATCATTAGCTTTTTGGTCTTCAATATATTTAACTGCGGCTTTAGCAGCCAATCTACCTTCGGTAAAAGATCCTGATGAAAATTTATGTGCACTCCCGCCTACAGTGTCACCAGCTCCAAACAAACCATCCACAGTGGTCATTCGGTTGTAACCCCAGAAATATTCTTTAGGGGCAATATCTTCTGGACCACTAACCCATGCTCCAGAACATGTAGCATGTGAGCCCATAACGTATGGCTCAGAGGTTGTTAATTCAGGATTTGTGTACTTTGGGTCAATGTTTTGCGAAGCCCATACAACAGCTTGACCTACTGTCATACCTAAAAAATTTTCCCAGCCTACTGTCTCAAGATGAGGATCTTGAAATGCTTCTTTTGTAACCATGTGTATTGGTCCACCGCCAGCCATTACCTCTTGTATAAAAGCGTGATTTCTTAAACAAGTAGGCACAGGATGATGATCTATATAATCACCAACTAATTTTTTTGTTTGTTCGTACCATTTTTTCTCGTAGTTTTCGCCATTAGCATTTTGGGTATATGTTTTTAAATGTAAAAAATAAGCTCCAACTGGTCCATATCCGTCTTTAAATCTGCATAATACAATTCTATTTTCCATTTGAGTCATCTTTGCACCTGCAGCAATTGGTAAAGCATAAGCAGAACCGTTACTCCATGGAGCATACCAAGTTCGGCCCATTCCTTCTCCAACAGCTCTTGGTTTAAATATATGCGATGCGCCTCCAGCTGCAACTATCACTGTCTTAGCTCTAAAAACATGGTAGTCTCCAGTCCTCATATTGAAACCAACAGCACCACCAACTCTATTTTCTTTATTTTCATCCATTAATAAATGAGTAATCATTATTCTATTGTAAATTTTATCAGCTGACTTTTTAGCTGCTTCTGCAACAATCGGTTTATAACTCTCCCCATGTATCATAATTTGCCATTTTCCCTCTCTTTGATATCGTCCAGTTTTTTTATCTTTCATCATAGGCAAACCCCATTCATCAAACATATGAACAGTTGAATCTACATGTCTTGCCATGTCATAACCTAGATCCTCTCTTACTAATCCCATCAAATCATTTCTAGCGTACCTTACATGGTCCTCAGGCTGGTTTTCATTCCATCTCATTCCCATATAGCAATTAATTGCATAAAGTCCCTGTGCGACTGCTCCACTTCTATCGATATTTGCTTTTTCAACACAAACTATTTTTAGATCTCTTCCCCAGTGTCTAGCTTCGAAAGTGGCTCCAGTACCTGCCATGCCTCCACCTACAATGAGAACATCGCAATTTTCAAGAATTGTTTTATTTTTTGGCATTAATAATAAACGCCTTTTTTAAATGAGTCTTTGCTTATAGTTGGTAAATCTTTTTTTGTATCTAGTCCTTCTGGCTCTGAGTATAATACTTGTGAATTCATTTCTCCTTGACGTGGTTTATCTCCTTCGGCAAGTTTTGGGATAAATTTTCCCCAAGGCTTAGTTGTAATTGGAGAAACGAAATTTTTTTCAGTTCCATTTCTAAACTTAATTTTCCATGAAATGGTTCCTTTTTCCTCTTCTCTTCTTACCCTAACACTGTGACCCATAGGTGCAAAATCAGCATAACCTCTAACATCTATTGCGTGATTAGGGCAAGCTTTGACACACGAGTAACACTCCCAGCAAAAATTTGGTTCAATGTTTTTGGCTCTTCTAATTGTTTCGTCAATGTGCATTATATCTGATGGACATATATCAACGCAGTGGCCACATCCGTCGCATCTAGTCATGTAAACAAAAGTAGACATTATTTTTTCTCCCTTAGTTTTCTTATATTAGTATTTGATTTTAATCTAGTTTTAAATTTCATAGTCATCAATAATGTTTTGGTTTCTCTCTTTTAATACCGAGTCCAAATTGTTCAGGAGCATCTGAAGGAGGAGGCAAATTGTCTCTAGAACCATCAGCTTCAGCTAAGTTTTTTTGAATAGCGGCACCTGGTTTATAAAACATGTGAGCAAATTTAGACCAGTACACACCTCCAAATAAAACTAAATTAGCTAAAATAAATAAAATCAAAAATAAATAACTTAAATTTGTTGCTCCTGCAGATAGCGAAAAAGACCAAGCTAATCCAAAAGTTGCACATGCTAGTAAAGCTAACACAAATAAATCTGCAGTAATTATTCTGTACCAGGGATGGGCTTCTGCAGATACATCAACTCTTAAAAAAAACCAAAACCAATATCCTCCTAAACATGTCATCATTGCTCCCAAATGCCAAATTACAGAGATATAATCCGGTGCTTTTATCCCATCTGAATAACCAAAAATAAGAACAAATGAGCCAATCCAAAATAAAATTGTGCCGTACATACCTAAAACATGTGCAATTCTTCTTTGACCAAAGCCAAGTTCTGAAGTAGTTGCAATGTCACTAGCTACAGTTTTTAAAATAACGGATGTTTTTACACCGGTACTTAATTGAGTTTTTGCTGATTTTTTTGCTTTTTGAGCATTTCTAAAAAAATAGACAACATTTTTTTTGTGTAACATGTCTAAACCAGTGCCTATAACTATCAATAACACCATCAATATTACAAAAAATTTCATAAAAAAAACTGGAACTATTAAAGCTAATTCAGCAAACGGATTTAATGTCAACATTTGAAAATTTTATTATTTTGATTTGAATAGGTCAAGTGAACGTTTCTCATTATTTAAGTTTACCTTCTTTTCTCATCTGTTCACGAATTTTTGTAGCTGATATCTGTTGTGTTTTCTCGTCTAAAACTATCTCTTCAATCATATATCCGACACCCCTTCCGTAACATATATTTGTTATGTTGGGAACTAGGGTCACTTGAATGCGGTTTTTATAATCTTTTAAAGCTTGAAGAATATTTTTTTTAACAGTTTCAAAATCGAAAGGATTATCATCTATTCCCTTAACATCTCTTACCATTATATTTACCTGTCCCGTTTTTTTTAAGATCTCCTCGAATAGTTTCTGATGTCCTGCATGCCAAGGTTGCCATCGTCCCAACATTTGAGCAGTGGGATGTTTGTTATCCCAAACGTGATTATCATTTTTCATTTGGATATTTAGTAATGTCTTTAAGCAGCAATAGACTGTAGTTTATGCTTAGAAGTCATACCGCTCAAGAAATTCCAAAGATACCTTGCAGTTAACAAAGATGCAGTCTCTGCTTTTTCTTGTTCTTCTTTGGAAAGAGCATCTAATAATTTTTCACATTCAGCTCTATGAATTACATCTGCGGACTTATGAGCCTCAAAAAACTCTAAACCTTCTTTTGTGCTAACTCCATAAAATTTTTTTAAACCTTGTATTTTTGTTTCAGCAATTTCAGGAATTTGTCTCTCGTAAGTATAAAGAGATGCAAGACCTTCTGCATATGACTTACGAGCTTGAGAAAAGAAGTTATCTATCATATCTTTAGTAAACCAATCAAGTTTGACATTTTCAATTTCTTTTTCATCCGCTCCTAATGACTTTGCAAAATTTTTCCACAGTTTAGGATGGTCACCATCTTTATTTTCTTCATCTTGTAGATTCTCCAAAAGAATTCTTCTTTTTTCTAAGTCTTCACATATTGAATGTGTAGCGCTTATGTATCTTGGAAAAGCTTTTACATGCTGATAATATTGTTCAGCGTAATCTTTAATAATTTCTCGAGTTAATTTCCCCTCGTTCCAATAAATTTGATAAAACGGATGTTTTAGTAAATGAAACTTGTCTAATTTAGCTCCTAATTCTTTTGAAAACATTTATGCTCCTTTTTTTTATTTTAAGAATATTTGAAATACTATAAATGTTTTAATAGAAAAATTATCCACACTTTTTAGTTGAGTGATATTGAATGTTCTCGTTTTGATTCACTTTTGATTCACTTAAAGACTCAATTTACAACCTTAGATAGTGTTATCCACACGAACAAGTCTAGTTTCATCTATTGGATAATGTATCAAAGTAGCGAAAATTGAAAGTGCGATAGCCATATACCAGGCGTAATCATAACTTCCGTAAGTATCAAAAAAATATCCACCCAAAAAAGCGCCAGCAAAAGCTCCAAATTGATGACATAAAAAAACGATTCCGAATAACGTGCTTAGGTATTTGGTTCCAAAAATTTGTGCAACAATGCCGTTAGTAGGTGGAACAGTCGAAAGCCATAATAGTCCAAAGGTAACTCCAAAAATTACAGAATTTAACATAGACGGAGGAGAAAAAATAAAAACACAAATACTTATAGCTCTAAGAGTATAAAGAATGCTTAGTAAATTTTTCTTTTTATATTTTGTTCCAAGGTAGCCCATGCCCAAAGTACCAAAAATATTAAAAAAACCGATTAGAGCTAAAATTATAGTAGCTGACCACCCGGCCATACCTCTATCTTGCATATAACCTGGTATATGAGTTCCGACTAAAGTAATTTGAAAACCACATACAAAAAAACCTAAAACTAGAAGTACATAACCTTTATGAGAAAAAGCTTCTTTTATAGCAGAAAAAAAAGTTTGATCTCTGTCAGCTTTAGATGAATTTATCATCGTTTTTACGGGAAGTAAAAATATAGAAAATATCAACCCTAAAGAAATAAATATCATAAAATATTTCAAAGTTTGCTCCCAGTCAAATTCTACTAAACTATATTTAGTAAGTAGTGGAGATAAAAAATAACCTATCGATGCAGCGGCTGTTACAATCCCAGTGGCGATAGTTCTGGTTTCATTTGGAAAATGCTTTCCTACCTCGGAAACTGGAACACCAATTGCTGTAGCACCTAAAGCAATACCAATTAGAACACCTAATGCTAATTGAAAGTAAATTCCAGTATTCGGACCTGAGTACAACATAAATATTCCTAAAGCAAAAATTAAAAAACCTAAAAATACTGCTTTGTTTCCACCAAATTTATCTGCTAATATACCAAAAATAGGAGCAAATATTCCCCAAAACAACATTTGTATTCCAATAGCTAATCCAAACTCTGTTCTAGTAACACCCAATCCTTTTTCAAAAGCATCAAAAAAAAGTCCAAAGGTTTGTCTTAAGCCCATTGAAATTAAAATTACTCCGCAAGCTGAAGCTAAGACGACTAATGCTAAATTATTTGAAAAAATATTTTTCACTATTTTATGTACCTTAAACAATTTCTTAAATCATTTATTAAATCTTTAGGATCTTCCAGACCAATATGCAATCGGACAATATGTTCGTCATTACTAAATCTATAAAACCTTCTTCGTTGAATATACTCGTCTTTTTTGGATGATTTAAGATCCTGTATAATTGCAAGACTTTCAAATCCCCCCCAACTGTAACCTATTCCAAATAATTCTAAAGAATTAACAAATTTTACTACTGACGATTTTTTTTTACTTTTTATTACAATAGAAAATAAACCAGTGGCACCAGAGTAATATTTTTTCCAAAGTTTATAATTTTTACTTGAGGGTTTGTATGGATAAAGTATTTCACTAATTTTTTTTTGTTTTTTTAAATAGTTTATAACTGCTTTGGTGTTTTGATAATGTTGCTTTAACCTAGTATCTAAGGTCCTTATTCCTCTAATAATTAGATAAGCCTCATCTGCAGACATTCTATATCCTGACAATTTATAAAAAAACATTATTTGTTTAAATACTCTTTTGTTTACAGCGAGTGAGCCTCCCATTGCATCAGAGTGACCTGAAAAATATTTTGTAGCTGAAGAAAAAGACATATCAAATCCAATCTTTAGTGGTTTTAAATATAAAGGTGTACCCCACGTATTATCTAGGAAAGTATAAATCTTGTTTTTTTTTGCTATTTTTATAATTTCAGATAAATCTTGAAATTCGAAAGTATTACTGCCTGGATTTTCAACAAGAATCATTTTTGTTTTTCTTGAAATTTTATTTTTTAGATCATTTATAGAGTCGGGATCATAAAATTTAGCGTTAATATTGAATTCTTTTAATAACTTTTCAGATATTTCTTTTGTTGGACCATAAACATTATCTGAAACTAAAATTTCATCTCCTGGTCTGCACAAACTCATTAATGCTAGTGCCACTCCTCCAAATCCTGTTCCGGTTAAAAAAACATGGTATGCTTGCTCTAACTCTTTTAAAATATTTTCTAATTCAATAGTTGTTGAGCTACCATAACGACCATAACTGTAATGACTAATTTTTTGATGCTTTTTTATTTTATTTTCGTGGTTATGTAATTCTTGCATGGTATCAAATAAAATCGTAGATGCTCTAATAATGGGTGGATTGGCAGATTTATTAGAGCTGTCTTTTGTGGGGTGTTTTAAAAATGTGTTTATAGACTTTTTCATAAAATAATAATATTTGATATTTATATAGTAATTGTCTAATTAAGACATAGAAAAGGAGGCAAAAATATGGGTTATCCAAAAAAGCACCGTGGAAGAAGAAAAATAGGCTCAAAGAAAAGAAGAGCAAGAAAAAGAAATAAAAAAAAATAATCAATTACAATATTTATGAGAGAAATAACTCAAATAAGAAAATTGAGTTTATGGATTTTTTTAATTCCATTAACAGCAATAAATCTTTGTCTTTTAATTTCTCAAAATCCAGAATTTTTGGATAATACATTTTTTTCTGTAGACCAAATTGGAAGATCTGGTTTTTCAATACCTTATATTGATGGCAGCTTATCGATAAGCAGAGCTTCTAGAACTTTCCCACAATATTTAGTTTTCAAGCCTGCAATGATTTTTACTGCTTTACTCCTTTATTTTTATTGGAGATATAACAATAATCTAGTGAATTCACTTTACTCTACTAATGTTAACTATAAATTCAAAATATTTGGAATTTTATCTGCAATTTTTTTGGCTATACATTCAGTTTTTTTGGGAATTAAATTTGATATTCAGCTCTATAAGTTGTTTAGAAGAGTAGTATTATTGCTTTTTATTATTTTTGAAATAATTGCTCAAGGCTATTTAGTTTATCATTTTTATAAATTAAGAATAAAATTAGAAAACTTTATCAATAAAAAATTCTTATTCATGAAATTAATATTAGTTTCTATACTTGCATCAGTAGCAATATTAAGTTTGCCAATGCTCATCGCAAAAGGCAATACTCATTTTAAACATGCTCTTGAGTGGAATTATTTTGTTGGTGTAATTTTGTTTTATTTATTTTCAAGATATTTTTGGAGGAGAACCACTTAAATTTCTAGGCTTTCGCCCAGAAATTTAGTAGTTTTGGCTCGTCGTTTTAGGCGCTACCGCCAAGCCATCCCGATGAACTATTCTAGCGCTACTAGGTTCATCTTTCTGCCCTTTAAGCTTGAACCTCTCGGTTTTTCCTTAAATGGCCAGTTAAGAGTTGCCTCTTAATTAATATTAATTAATCATAAACTTAATTAATTTAGTATCACTTAATACGTGTCTGCCTAAGGATTGTTAACTAAGTGGATAAGTTATTATTGAATGTCTTATTAATCCAGCCACCACCTAAGACTTTATCCCCAACATCATCTTTATAGTAAAAAACACAAGCTTGGCCAGGAGATATGCCTGTCTCATTATCTAAGATTTCTACTTTAGCATAGTTATCTTTGAATTTAATTTTTGCACTAAGCAATCTCCCTGTTGATCTTACTTTTATCTTAACCACTTCTTCGAATTCATTTTTTGGTGCTAAAATATTTAAGTCTCTTAATTCTATTTCCTTTATAACTAGATTTTCTTTTTTACCAACAACAACCGTATTATTGTCTGCGTTTATATTTATTACGTAAAGAGGATTTTCACTCGCAATTTTAATACCTTTTCTTTGTCCGATTGTATAATTAATGATTCCTTCATGTTCACCAATCTGATTTCCAGAAAGATCTATTATTTTACCTTTTTTAAACGACTCTGGTTTAAATTTTTTTATCACAGAACTATAATCTCCATTTGGTACAAAACAAATATCCTGGCTGTCAGGTTTGTCTGCAACATTTAAGTTTAATTTTTTAGCGATTGATCTTGTTTCAGATTTATCTATTTGTCCCAAAGGAAACCTAAGATAATCTAACTGTTCTTGTGTTGTACCGAATAAAAAATAACTTTGATCCCTATTGTGATCTTTTGCTCTATACATTGACGCCCGTTCATTTTTTTGAATTCTTGAAACATAATGACCAGTTATAAGAGCATCTGCTTTTAAATCTTTCGCGTATTTAAAAAGATCTCTAAACTTAACTGTCTGATTACATTGTACGCAAGGTATTGGAGTTTCCCCTGATGCATAACTATCAATAAAAGAGTCGATTACTTCCGCTTTAAATTTTTTTTGATAATATAAAATCTCATGATTAATATTTATTTTTTCAGAAACTCTTTTTGCATCCATTATATCTTGTCCAGCACAGCACTGTCTTCCCTGATACGATTTTTTTGAGTCATCGTAAAGTTTGAGTGTTATTCCAGTCACATCGTATCCTTCTTCTTTCATTAAGGCTGCGACAACTGAGGAGTCTACACCTCCTGACATAGCAACTACTACCTTGGTTTCTTTTTTTGATTTATTAATTCCTAGA
>CACDQG010000010.1 GCA_902554785.1 uncultured Pelagibacteraceae bacterium
TTTTAGGAGCAATGATGTTGATTGCTGTGATCTTTAATAATTATATTAGAAGAAAGGTAACAGAGAGTAAATAATGTCTGATTATTTAGTTCAATTTAATAATATTAGTAAATTTTTTGGAAAAGTTATTGCTTTGAAAGATGTAACTATGAAATTAAAAAAAGGTGAAATAATGTGCCTACTTGGTGACAATGGTGCAGGTAAATCAACTTTAATAAAAACATTAGCTGGAGTCCACAGACCTGATGAAGGTGAAATTATTGTCGAGGGAAAAAAAACAATATTTGATAGTCCTAAGGATGCATTGGATATGGGAATAGCAACTGTGTATCAAGATCTAGCTTTAGTCTCACTGATGAGTGTAACAAGAAACTTTTTTATGGGAAGAGAGCCCTTAAAAGGTCCACTATTTTTTAAAACTTTTGATATAGAAAAAGCAAATAAGATAGCTGCTGAGAGAATGGGGCAGATAGGTATCGATGTTAGGGATCCATCACAAGCTGTTGGTACAATGTCGGGTGGTGAAAGACAATGTTTGGCAATTAGTAGAGCTATATATTTTGGAGCAAAAGTTCTTGTTTTAGATGAGCCTACTTCTGCTCTTGGAGTTCACCAAGCTTCAGTTGTTTTGAAATATATAGTCAAAGCTGCCTCTCAAGGTTTAGCAGTAATTTTGATAACACATAACGTTCATCACGCATATCCGGTTGGAAATAGTTTTACAGTTCTGAATAGAGGAAAAAGTTTAGGTACTTATGAAAAAAAAGATATTTCTAGGGAAAAACTTTTAAGCATGATGGCAGGTGGTGAAGAGTTAAATAAATTAGAAGTGGAGCTTCAAGAAATGAACAGGTCTTCAGCTAATTAATGCAAATAGGAATAGATTTAGGGGCAACTAAAATAGAATACGTTCTTTTAGACAACAATAATGTAGAAATAAAAAGAGACAGAGTTCAAACACCTAAAGATTATGAAAAAACAATAATTAAAATAGCAGAAATCGTTAAGAAATTAGAAAATAAATCCAGTAAATTTAATGTAGGTATATGCCATCCAGGAGCAGTAGATAAAACGACAGGATTAATTAAAAATGCTCATAATTCTCAGTGGTTAAATAAAAAAAATCTAATAAAAGATTTAAAATTAAAAATGGATAATAATTTTCTTTCAGAAAATGATGCTAATTGTTTTTGTTTATCTGAGGCTTTTGATGGATCAGCGAGTCATTATGAAACTGTATTTGGTATTATATTAGGATCAGGATGTGGTGGCGGACTAGTAATAAATAAAAAAATAATATCCGGGGCAAATGGTTTAGGAGGGGAGTGGAGCTTAAATCAAATGCCACTTACAAAAACTCCAAACTTAAAATCTGATAAAATCTTAGATTTTTCAAATAGGTTGGAAGGGTATCTATCTGGTAAATCAATAGAAAAAAGATTTAATGAAAGATATAATGAAAATATTTCGGCAAAAGAAATTTTTAATAGATATAGAAAAAAAGAAACTAACTCCACTTTATTTATAAATGAGTATAAAGAAATTTTAGCAAGATGTTTGGTTATAATCATTACAACTCTTGATCCAGATGCTATTGTTTTTGGTGGAGGAATTTCTAATGAAATAGACTTTTTGGATCAAATTAAAAAAAAAACCTCATTATTTATAAATGAACCTAATCTAAAAACAGTGTTTCTAAAACCAAAGTATGGAGATGCAAGTGGAGTAAGAGGTGCTGCTATTTTAAGTAGACAGAATTCTATTTAATTATTGAATTAATTTCTTTATTTGAAAAGGGTTTTGGCTTATCACATTTAATGGAAATTCTTTGTTTTTTGTTATTTTTTGCAGACAAATGAATTGCTTCTATTATATTTAGAACATGCAGTGATAGATCTCCATTACACCTATGAACTCTCTTATTCTGAATTGAGTTTATCATTTCTGATAAACCAACACCCCTATAATTTGCATTGGTAGCAGACTCATTGGCTCTAGAGCTTTGGGTTCTAATATTTATTTTTCCAAGGGTCATTTTATTGGTTTTATGGTTTTGCCATGAACTACCCAATTTTTTACTAATTAAGACTGTTCCACCGAACATATTTGGATCTGGAACTATCATAGAACCGCTTTCTCCATAAAGTTCTATATGGTTCCTTAGATGAGAAATAACATCAAAAGATAAAGTTAATCTAATTATCGTGCCATTATGAAACTTGATAGTAGAAAAATAAGTTGTTGGACACTCCACTCTAAATTTTTTACCTTTTTTTGGTCCTATACCAATAGTACGTTTATTTACTCCTTTTGAGCTTATGCTTGAAACTTCTTTAGCTGGACCCAACAAATTTACTAAAGCAGTTAAATAATAAGGACCCATATCTATAACAGGTCCGCCTCCTTTTTTGGCAAACCAAGACTCTGGATTGGGATGATAGGATTGTATTCCTGGATAAGCAAATATAGCTGTCCCAAACTTCACTTTTCCTATTACTTTTTTATCCAAAAGCTCTCTTGCCTTTTGATTTCCTCCACCTAAAAAAGTATCAGGCGCATTACCTATAAACAGTTTTTTTCTTTTTGCTATTTTTATAAGCTCTCTTCCATCTTTAAATGAAACTGCTAAAGGTTTTTCAGAATAAACATGTTTACCATTAATTAGGGATTTTTTAGCTATTATATAATGTGCATTAGGTATCGTTAAATTTAGAATTACTTGAATTTCTTTATCTTTAAGCAATTCATTAACTGAAGAAGAAATTATATTATAAGTTTTAGCACACTTTTCTGCTGCAATTTTATTTATATCAGCACATTTAATTATTTTGAAATTATTGAAATATTTATGTGCCCTAAAATAAGTTTCAGCTATATGACCGCAACCGATCAGGCCGACTTTAAAAACTTTACCCATTTAAAAGCTTATACACCTTTTCTTTGTTTTTTCTTCCCTTCTAGGTGTTCTTTTAGGGCTCTTTTATTCTCCTCAGTTGAAGGTAATGAAAGAGTGGGGCTTTCCCAGTATGCGGAGCCCTCTAGCCATTGATAGCCATCCGTATGGATACTTATAACATATGTTTTCTTTGATTTTTTTGCTCTTTTAAAAGCTTCTTCAAGTCCAGATATTGAATTTACTTGTTCTCCATCCGCACCCATGCTTTTTGCATGTGAGGCAAAATCGACGGGCACAAGATTTGGGGTTTTTGAACTTTTTAATAAACAATTAAATTCTTTACCACCTTTATATAGTTGAAGTCGATTTATTACTGCATGACCTCCGTTATCGCAAACTATGATAATCAATTTATTATTAGTTATTACTGAACTATATATATCAGAATTGTAAAGCAAATATGATCCATCACCTACAAAAGCTATAACTTCTTTATTTGGATTTGCCATTTTAATTCCTAAAGCACCTGAAATTTCGTAACTCATACAACTAAAGCCCCATTCGGTTTCATGAGTATTTAGCTCTCTAGGCCTCCAGACTTGAACAACTTCGCCTACTAAACCGCCAGCAGCAGTTACTGCTATGTCTGATGGATCAGAATTTCTGTAGATTGCACCAACAGCATGAGCA
This sequence comes from uncultured Pelagibacteraceae bacterium, assembly GCA_902554785.1. GTDB lineage: Bacteria > Pseudomonadota > Alphaproteobacteria > Pelagibacterales > Pelagibacteraceae > Pelagilacustribacter. The sequence goes on from CACDQG010000010.1 coordinate 3,587, forward strand.
TAACTAGGTAATTTTTGGTTTGTTGGACCGCTTTCTTTATCAACATATTCATTCCAACCTTTTAATTCTATTTGTGCTTTTTTACTCCAACTATCTTCTGCTCTCCAATTTCCAAGAGCTAAAGATAATTCTACTAATGAAACTTTTGCGTCACCAATTACTGCCTGTGCCATATGTTTGTTTGCGTCAAATCTTGCTGCGTTGATTGATACAAGTTTAAAGCTTGGGTTTTCAAAGTTTGCCCATGATCCAGTTGTAAAATCTGCTAGTTTAGTACCAACAGCTATAGCTAAATCTGTTTTTTTTGCCATATTATTTGCTGCTTTTCCACCAAGACCACCAATGGGACCTAAAAAATGAGAGTGATCTCTTTTCATAGTAGAGTAACCCATAACAGTTTGTGTTACTGGTACATTATGTTTTTTTGCAAATTCAGATAATTCATCCATTGCATCAGAGTAAAAAACTCCTCCTCCTGAAATTATTATTGGATGTTTAGAAGATTTAATAATATCTGCTGCTTTTTTAATTTGATAATCATCTGGTCGTGGACGTCTAATTGAATGAACTCTTTCTTTGAAAAATTCCTCAGGATAATCAAATACCTCACCTTGAACATCTTGACTTAAAGAAATACATGCTGGACCACAATCAGCAGGATCAAGCATAACCTCAATAGCTTGAGGTAAAGTTGAAATAATTTGTTCCGGACGTGTAATTCTATCAAAATATCTTACAACAGGCTTAAAACCGTCATTTTGTGTTATTCCAGGGTTATTAAAATGTTCAACTTGTTGAAGTACAGGATCTGGCATTCTGTTTGCAAATGTATCACCAGGTAAAAATAAAATTGGAAGTCTATTGCTCATTGCAACAGCTGCGGCTGTTATCATGTTTGTTGAACCTGGGCCAACTGAACTGGTTGCAATAAAAATTTGTTTTCTTCTTTTTGCTCTTGAATAAGCAATTCCAGTAAGAGCCATATTTTGCTCATGATGACCTCTCCATGTGGGAAGTTCTTTTTGATTTTCTTGAAGTGCCTGTCCTAAGCACGCTACGTTACCATGTCCAAAAATTCCAAATGCTCCTGGGAACAATGGTTCTTTTCTTCCATCGATTAAAATTTTTTGTTTTGTAAGGAATTTAACGAGTGCATGAGCACAAGTAAGTTGAATGTTTTTCATAAATTCTTTATAAGATAAATAATTAACTAAATATATTCAATAATTATATATAAATTATGTACGAAAAATTTGGTCAGTTTATCAACGGCAAATGGGAACAATCATCTAGTGGTGAAACCTATGATGTAATTAATCCAGCTACTGAAGAGATTATAGGGAAAGCTTCAAAGGCAAATAGTAAAGATGTACAAAGAGCACTGAAGTCAGCAGAAATAGGTTTAGATATTTGGAGGAATACATCTCCTTGGGAAAGATCTAAAATTATTAGAAAAATCTCTGAATTAATAAGGAAAAAAGTTGATATTCTATCAAAGTGGTTAACTTTAGAAGTAGGAAAACCTATAACAGAAGGACCAGGTGAAGTAGGTGGGGCAGCAGACATATTTGAATGGAATTCAGAAGAAACAAAAAGAATATTTGGTGAAATAAATCAAAGCCGATTTCCTAATACCAAAATTCATGTTATTTATCAGCCAGTTGGAGTGGTCGCAGCTTTAGTTCCATGGAACTTTCCAATAATTTTAGCTTCAAGAAAAATTTCGACTGCGTTGGCAGCAGGATGTTCTGTTATTGTAAAACCTGATGTTATAACACCTGGTAGTGTAATGGAGATAGTAGATATATGTCGAGAGGCAGGTGTTCCGCCGGGTGTAGTAAATTTACTTTCAGGTGACCCAGCAGAAATTTCATCAGAGTTAATATCATCAGATATTGTCAAAAAAATATCAATAACTGGATCTACAAGAGTTGGTAAACTAATTTTGAAACAAGCTGCAGAAAAAGTCCAAAGAGTTACTATGGAGCTAAGCGGTCATTCACCCTTTATTGTGTTTGATGACGTAGATATTAATAAAGTAACTGACATGGCAATAACTGCTAAATTTAGAAATAATGGTCAAGTTTGTATATCCCCAAATAGATTTTATATTCATGAAAAGAAAAAAGACGAATTTGCTGATCTAATGGTTAAAAAAACTAAAAAATTAAAAATTGGGAATGGTATGGATAAAGATACTCTACTTGGGCCTTTGTGTACTAAACAAAGACTCGAAGGAGTTGAAAAACTCGTTGAAACAACAAAACAAGAAGGTGGAAAAGTTTTGCTTGGAGGAAAAAGAGCAGCAAATTTTAATAAAGGTTTTTATTATGAACCTACAATTTTCGATAACATAAAAGATAATTTTACAGTCATGAAAGAAGAACCGTTTGGTCCTATAGTTCCGATTTTAACCTTCAAAAATTTTGATGAAGTAATGGACAGAGCCAATAACAACGATTTAGGTTTATGTAGCTATGTTTACACCACAGATCTTAAGCAAGCTAACAAAGCATCCGAAAAACTTGAAACAGGTTGTGTAGCTGTTAATACACCTGTTGTAGCTGTAGCTGAAGCTCCATTTGGTGGCATAAAACAAACTGGCTACGGAAGAGAAGGCGGTTCAATGGCCATTAAAGACTATCTTAATATAAAATATACTCACTTCGGTATCTCTTACGAATGAGAAAAAACAAATTAAAAAAAATGTTTAAAGAAGGAAAACCAATTATCAATGGTTGGTTACAAATCCCAAGCGCATTTTCAGCTGAAGTAATGTCACACCAGGGTTGGGACTCATGCACAATTGATATGCAGCATGGGGTAGTGGATTATTCAAATGCTTTAAATATGTTACAGGCAATATCGTCTACTGAAGTTACGCCACTTGCTAGAGTAAATTGGAATGAACCCGGTCAAATAATGAAAATTTTAGACGCAGGTTGTTATGGAATTATTTGTCCAATGGTAAGCAATAGAAAAGAAGCTGAAAATTTCGTTAACGCTTGTTTATATCCACCAAAAGGTTATAGAAGTTTTGGTCCGATAAGAGGTTTGTTGTACGGTGGTAACGATTATGCAAAACATTCAGATAATGAAATTCTTAAGCTTGCAATGATTGAAACAAAAGAAGCATTAGATAAATTAGATGAAATTTTAAGTACACCAAACCTTGACGGTATATATATTGGTCCTGCTGATTTAAGTTTGGCAGTAGGAGAGGAACCAGGATTTGATAAAAAAGAGGGGACAAAAGCATTTGAACAAATTCAAAGAATTCTTGAGGCTGCAAAGAATAAGAATTTATTAGCCGGTATACACAATGGATCAGTAGATTATGCAAAAAAAATGGTGTCTTTAGGTTTCAATTTAGTAACAATTGGATCAGATCAAAGATTCATGAGCGCGGGTTCAAAACAAGCAGTTGAATCTATAAAAGGAACAAAAAAAGGACCTGACTCAAAAGGCTACTAATAAAATCATGGCATTTTATGTTTATATGCTCAAGAATAAGAGCAAAAAACCAGTTACATACGTTGGATATACAAATAATCTCAAGAAAAGACTGGACACTCATAACTCTGGTAAAGGGGCTAAATTTACTAGAGGAAGAAAATGGGAGTTAATTTACAAAGAAAAATATAGCACTAAAAAAGAGGCAATTTCTAGAGAATATTATATAAAGAAAAATAGAACACTTAGAAATAAATTAAAAAATAAAAAAAAGTGAAAATTGGAATTTTATTACCTTACAAAGAAAATTTTTCACCTGAATATCCAGGGGCCGTATCATTATTTGTAAATGAAACAAGTATTAATTCAAAATATAAAAAAAATATAATTGTTTTTGGCAATACTAAATTCAAAAAAAAATTTAAATTAAGATACCAAAATATTGATCTCTATAACAACCCTTTAAGAAGTCAAACAAAAGCTTACGTAAATAAATTTATTTTTTTACAAAATAAATATAATCTTTCTATAATTGAAATACACAATCGACCTAGTTATATAAATTTACTAAAAAAAAAACTTAATAAAAAGATTTTAGCTTTATATTTTCATAATGACCCTCTATCAATGGATGGCTCCAAAACTATAGAAGATAGAAAAAACTTATTAAAGACTTGCTATAAGATTATTTTTAATAGCAATTGGTCAAAAAAAAGATTCCTAGAAGGTTTAGAAAATAAATTTGTAAATAGTGAAAAATTAGTTGTTTTTTTTCAATCTGCTAAAAAAAATAATAAAACAATTCTTAAAAATAAAAAGAAATGGATTACTTTTGTTGGAAAATTAAATTCAGCGAAGGGATATGATGTTTTTGCAAAAGCTATAAAAAATATTTTAAATAGATATCCTGAATGGAAAGCAAAAATAATTGGAGATGAAAAAAGAGAAAAAATTTCCTTAAATCATAAAAACGCAAATATTTTAGGTTTTTTAAATCATCAAAAAGTTCTTAAAATTTTTAAAGAAACAAGTATTGCTGTTGCATGTTCTAGATGGGAAGAGCCTTTTGGTAGAACAAGTTTGGAAGCTTCAGCAAATGGTTGTGCTGTAATTATTACTGATAAAGGTGGTTTGCCGGAAACTGTAACAAATGCAAAAATATTAAAAAGATTAAATGTAAAGAATTTGGAAAAAACAATTAAACTCCTTATAGAAGATAAAAAACTTAGATTAAAATTACAAAATTTATCCGTTGAAAACTTTTATCTAACCCATGAATTTATCACAGAGAAAATTGACAATTTTAGATCAGAAAAATTACAAATTTTTAATAAATTTAATACAAGAAAAAAATTAGAAAATTTAAGAATTTTGCATATAACAAATTTTAATGAAAGATTAGATGGTAGGCTTTTTTTTAATACTGGAAGAAGAATAAATAATGGATTTATAAGACTGGGCCATAGTGTTTTAGGTTTTAGTGACAGAGACATACAAAAATATTATAAAGGATTTGGAGATATAAAAGGCGCTAAAACTCTCAATAATAAGTTAAAAAAAACTTGTTATAATTATAAACCCGATTTAATTGTTTTAGGTCACGCTGACTTAATTTCATCAGAACAAATCTTAGAATTAAAGGAGGATTACCCAAATGCTAAATTCGGTCAATGGTTTTTAGACCCACTTAATAAAAGAGGACCAGACTTTGAAAGAAATAAAAAACGAATTCTTGATAAAATTGATGTTGTGGACTCAACCTTTTTGACTACAAGTCCTGACGTTTTGACTTTTTTAAAAAAAGAGAATAGTTTTTACATACCAAATCCATCAGATAAATCTTTTGAAATATTAGATAATTATAAAAAATCCTGTAACGTTGATGTTTTTTTTGCTTTAAGCCACGGTGTACACAGAGGGGTGCTTAAATCAGGTAAAACTGACGATAGAATACTTTTTTTAAATAACCTTACTCAAAAAACTCCTGATGTAAAATTTGATCTTTACGGTATAGGTAAAATCCAACCAATTTGGGCAGATCACTATTTTAAAACTATTTCTAATGCCAAAATGGGTTTAAATCTAAGCAGGGGAGATGCCATTAAATATTACAGTAGTGACAGAATTACTCAGATAGTTGGTAACGGTTTAGTTTGTTTAATTGATGAAAAAACGCAATATAGAAATTTTTTTAATGATAATGAAATGGTTTTTTATAAGAACGTAAATGACCTTTCTGAAAAAATTTTGAAAATATCAAACGACGACACATTAAGAAAGAAAATTGCTAAAAATGGAAAGAAAAAATATATGAGTCACTTTAATTCTAACAAAGTTGCAGATTATATTATTTCAAAGACATTTGATGTAAACCACATGAATAAATTCTATTGGGAAAAATAAATGAAAATATTTTACGGTAAAGCAGTTTATGACAATCAAGAAATCGAAGCTGCAATTAATGTATTAAAAAAAAAATCATTAAGCTTAATTGATGGACCATCTGTTAAATCTCTAGAAAAAAAAATTGCTAACACTTTTGGAAAAAAATACGGTTTAATGGTGAATTCTGGTTCTTCAGCAAATTTGTTAGCATTAGCATCACTAGAATTAAAAAAAGGAAGTGAAGTAATAACACCAACATTAACTTTTTCAACAACAGTTGCTCCGATTTACCAACTAGGTTTAATACCACATTTTATTGATGTAAAAAAAAACACTTTTGTTGCTGATTCAAGTCAGATTATACAAGCTATAACTAAAAAAACTAAAGCTATAATGATACCAAATCTTCTGGGAAATATACCAAACTGGATAGAAATCTACAAGATTGCAAAAAAATATAAAATTAAAGTTATTGAGGACTCTGCTGATACAATTGGATACAAAATTAAGGGAAAAAATTTAGGATCATATTCTGATATTACAACTAATAGCATGTATGCTTCTCACATTATTACGGGCGCAGGCTTTGGTGGAATGGTGTGCTTTAATGATAGAAAATTATATGATAAAGCAAAATTACTAAGAGGCTGGGGAAGATCATCGGCTGTATTTAACGAGTCCGAAGGAATTAAAAAAAGATTTAACACAAAAGTTGACGGGATACCATATGATGGAAAATATATATTTCAAGACATCGGTTATAATTTCTTGCCTTCTGAAATATCTGCTGCATTTGCTGCTGTTCAATTAAAAAAATTATCCAAAAACATAAAAAAAAGAATATATAATTTTGATAATTTAAAGAATTTTTTTTCAAATTTCCCAGATTTATTTGATTTACCTAAACAACAAAAAAATTTAAAAACTCCTTGGCTAGCTTATCCTGTGATAATCAAAAATAAGATCATTAATAGACAAAAATTACAAATTTTTTTAGAGAAGAGAGGAATTCAAACAAGAACGATATTTACTGGAAACATATTGAGACAACCAATTATGAAAAAAAGAAAATATAAAAAAGTTAAAAATTCTGAAGTGAATAGCAATGAAGTAATGAAAAATGGGATTTTAATTGGTTGTCATCATGGTCTTGAAAACAAAGATTTAAATTTCATAAAAAACAATTTTAAAAAGTTTTTAAGTAATATTCCAAGATAACGTCATGGTCGTATGGACTATTTAATATTTAGAACAGATAGAATAGGTGATTTTTTAATAACTATGCCTCTTATAAAATCATTAAAAAGAAATAATTTTGAATCAAAAATCAGTGTTGTAGTATCAAAAAAAAATGAAGATTTTGTAAAATCAAATAAACTTATAAATAATGTTATTTTATTAGAGAGTAATACATTTTTAAATAAGTTTAAATTGTATCTTAGACTAAGAAAAATTTGCTATGATGCAATTATCGTTGCAGATAAAAAAAATAGATCGATAATTATAAGTTTATTATTAAGATCAAAAAACAAAATTTTTAATGTATCGAAACATATACAAAAAAAAATTTTAAGCATATTTTCAAAAAATGTTTTTTTAGATAACGATAATCAATTAGAAACTCCAATAGAAGAAATTATAAAATTAAATTGTAATGCTTTAAAATTAGATTTTAAACAAGAGGATTTTAATTTTTTTCCAGAAAATTACTTTAAAAATTCAAATGATTTAACGAAAGACTTTATAATTAAAAATAATTATATTATTTTTCATTATGATGAAAAATGGGAATTAGAAAATTATTCTATATTATTTAGTAAGGCTAAAAATCTTACCTCGATCAAACCAACTTATAAAAGTTTAGTGAAGTTTTTAAATAACCTTGCTATAAAAAAAAATATGAAAATTATTATTACAACAGGATTTTTAAAAACTGATATAGTAAATAAAATCAAAGATAACTCTCAAGAAAAAATAAATTCTTTTTACGAAGTAAATAAGAATATCAATTTAATCACAAATCAAAATTTTTATTCAATTGCTCATCTAATATCAAAAGCTTCATTATTTATCTCATGTCATGGAGCGTTAACACACATAGCTTCAAATTATAATATTAATATAATTGATATAATTGAAAAAGAGAAAATAAATCACTATTCAAGAATTACAAAACATATGAAAGAATATAAGTCTATTTATCGAGACAATTTTGAAAAAATGACCAAAAATATTATTAATTCTTAATGGATTTTTTAGAAAAATATAAACATAAAAAAAATATAAGGTTTCCTTTTTTTAAAAAAGCACTCCAAATTGCTATTAAAAGAAATTTAAAAATTTTTGTAGAAACTGGAACATCAAGAGGGAAAGATAAATTCTTATTTTTCAAAAAAAAAAACTGGAAAGATGGAATGAGTACGCTTATGTTCGCGGATTTTGCTCACCAAATAAATGGTGAACTTCATAGTTGCGATATATCAAAAAAAAATATAGAAAATGCTAAAGATTTCACAAGAGAATTTGCTAGAAATACTTTTTTTTATCATAAAGATAGTATTGAATTTTTAAAAAATTTTGAAAAAAAAATAGATTTTTTATATCTAGATTCATTTGATGGTCATAACGTAGAATTAGCCTCAAAACATCAACTGAATGAAGCAAAGCATGCAATAAGCAAATTAAAAGATAATTCTTTAGTGCTAGTTGATGATAAAGGGGCTAAAACCCTTTATTCTGTGCCTTTTTTTGAAGAAAATGGATATTTTTTAGTAGGGGAGAGTGAACATCAAATCTTATTAAGTAAAAATGTTAATTAAGGATTTTATTCAACCTCATATGTGCTTTCTTACCAAAAATTGCATTTACTAGTCCATGAAATCTATAATAATATCGATTAAATTTATTTCTATTATAAGTAATATATATAAACATTCTAAATAAAATTCTTATAAAGATTGGTAAAAAATAGATTAAAGCGAAATAAATACTGTAGTGTTTTTTAAAATAATAAAATTTTGACCAAATAAAATGCCAAATATATAAATTCCTTAACTTTTCGCCTTCGTTTGAGTCAATAGTTTTTACTGCTTTACCTTTTTCATGTTTTACTTTGACTAAATTTAATTGGTAAGCTTTATATCCATTTTTTTTTGCTCTTTTTGTATAATCAGTTTCTTCCCAATATAGAAAAATATTATTATCAAATCCATTGTTATATTTAAATATTTTCTTATTAAAAAACATTGTGGAACCGTGAATATTATGTATTTCTTTAATCTTAAATTTTAGATCTGTTTGAAAATGACCACTTTTCGAAGCATTTAAGAAATGTGGTCCAATTACTGAAAATTTGTCTTTTAATTTTTTCGAATATTTATAAAAATTTATTAGAGATCTTTTATTAATTCCCGATACATCGGGTTGCACTACTAAAAAATAAGGAGTTTTTATTTTTTTAACTGCATAATTAATTGAAGCTCCGTAACCATCATTCTTTTTGAAGTAAATTTTTACATTGTTTTTTTTTTTAAATAATCTTTTTAAATTATGATCTTTTGAATTATCAATTAAAAAAATCTCTGTTTCTTTAGGAATGTTTTTAATAAATTTTTTTAATTTAAATGAGCTTTTGTAGCAAACTAGTATGATAGAAATTTTATTCAATATTTTTTTCATTTTTTTTATAATTTAATTTTATTTAATGCATTATTCTTAAAAATATTAGCTTCTTTAATATATCTCCTTACCATTTGAGTTGTTTTATGTCCTGTCATTGCCATTATACTTCGTTCATCTGCGCCTGATTCAGCCGCTACTGTTGCAAATCCTGATCTTAAACTATGACCTGAAAAATTTTTATTTTCTATTCCAGCCATCTTTAAACAATCTTTTATTATTAATACTACCGATTGATCAGTTAACCTGTTACTAGTAAGTATTGATCCTTTAGCGAATCTTCTAAATATCGGGCCAGTTTTTATTTTTGATAGATTTATCCAATTCTTCAAACTTGTAACAGGGCAATATTTTTCATTACTGAAGTAGGGCAATCCTTTAATAAAACCTTCTCCAAATTGATCTGTTTTGGAGCGTCTAATAGTAATTTTTACACCTTCTTCTACGAAATCTAAGTCTTCATGGTCAATTGAAATTAATTCTGTTCGTCTAAATCCTCCTCCAAAACCAATAAGAATTAAAGTTCTATTCCTTAATTTTTTAATTTTTTCTATTTTTTGATCATCTATCACATTAATTATTTCTTTTAAGTGATTGATTAATATAGGTTTTTTACCTGCTTGAATGCTTCCTATTTTTCTTTTTATGCCCATTAAGTTTTCAATAATAATCGGGTGTTTTGTATCTAAATAATGGCCTTTTAATTTATGAATTATACCAATAGATACCAATCTCCGTCTCAATGTGCTTATTTTTGAGTTAGTAGATAGGTGTGTTAAGTATAAAGATATAACTTTTGGCTCTGTGGGCATTGAATTAAATCCATGTTTTGCACAAAATTTTCCAAAATCTTTAAAGTCAGATTTATATGCTCTTAAAGTGTTATTAGCTTTAGATAGCTTGAGGTTGTTTAATGTATCCTCATGAAGCTTTTTTAAATTTGTAACTAGTTCTTTCATATTACTATTGATAACAATTAATTATCATTAGTAATATATTAAGTGATTTTAGATGTCAATACATATAATTTCAAAGCTTATGATTAAATTTATTCTTCCTATAGTGGTATTTATAGTTGCTGTTTACGGAATTTCTTACTTCTGGACTAACTCAAGTTCAAAAGGCAAAAAAAAGATAGCTTTAGGCTTAATAATAGCCCTTATAATAGCCATATCTCTAACAATTTACCTGATATTTGACTAATGAGGCTTATAGGTACTAAATTTCAGCTTAAAGTATGGGCTTATTTAAGGAAAATACCTCGAGGAAGCGTAAAAACCTATTCTCAGGTGGCTAAAGCCATAGGAAAACCGCTTGCTGTGCGTGCTGTGGCCAATGCTATAGGAAAAAACCCATATGCGCCTAAAATACCTTGCCATAGAGTTGTAAGATCTGACGGATCGCTTGGAGGTTATTCCGGCAAAGGAGGAGTAAAAACTAAGAGATTTTTGCTAAAAAAAGAGGGTATAAGGCTCTAGAATTGTTATTTGACGGGCGATCGGGTCTATTAGCCCCTATTTTGTTAAATTTTTTATTCACACATCAGTTAGTTGTACTATAAAATCAATGATTGCAAAAAATACACCCTCTACGGCTGTTTAAACGCTATATTCAGTACACGCATAGCTTGTAGAATTGTTGATAATTGTTGCTTTTAGAGCAGTCTAAAACGCCCTAATTTACTATTTTTAGTCGTTAAATCTTAAATATTTAATAGTTTATCTTTTAAAATCTTTATTTTAATCACCCCTTTGAACCTAATTATCACTTTTTTAGTTTAAATAAGCATTATTTTTCAGTGTTTATTTTACTTTTTTATTATATGTATAAATGATACTTACCTATTATTTCACATATTACTTTAATTATATGATTTAAGTTATTGTATTTATTGAAAATATTTAAGACTAAAAAAAACTACAATTGGGATAGTGATGAATGACATAACAGTAGAAGTCACGATAACACTTGCTACGCTATCTACCACCTTTCTCTCTGAGTACATTGAGCCCACCAAATAAGTTAAAATCGCACTTGGCATACATGATTGAATTAGAAGCACACCAGCTGCAAATCCATCTAAATTGAGAAATTTAATTAATCCAAATCCTATTAAGGGTCCAATAATTACTCTAACTGCTCCTAGAATTGATGCATGTGTCCAAGAAACTACTTTTAATCGCGATAAAGCTATTCCTAAAGACATTAAAACCAAAAATATAGTAGCGTATGTAAGTAAAAATGTAGTGTTTTCTAAATATCCAGGGACATCCAATTCGTAATATAAAAATATGACTGAAACTATGATTCCATAAATTGGCATATTCTTAATTAATATTTCAAATGAAAAACTTTTTTTTGCCAATAAAACTCCAAGTGTAAAGTGAAGAAAAATAATTACTGAAGCAATAGCAGATGCGACCCCTAGCCCAGCTGTTCCATAAGCAAATAAACAAATAGGAATACCCATATTTCCAGTATTTGGTAAAATTAATGGTGGCAATTCACTAATAAAATCTTTTTTTAATAAAAGAAGAAATAAAATTCCTACAACAGAAAAACCCCCAATAATAATTAATGCATAAATAAAGTATTCAATAAAAACAGTTAATGTTACTCCAGTAGTTGTTATCGTATAAAAAATCATTGCTGGAGTTCCTACATTTCCTGCAAATGTAGTTATAAAATCTGTATTTATTTCAGGATTTTTTCTACCAAGATAATATCCTACTCCAATAACAAAAAAAACAGGGACAATTACGTCTATAAGTTTGAGGTAGAGTTCCATTAAACTCTTACATCAGATTTTCTTGGTTTTCTCAATACTTTATTATAATTTATTGCTGTTTCAAATTCCATAAGACGCTTATAAATTGATCTTAATTCTGTTATTCTTGTCCAGTTATATAAAAAAACAGAAAAAGCATCTTTAACCTCTCCAAAAGCATTAACTACTTGCATCATAACACCTAGGGTAAACGCTGCAGTGAAAAGACCTGGTGCCATTATTAAAAAAGGCACAATCACAAAAAGTTGCCTGTACCAGATAGCCCATAAATCAAAATATCCGTAATGAAGAAATAATTTATGATAGTTAAATTTTATACCGGTAAAAAGTTGTAAAATAGTTGGAGCTTGGACATAATTCTTTCTGTCGTCCTCTCCGTATACAAGTTCTTTTCTAAATGCAGCCTCAACTTTTTGATTGTTGTACTCCAGGCCTGGTAGCTTAATACCTACTAACCAACTTATGACGATTCCTCCAATACTTAATGTTAAAGCTACCCAAACTAAAGAGCCTGAAACATTATCTAAATAAGGAACTGTAACATTAGAGGATAATACCCAAAGTATTGGAATAAAAGCAATTAAAGTCATAATAGCTTTAACCACTTGTAATCCTATTGACTCAACTATTTTTGCAAAATTCATACAGTCTTCTTGTATTCTTTGAGATGAGCCCTCAACTTTTGCATCAGTTGCTCTCCAATAAGGCATATATGAAAAAGTCATAGCTTCTCTCCATCTAAATGCCCATAAACGAGTAAACCAATTTGTGAAAGCAAAAATTGTTACGTAAGGAAGTGCTATATATAAAAATTTTTTTATAGAATCCCAAAATTCGGTAATATCTCGATCTTCTGCCGTTTGAAGAATATCGTAAAAGTCTTTATACCAACTATTAAATAAAACATCTAAATATGTTTGTGTAACCAACAAAAGAAGAATAAAAAAACCTCCACCATAAGACCAATAAAACCATTTTTTATCTTTAAAAAAACTACGCCACATTTTTAATTCTTAAGAAAATTATTTGCATAAGATTTTATAACATATTCTTTTTTTTTAGGTTCTATAATTGTAAAAGATATATTATTCTTTTTTGCATATTCTACAGCTTTCTGTTTAGTGGAAAATTTTAAATTTACCTCTTCCATTGTATCAGTGGAGGTCTCCCAGCCCATAAGCGGGTTTATAGAGGGTTCTTTGGTTTCAAACTCAAGTATCCATTCTTTTGTCTTTCCCCTACCCGACTGCATTGCAGTTTTAGATGGTATGTAAATTTTAGCTTTTTTTCATAATATTGTGGTCGGGGCGGCAGGATTTGAACCTGCGACCCTCTGGTCCCAAACCAGATGCGCTACCAGGCTGCGCTACGCCCCGAACGTCTGTTTTTATAGGGTAATTATGTGTTTTTGGCAATTGAAAGATAGCCTCTATACAAGTAAATAATACCAATGATCCAGCAAATAACAAAACCATTTAAATATTTTTTTAAACTGGAAGCTGCCTCGGGATTAGTTCTGCTTTTTGCAGCTATACTTGCTTTAATAATAAGTAATGGAAGTTTTAGCGAATATTATTTTTCTACATTAGAAAAATATATAATTTTAGGCACTAAAGAATTTGGATTAAAATTAAGTGTTCTTCATTGGATCAATGACGTTTTGATGGCAATTTTTTTCTTTTTTGTTTCTTTAGAAATTAAAAGAGAATTCATACAGGGTGAATTATCAAATCCAAAGCAAGCAATGTTACCAATTATAGGTGCTGTAGGTGGAATGGCTATACCTGCATTATTTTATATTGTTATTAATTTCGATGACAGTACAACACTTAATGGTTGGGCTATTCCATCAGCTACAGATATTGCATTTTCTTTGGGTGTTCTTTCGCTTCTTGGAAAAAGAGTGCCAATCTCGCTAAAAGTTTTTTTAACTGCTTTGGCTATTATAGATGACTTAGGTGCAATAGTTATTATTGCATTCTTTTATTCAGGTAATATAGAAGTTAAATATTTAATTTTAATGTTAATTTCTTTATTAGTTCTGATAGGGCTAAATAGATTTAACGTAAAAAAATTTATTCCTTTTTTAATCGTAGGAATTTTCTTATGGGATTTTACTCACCAATCAGGAATACATGCTACGATTGCTGGAGTTTTATTAGCACTAACTATTCCACACAATATAAAAGAAACTAAACAATCAATGCTTTTAAAACTAGAACATGCTTTATCACCTTATGTAGCTTTTGGAATTATGCCAATTTTTGCTTTTGCAAATGCAGGAGTATCTTTAGAAGGTTTAACTTTTGCATCTTTATTAAACCCTGTACCTTTAGGAATCGTTTTAGGATTATTTTTTGGAAAACAAATTGGAGTATTTCTTTTATCTTACATTTCTGTAAAACTTAAATTAGCCGACATGCCTACAGGTTCAACATGGCCAGCATTTTATGCTGTCTCAATATTAACAGGTATCGGTTTTACAATGAGTTTGTTTGTAGGAAATTTGGCTTTTGCTAATAATTTAGAATACATGGACGGTGTAAAAATTGGAGTACTGACAGGCTCTTTACTTTCGACATTATTTGGATATTTTTTACTATTATTTTTTTCCAAAAAATGATTAACGAAACTATAATAAAATTAGCATTGAATACTTCAAATGTTGGCTTAGAAAATAAATATTCTCATAAAGTATCATTAAAAAATACATTGTGTGGAGATAAAATAACTTTAGAGATTATGGCCAAGGGTAATAGAATTAATTCAATGAAATATGAAACCGAGTCATGTGTATATTGTGAGGCTTCTGCAAGTTTACTATCTCAAAAAATTAAATATCTTAATGTTAAAGATTTGAAGAATGATTTTGCAAAACTTAAAAAAATTTCAAAACAAAAAAAAATTAAAATTCCAAGAAAATACTCCGATTTTGGAAAATTACTCAACAGCGACAATTTAAATAGATTTAAATGTATATTTTTACCTTTTGATGCATTAATTAAAGCTCTAAAATTATGAAGAAAATTTTAATTATTTTATTTATGTTTAGTTTTTTCAATAAAGTTTATGCTACAAGCAATGAAAGAGCCTATGATTTTAAATTTATAGGAATAGACGGAAATATAATCAAATTAAGCAACTACGAAAACAAAATAATTGTTGTAGTGAATGTGGCAAGTAGATGTGGTTATACACCACAATATGAGGATCTTCAGTCACTTTGGTCTAAATATAAAAAAAAAGGTTTAGTAGTTATTGGAGTGCCTACAAATAATTTTAGACAAGAACCAGGTTCAAATAAAGAAATCAAAGACTTTTGTGAAACAAATTTTGGAATTTCATTTCCTATGACAGAAAAAATAAATGTTATCGGGGCTGATGCTCATCCATTTTATAAGTGGGCTAAAAGAGATTTTGGCATAGGTGCAATACCTAAATGGAATTTCCATAAAATAATAATTGGGAAAAACGGAAAAGTAGCGGACACCTTTTCATCAATTACCAAACCATCATCTAAAAGATTCCTAAAAGTTATCGAAAAATTAATTTAAAAATTTATACTCATTCCATCGAATGCTGGAACAATATGTTTTGGTAATTTTTTTCTTAATTTAAAATAATCTAGATCTGTATGAAGATTTGTTAGTATTGATTTTTTTGCTTTTACTTTATGAATTATATCGAGAGCTTCGTTATAATTAAAATGAGAAGGATGTTTATCTAATTTCAAACAATCTATGATAAGAAAATCAATATTTTGTAATAATTTCAAATTTTTTTCAGAAATTCCATTACAATCACTAATATAAGCAATCTTATTCATTATAATGTATCCAGTTGCATTAATTAAACCATGCTCGACATTAAAAGCTCTAAATGACAAATTATCTTTATTTTTCTTTATTAAAAAATTTTTATTTATTTTTTTCGCACTCATTATTGGTTTATAACCGTGTCTTTCTGAAAAACAGAAAGTGTACTTTCTTTTTAATTGATTTATAGTTCTTGCACTTCCATAAACAGGAATTCTTTTCTTATTCCTCCAAAAAAAAGGTCGCATTTCAAAAATTCCTGAAGTTTGATCGGAATGTTCATGAGTATATACTACGGCGTCTAACGATTTAATTTTATTTTTTAAAAATTGATACTTAATATCAGGGGATGTGTCTATCAGAACTGATAAATTATTTTTTTGTATATGTGCACAACATCTAGTTCTTATATTTTTCTTATTATTACTTAATTTTCCATTAAAATTTGTTATCCATGGAGAGCCTAGAGAACTTCCACATCCTAGTATTGTAAATTTACTTCTCAATTCAGATTACCAAAAAGTTTAAAAAAATTATTTGAAGTAATTTTGGAAAATTCATCATAAGATATTTTTTTTAACTTAGATAAAAATTCTACAGTATGTACCAAGTAGCTAGGTTCATTCGATTTACCTCTTAAAGGAACAGGCGCTAAATATGGCGAGTCAGTTTCTACTAATATTTTTTCATTTGGTATATCTTTGAATGTGTAAGCTAACTCTTCAGATTTTTTAAATGTTACTACCCCGCTTGCTGAAATATATGCACCCAAATCTAACAACTTAAAAGCAAATTTTTTTGATCCAGTAAAGCAATGTATTAATATTTTAAATTCTTTTTTTAATAAATTTTTTTTTAAAATTTCTAATGTTTCATTTTCTGCAGATCGAGTGTGTATGATAAGTGGCAGGTCTAATTCTTGTGATGCTTTAATATGTTTTTCAAAACATTCTATTTGGTCGTTTTTTTCAGAGTGGTTGTAATAAAAATCTAAACCAGTCTCCCCTATTCCAATAATTTTATTACTAGATTTTGTCTTTTCTAAAATAGTAGAGACTTCTAAATTTCTATGATTTTTCGCTTCATGTGGGTGAATACCATAGGTCCCATAAACACTTTTAAATTTTTTTATTATGTTTAAAATTTTATTAAAGCTTTTATCTTCTGTTGAAATAGTTAACATATATTTTACACC
>CACDQG010000011.1 GCA_902554785.1 uncultured Pelagibacteraceae bacterium
TGATTCTAGGAAATATATGGAATATGCTAATTCTACCAAAGCAAATATTTGCATCACCACTTTAAATTTAGCTCAAGATTTGCCAAGTAAAGTAGAGAAAATTATTGTAAAAAATGTTTTATTTGAATTAGCAAAATTACTAAAAAAAATTTATCCTACTGCTGATGTTGATTACCCTGATTATTCTTTAAAAAAGCCTTCAAAAAAAAAATTCAAATCTGTTAAATTTGGAAATAATGTTTTAATAGGAAATAAAGTAAATATTGGTAAAAATACATTAATTGGTTCAAATACTATTATAGAACAAAACGTTAAAATAGGAAAAAATTGTGTAATTGGATCTAACGTTGTAATAAAAAATTCAATTATTGGAGATAGGGTAGTGATACAAGATGGTTGTAAAATTGGTCAAAAAGGTTTTGGATTTATACCTTTAAAGGATAAAAATTTAAAATTTCCACATATAGGTATTGTTAACATAGATAATGATGTGGAGATAGCTTCGGGTTGTACTATTGATCGTGGTTCAATCGATGACACATTAATTGGAAAAAATACTTACATCGACAACCAAGTTCACATAGCCCATAACGTTAAAATCGGGGCAAACTGCATGATAGCTGGACAAGTCGGTTTTGCAGGAAGCTCTACAATTGGAAATAATGTTTCCATTGGTGGTCAAGCAGGTGTCTCTGGACATTTAAAAATCGGTGATAAAGTAAGAATAGGTGGCGGAAGTGGAGTAGTAAAAGATATTAAAGATAATGAAGTTGTGATGGGTTATCCAGCTATTCCGTTGAGAGAATTTTTAAATCAACAAAAAAAAAAATGAGTGGAAAAGAAATAGATAGAAAGAAAATTGAAAGTTTATTACCACATAGGGAACCTATGTTGTTAATCGATAAATTAACAAATATCGTACACTTAAAGTCTGCAACTGCTATTATGAATGTAAAAAAAGATGGTTTCTATGTTCAAGGTCATTTTCCAAACCAACCTGTAATGCCTGGTGTTTTAATTGTAGAAGCTTTTGGCCAAGCAGCAGCAGCATTAACTGCTTATGGAATCGATCCTAAAGAATATGAAAATAAATTAGTGTATTTAATGAGCGTAGAAAAAGCTAGATTCAGAAACCCTGTAATACCAAACTGTGAACTTCATTTAGAAATAGAGGCGATAAGATCACACGGCAGAGTTTGGAAGTATAAGGGGACTGCAAAAGTTCAAGGAAAAAGAATGGCTGACGCAGAGTGGTCAGCAACAATTGTTGATAGAAAATAATGATACACAAATCATGCATAATAGATAAGCAAGCAAAAATATCAAAGGGGGTAAAAATTGGTCCCTTTTGTTTTATAGGTCCAAATGTTGAATTGCATGAAAATGTTGAATTAGTTTCTAATGTTCATATTGAAGGAAATACAATTATTGGAAAAGGAACTAAAATATTTCCTTTTGCAAGTATTGGAACTCAACCACAAGATTTAAAATATAAAGGAGAAAAAACTAAATTAATTATTGGACAAAATAATTCAATAAGAGAATATGTTACAATTAACCCTGGAACTCAAGGAGGAGGATCAAAAACTATAATTGGAAACAATTGTTTGTTTATGATTTCTTCACATATTGCTCATGATTGTATTATCGGCGATAACGTTGTAATAGCGAATAACGTTCCATTAGGGGGACATGTAACAATTGAAGATTCAGTTGTCATAGGAGGAAACTCAGCTGTACAACAATTTACTAGGATTGGAAGATTAGCAATGATAGGTGGAATGACTGGTGTGTTGAAAGATGTAATTCCGTTTGGTTTATCGATAGGAAATAGAAATTTTTTACAAGGATTAAATTTAATTGGTTTGAGAAGAAAAAAATACGACAATCAAAAAATTATGGGGTTAGATAGAGCATACAAAGAAATTTTTTCATCAAAAAATTTACATGAAAATTTAAGTAAAATTAATGGAGAATATAAAGATAACGAGCTGGTAGGAGAAGTTATTAAATTTATAGAAAAGGATAAAAAAAGACCGATTTGTTCGCCGGAAAATTAAAATATTTATGATAGGACTAATTTTTGGAGAGACAGATTTTCCAAAATACATTTTAAAAAAAATTAAAAAAAAATATAAATATTTAATAATAGACTTAACCAAAAAAAAAAATTTCAAAAAAGACAAAAATTCGTACTCAGTATCAATTGGGCAATTTGGTAAAATTTTGTCTATACTAAAGTCTAACAATTGCAAAAAAGTTTTATTTGCCGGAAAAGTAGTCAAACCAAATTTTAAATCTATAAAATTAGATTTAAAAGGAATTTTTTATATTCCTAAAATTATAAAAAGTTCTAAATTAGGAGATGCTGCTATTTTAAAACAAATCATAAATATTTTGAAAAAAGAAAAAATTCAGACTATAAGCTCAAATAAATATACTCCTGAAATAAGTTTGCCCAAAGGAAATTACACATTAATTAAACCAAATACTTTTGATAAAAAAGATATAAAGTGCGGAGAAAAAGCTCTAAATAAGTCTGGAAATTTTTCATTCATTCAAGGTGCGATTTGCAGAAATAATAAAATAGAGGCATTTGAGGGAAGCGGTGGAACACAAAAAATGATTAAAAAAGTAAAAAAAATTACCAAATCTCCTAACGGTATCTTAATAAAATTCCCAAAAAAAAGACAAGATTTAAGAGTTGATCTTCCCACTATAGGACTAGAAACTTTAAAGCAGTGTAAAAAAGCTGGACTAAAAGGAATAGTTCTAAAACATAAATTAAATATTTTTTTAAATAAAAGGCAAAGTGTCAAATACGCAAATAGAAATAAAATGTTTATTCTTGTTAAATGAAAAAATTATTAATAATTTTTCTATTATTATTCACAAATCTAAGTGCTGATGATTTTAAATTAGAGAGAGTCATCGAAGGATTTGATAGTCCTTGGAGCTTGACATTTATAGATAGCCAAAATTTATTAATTACAGAAAAGCCTGGAAATATCAAATTTTTAAATTTAAAAGAAAAAATAATAAAAGATGTAGGTCATAATCTCAAAGTCTTGGAAGATGGTCAGGGAGGATTATTAGATATACTTCACAAAGACGGAACTGTATTCGTCTCTTACTCTGAAAATAGATCAAATGGAACGTCTAGCACTTCGGTTGCAA
The DNA here is from genome assembly GCA_902554785.1 of uncultured Pelagibacteraceae bacterium. Lineage (GTDB taxonomy): Bacteria > Pseudomonadota > Alphaproteobacteria > Pelagibacterales > Pelagibacteraceae > Pelagilacustribacter. Next base: position 3,178 of record CACDQG010000011.1, read on the forward strand.
GAGCGAAATTTGATACTAAGAAACTTAATTTTAAAAACATCTTTCAAGCACAGCCTCCTATAAATTCTGGATATCATTTTGGATCTAGACTGGTAATAAAAAATAAACATTTGTATGTAACTGCCGGAGAGAGAGGACAAGGAATGATAGCACAAGATCATACTAAGCACCCTGGCAGTATTATAAGAATAAATTTAGATGGATCGATACCAAAAGATAATCCAAAATTTATTAATAAAAAGGATTGGTTACCCGAGATTTATCAAATTGGCGTTAGGAACCCTCAAGGAATGTCTCTTTCGCCTTACGACGATAAAATATATCTAACCAATCACGGTGCTAGGGGAGGTGATTGGTTTGGTACAGCAAATTTTGGAGAAAACTATGGTTGGAAGATTTTAGGCTGGGGCGGAACTAACTATTCAGGTACTAAAATTGGTCCAAAATGGAAACCTGGTTTTACAAAAGCAATTAAGTATTGGGTTCCTTCTATCGCTGTAAGCGCCATGACAATTTATAAAGGTGAAACATTTAAAGAGTGGAACGGTGAAGCTTTAATTACGTCTCTCAAAGATCAATCCTTAAGAAAAATTAAATTTAATAAATCGAATTTTATCGAAGAGAAAATTTTATTCAAAGGTAATATAGGAAGAATAAGAGATATTAAAATACATAGAAGTGGTGAAATATATTTGCTATCTGATAAAGGCGAACTTTGGAGAATGTTCAAATGAAAAAGATTTTTATTCTTACAGGTGAGCCTTCTGGAGACAAGTTGGCATCAAAAGTTATCCAAGAACTTAAAAAAGAGAATTCTGAGATCGAGTATTTAAGCGTTGGAGGCGAAAATTTAAATGCTCTAGGAATAAAATCAATTTATAATTTAAAAGATATTACTTATATCGGTTTTACAAATGTCATAAAAAACATATTCAAAATTAATAACAAAATTAATGAAACTGTAAAAGCCATAAAAGATTTTAATCCAGATATTTTATTTACAGTTGATAGTCCTGATTTTACATTGAGAGTTGCTGAACGCGTAAAAAAACAAAATTCAACTATAAAAACTATTCATTATGTTGCCCCACAAGTTTGGGTTTGGAGGGAAGGAAGGGTTAAGAAAATTAAAAAATTTATTGATCACATATTGTTATTATTTAACTTTGAAAAACCTTATTTTGATAAAGAGAATATGAGTAATGAGTTTGTAGGCCATCCCTTATTAGATGATTCTCACGAAAGTAAAATTGACATCAATCAAATATTTGAAAAAAATAAAGCATTAATTTCGGTTTTTCCAGGAAGCAGAAAAACTGAAATTGATGTCTTAATGCCTATCATTATAGATTTTATAAAATTAATGAATAATAGTTATAATGATTTTATTTACATATTTCATTCGACAAAACAACATTATGATTTAATTCAATCTTATACAAAATCTCATAATCTAACTAATTACGAAATCATAAGTGATGATAAAATAAAATCTCATACTTTGAAGAAATCTGTATTTGCAGTTTCTAAATCTGGGACAGTTTCACTTGAAATTTGCAAATCTAAAGTACCATCTATTATTCTCTATAAAATGAATTTTTTGAACTATTTTATTGTAAAGTCTTTAGTTAAGGTTAAATTTGCAAATATTATTAATATTGCAGCAGGAAGAGAAGTTATACCAGAATTACTCCAATCAAAATGCAATCCAAAAGATTTATTCAAATCTGTAAGTTATTTTATCGAAAATCCAAATAAGATTAAGGAGCAAATAGAAAATACTCAATCGATATTAAATACTTTTAAAACTGATATTTCATCATCAAAACTTGCGAGTAAAGCTTTAAGTAAATTTTTATAAGTTACCTATACCTAGCTTTTTTTAAAGCATCTGCACATATCTTCTGGGTTAATATCGCTTCATTGACTAAGAGATTATCTGTACTTTCAACAAATTTTTTTAAACAATCCAAATATGACTTCCTATGTCTTGATGAAAAGTCATCATATAATGTTTTTTTGTCTGAAAAGTTGTCAGAATCTAATGAAAATTTTTCACCGTATACTTTAATTTTTTCAAAGTTACCAAACTTGCACTTTCTACCAAATATCATTTCAACAACTATTCCATTCTTAAGTTTTATATTAATTACTGCATCTGAGAAATCTCCTTTATTTAAAAAATCTTCAGAACTTATTGATTTTGAAATTACAATCATTTTCTCTGGTTTAGAATTACTTAACCAACAAGCTAAATCAAAAAAATGAAATCCTTTGTCAAAAAAAAGACCTCCATTCCTAATTGATAAATCAATATTTTGGTTGGCAGATCTAGAAATAATTTGGATGTAATTAATCTTTCTTTTATTAACTCTCTTTTTTAAAGTAACATATTCCTTTGCAAATCTACGATTTAAACCAACACAAAATTTAATTTTATGTTTTCTTATTAAGTTTTTGAGCTTGTAAAGGTTTTCATTATTATTTGTGATTGGTTTCTCACAATAGATCATTTTTTTATATCTTATTAATTTTTTAATATAAAAATCATGAGTAGTTGTAGGAGAAGCAATTATGAATAATTCTATATCTTTTATTTTTAATATATTATTTAAGTTTCTAGAAGTATTACATTTAAATTTTTTAGATATCTTTCTACTTAATTTATAATTTTTATCAAAAACATAATTTAAAGAAGTGTTTTTTATTTTTAGTATGCTTTCACAATGAATTATGCCAACTTTTGACAATCCTATCACACAGGATTTAATCATTTAGAACGTTACCCATTTTTTTTTAATTGATGACTTTACACATCCATCTATAAATTTTGCAGTCAGTAAACCCTCATAAGCAGTTGGAAAATAAAATCTTTTCTTACTATTTTTTGAATTAATTTTAGAAGCAATTTCACTATATAAATTAGAAAAAGCGCTCAAATATCCTTCAGGATGACCATACTTAATTCTTGAAAAATTTTTGGAAAAACCACTTTCATTGAAACCTCTTTCTAAGACTTTGGTTGCTCCTTTAGCAGCATTATATTTTAAATAGTTGGGATCATTTTGTATCCATTCTAAACTTCCCATCGTTCCAAATACTCTTATTCTTAAACCATAAATACCACCTTTAGCTGTCGTTGAGGCCCAAAATAAACCTTTTGCTCCATTTTCATAATTAATGAAAACTTGAGCGTTTGTATCAAATTTAATTTTTTTTGAATATTGTTTGATATCTGCAAATAAACTCTTACCTTTAAGACCAGTAATGTAATTACATAAATGATATGCATGAGATCCTATTTCATTCAGTACAGTAGAAACTCCAGCTATTTTTTTATCTAATTTCCACTTAAATATTTTTTTTGCAGACCCGGGAGTAACTTTTTTACCATTAGACCAGTCTTGAACATATTCGACGTTAATATACTCGATATTTCCAAGTTTTTTACCTTCTACTAATTTTTTAGCATGTCTCACCATAGGGTAGGCCGAATAATTATGTGTGAGTCCGTATACAACCTTTTTATTATTTTTAATCGTTTTGTAAAGTTTTTTAGCTTGGGACAGTGAACCTGCAAAAGGTTTATCAGATATTACATGAATGTTATTTTTGATAAATAATTCTGCTATTTCTTGATGACTTCCAGGAGGTGTCATAATCGCCACCACATCGATACCATTATTAATTTTTTTTTCAGAATAGCAAAGGTCTTTATAATTTTTGTAACATCTATTTTTTTTTATTCCTAAACTTGTCCCAAAAGATTGACTGATTTTATAATTTCTTGAAAAAACGCCTGCTACAATTTCGTATTTATCATCAAATCTTGAAGCTATCCTATGAACATGACCGATCCATGATCCAGGACCACCACCAATGATACCAAGTTTAAGTCTTTTCATTAGTTTACTCTTATTTTTTTTCCAGTTTTAGTACTTCTTAGTATGGCATCAAATATTTTAAGCGATTGCAAGCCATCATTTCCACTTACTTTTGGTTTGGCTTTTCCAGACACTACATCGCACAAATGATCAATTTGATTTATTAAAGTAAATCTACTCAAACGAATATTAAAATCCTTATGATAGATTGGTTTCCACCAACTTCTCTCACCTTTATTATACCAATGTTTTAAATTAGGAAATTGTATCGAGCCTTTTGTCCCTCCAATAAAATATGCTGATTGATTTGTTATAGGGTATGCAGGGTTTTCTCCAGCTGTAAGCTCATAACTGTAAGGAGCTACAATTGTATCAGAAACACTTAATGTACATAAAGTACCTGATCTAAAAGTAAAATTAACAATTGCGGTATCTTCAACTTCATATTTTCTAATTTTATTTGAGGTTGTTGCTTGAACATGTGTTATGGGACCTAATAAGTAACAAATAAGATCAATATCATGTACTAGATTAATACCTAGAGGACCTCCTCCTTTTTTAATACGCCATTTTTCTTTGTACCAATCTTTATTTTTGTATAACCAGCACATAACATTAGCAGCAACAATTTTTCCAAGATTTCCGCTATCGATTTGTTTCTTTACTTTAGTTACGATACTGTTGTGCCTTCTATGATAGCCAATAAGTAGATGAGTTTTATTTTTTTTTGAGCTTTGAATAATTTTTTTTGCTTTTGAAATATTATCGGAAATTGGTTTTTCTAGCAAAACAGGTATTTTTGCATTTAAAAAACTTATCGTATGTTTTTCGTGAAACTGATTAGGTGTAGCAACAATTACGGCATCTGGTTTATTGTTATCTAATAATTCAGTCGACGATCTATAGAATGGAACTTTAAATTTTTTAGCATGAATAATTGAATTTTTATTTACATCGACAATTGAATGGAGCTTTGCTTTTTTTGAAACACTTAAAGCTTTTAAATGTTGACTACCCATCAAACCAATCCCAACAACCGCAATCTTTATTTTGTTTTTCACTTTAATATTTAAGATTAAATTTATAGTTATTTTGTCGATAACCACTTTTCATGACTTTTAGGTAATATTTTGCAGGCTTCAAAATAGGAGTTTTTCTTTTCATGAAATAATACATTACGTTTTTTCCATTTTTATTAAAAAATTTTTTTATATATAGCTTAGGATAGTCTTCGTATCTATCTAATTTTTTCTCGGTTGCTTTATCTATTTCATAGATTATGCCTTTTACACTGTAACCCTTTTTTCTTTGTATATCTGGTACTCTATATTTTGATCTAAAGACTAATTCAAATCCTTTCAAAATATGCTTGCTAAGATATTTTGCATTTTTATATTTTTTTAAAAAAATTTTTTTATTTAGATTTGTACCGTAAGCAAAGTACCAAAGTTTCTTAGTATTTATCATTAAAAAATTTTGTTTGAGATTTGAACTTGGTCCGGATGTATACAGGCTTTACCACCAAAACCTAATTTTTTAACCATATTACATGATTTTTCAAATCCATTTAAATCTTTAAAATTTAAATAAGAGGTATCAATTGGGCTCTTAATATTTTTAGATTTATTTACTATATTTTTTCTAAATTCTAATATTTCTTTTTCATCTTCTGAAATCTCAAGATTTATAGATTTAGCTAAATCATGAGATCCAAAAGATATAATTTGAATTCTTTCTGAAAAAGAACAAATCTCCTCAAGATTAGCTAAACCATTTATACTTTCCAAAATTGGGATTATATCAGTTTTCGATTTCTCAGTTTTTTTTAATAATACATCTATCTCAATTAATTGTTTTTTTGTTTCTGTAAACGGAAGAAATATTCCAGGGAATTTTTCTGATGTTACAAATTCTAAATCTGAATTATTATTTATCCTTATGTATGTTTGATCTTTATTAACATTGCATTTTTTTATTATCTTTTTTGCCTGTTCTTTCTGATCATCAGGGACAGTTGACTCTAAGTCTAAAACAATTAAATCTGCATTTAATGTATAAGCTTTTTTAATTTTTTTTTCTTCATGTCCTGGAACGAATAAAACAGATCTATATTTCATATTTACTTAATTTATTATAATCTAAGTCAATACCAAGACCTGGTCCTGAAGGTAATTTATATTTCCCATTTAATGCTCTTTTAAAATTTGGGTAGAATTCTTGATCAATATCTAAATAGAATCTCTCAATATATGTATCTTTTTCCATCAACGCAGCTAATTGAAGAGTAGCTAAAAAACCTGGTCCAAAATAAGCAGTGTGAGGCATTACAGAGACATTATTTTTTTCTGCATGCTGAATAATTTTGAACATTTCATAAATACCACCAACTTTAATTACTGATGGTTGAATAAAAGTAACTGCTTTTTGTTTAATCATTGACTTAAACTCAAATTCTGTACACGCATTCTCCCCACAGGCTATGGGTATTCCAATTTCTTTATTCAATTTTGCAAGATTTTCATAATCTTCCGGCGGGTAAATAGGTTCTTCCAACCAAGTTAGTTTCATACTTTTTAAAAAATCTTTTTTGGATAATGTTTCTTCATAAGTCCAAGGACAATTAGTATCTAACATTAAAGGAAGATTACCTGTTCCTTTTCTTCCAGCTTCAATGCAATCATTTTCTATTTCATGAAGTTTTATAGCTTGGTAACCATCATCTAATGATTGCTTACATTTTTGCTCTATAATTTTTGGATCTCCATATCTAAAAAGACTTGAATAGGCTTTAAATAGATCTTTATTTTTTTTTCCTAACAATTCATGAATTGGCTTATTTTTTTCTTTGCCTAAAGCATCCCATAATGCAATTTCAACACCAGATATTGCAAACATTGTTATCCCGTATCTACCAAATAAGTGCAAAGATTTTTGAAGAGTTAAAAGAAGTTCCGGTATATTACTCATATCTTTTCCAACGAGTAAAGGAGCCACCATTTCTTCAATTGCTATTTTTACTGCTTTCCAACTTGTATAACCAAAGGCTTCACCCCAACCAGTGATACCTTTATCTGTTTCAACTTTTACTAAGTTAAATTCTAAACTTTTCCATTCTTTTCCATGAAAAATTACCTTTTTTCCTCCATGGCTAAACGGCATACTCAAAGTGATTACTTTGATTGATTTAATTTTCATTTTAGAAGCTTTTCAATTATATCCCATCTATTTTTATATTTTTTGATAGACCAACCTATATAATTTTTAAAAGGTGGTATATGTACAGTGAGTATATCAGAGTCCTTTCTTTTTTTTCCTTTTGGACCTGGATCAGATAACCACGCTGAGTGAGCTTTTGAAACATTTTCTGCTAAAACACCTGACGGTATAATGTAATATTCAAAGTTTTTTGTTTCTCCTTTTTTTGGGATTCCAGCTAAAATCCAAATAAATTTTTTACCATAATTTATTGTTGCTTTCCTTCCAACTGAACAAGTCCGGTTTCCAGGTGGAAAAGTTTTTACTTGAATATGAACAAATTTTGTACCTTTAATATTACTACATAAAACATCTGTATTAGGAGTATTTCCCATTGTAACAACTGCAACGAACTCTCTTCTGCACAATTCTCCTGCTACAAAAAATTGAGCAGCGCTGCCTCTTGCGTTTTTATTTTTTGGCTTCTTATTCATCATCGAAATTTTTTAAAATTAGGTTTCCTTTTTTCTAGAAAAGCCTTTGCGCCTTCAGCCTGTTCTCCAGTTTTAAAATAATCAGGAGCAACTTCTTCGACCATACCTTTTTGGGTAATTTTTAAAATTTCTTCAAATTGTTTTCTAAAACTGGCTTTCAATATCTTCAAACAAGTTGGTGCAGCTTTTAAAATTTCGTCACCATACTTTTTAACCTCCTCATTTAATTTATCTTTCTTCACTACTGAATTTACCAAACCCCAATTCATCATCTCTTTTGCTGAGTATCTTTTGCAAGTCATCCACATTTCTCTTGCACGTTTGTGTCCTAAAATATTTGCAGAGTGGGCAACTATAGCTCCTCCGGCTGGAGAACCAACTCTGGGGCCATTTTGACCAAATATAGAATTCTCACTTGCAATAGTTAAATCACAAAAGTAAGCCATATGATTTCCACCACCAATCGCGTATCCATCAACTTTAGCTATAATTGGTTTACTACATTTTGTTAAGTGAATATGAAATTCGTATTCATGATCTTGAAATTCTTTAGAGCTTTCCCAATTCATATCTCCACCTGAGCAAAAAGCTCTATCTCCAGCACCTGATAAAACTATTACTCCAACTTCTTTATCTTTTTCTGCAGCGTCGAGAGCTGCCTTAAGTTCTTGAAGAGTTACTGGTGTAAAAGCATTTAATACCTTAGGTCTATTAATAGTGACATGAGCGTAATCACCTTTAACTTCATATAATATATCTTTAAATTGCATGAGATCTAATCTCCTCTATAGATTCTGGATTTAATAGCGTTGATAAATCACCTGGATCTTGGTTTGCTAAACATGATTTTATAACTCTTCTCATAATTTTCATATTTCTTGTTTTAGGCAAATCTTTTACAAAGATTACTTTATCAGGCTTAAATGATTTCCCTAAATCTTTTATAACTAAATCTTCAAAAAAACTTTCTTTTTGATCATTATTTTTTGCAGGAACTATAGATAAAATAATTTTTGACCCTTTATTTTCGTCAGGTATTCCAACAGCAGCAACTTCTTTTGCTTTTCCACTTTTTACTATAACACTCTCTAGCTCAGAAGGACCTATTCTTTTACCTGATACTTTAATAGTATCATCAGATCTTCCATGTAAATACCAATGACCATCAGCATCTCTACTTGCAAGATCACCATGTACCCAATAATCTTTAATTACACTCCAATAATTATCGATGTAACGCTTATCGTCATTCCATAAACTCTTTGTTAATCCGATTGATGATTTTCTCATGACCAATTCACCCATTTCATTTGTAGAAACTTTTTTTCCATCTAAATTTAAGATGTCCGCACTCATTCCGGGAATGGGAGCATTAAAAGATCCGACCTTAAAAGGACGATGTAAACAACAATGCAAAATAGAACCAGAAACTTCAGTGCCCCCAGCTGAATTCATAATAGGAACTTTAGATTTCCCTATGACTTGAAATAACCATTTCCAAGGTTTTTCCGTCCAAGGTTCTCCGCCAGTACAAATCATTCTTAATGAGCTTAAATCTAAATCTTTAAAAAGTTTTTCATCTTTAATCATTTGCGCTCTTATGAGAGCAGGGGAAAGCTCCGTCCAGGAAATCTTGTATTTTTCAATAAGTTTCCAAAAACGAATCTCATCGGGAAAATCAGGAACTCCCTCAGCTATTACCATTTGCGCTCCGTGTGTAGAAGCTATTGTTGCAGACTTAGAACCCACCATCCATCCCATATCAGCCATACACAAATGAATATCAGTTTGTTTAAAGTCTGCTAAAACTCCTTCATCAAAAGACATCTTAGCAACTAAACCAATATGAGTATAAACGCATCCTTTGGGTTTTCCGGTTGTGCCTGATGTAAAGTGTATAATAGCAGGATCCTCAGCATCGGTTTCTTCTGTTTTTAAATTATCAGAAACATTTTGAAAATTTTCCCAATTAAAGATTTTCTTTCCTTTCTCTTTCCCTAATAAAAAAATTTTTTCTAAAGAAATGACTTGATCTAATTCACTTTTGATTTGATCAAACATTCTTATTTCTTTTGCTTTTCTAAATGTTTTTTCAACAGTAAAAATACCTTTAGCTTTTGCTATGTTGAGTCTTTCAATAACTGCCTTTGATCCATATCCAGAGAATAAAGGTAGCACTACACACCCAATTTTTAAAATGGCAAAGTAAGCAATGTAAGTTTCTATAAATTGAGGCATGTAAAGTGCGATTACATCACCTTTTTTAAAGCCATTTATTTTTAAAGTATTCCCAACCTTTGAGATTTGCTTATCAAATTCTTTATAAGTAATTGAGCTTTCTTTCCCATCTTCTCTTTCAGCAAAAATGAAAGTGTTGTTAAAAAATTCCTTATCTTTATGTCGATCTATACAATTTAAAACTATATTAGTTTTACCTCCGATACACCACCTTGTCCAAGGAGTCCCTTTTGATTCATCTAATATTTTCGAGTAAGGTTTATAAAATTTTAAATCCGAAAATTTGATTACATTGTCCCATAACCATCCAGGATCAGAAAAACTTTTTTTCTCAAGCTCATCATAATTTCTTAATTTACAATGTTGTATAAACTTAGTTAGTTTTGAATTTCTAATCTGCTCTTTTGATGGTTGCCAAATAATTTCTTTAGACACAAGTCTTATACGTACATACCCTCTTTAATCTTAATAATATTATACATGAGGTCATTTAAAGGTGTTTTAATCCCATGTTTTTTTCCAATTTTAGAAACAGCTCCACTTATGAAATCAATTTCTGTTTTTCTATGCTTTACCACGTCAAATGCCATAGATGATTTATTAGTTTGCCTTGAGTCTACTATTCTATTGAACATTTCTAAACAATCACTTTCACTTACATCAACTCCATCGGCTTTTGCTACTTCTCTAGTTTCAAGGATTATATCCTTACCTAATTTTCGAGACATGGTCTGATTTTTATTAGAAATGTATAAATCTGTATGATGTAAATCAAATATTGCAGATAACGGACCAATTGCTGTTAAAGCAAATAATTTCATCCATTTTCTTCTTTTGATATTTTCTTCTGCAATTGTTTCTAAGCCATGTGCAGTAAAAGTTTCAGCTAAATCTTTTACCCTTTCACTTGAACCACCTTCGTATTCACCAATCCATGATGGCAAACTTGCGTGGTTTTGAATTATTCCAGGACCTTGAATACTAGAAGCTTGTGTTGTAGAACCACCTAAAACTTTTTCTTTACCAGCTATTTTTTGCATGATTTCTTCATGCCCAATACCATTTTGAAATGACATTAGCACTGTATTATCTCCGATAATATTTTTTGAATTGGATAAAGCTTGCTCTAAAGCTGTAGCTTTACACATAATAATTATTGCATCGACTGGCTTTAAAGTTTTTGGATCGGTCGTAGCATGAATTTTTACTGTTCTATCTCCGCCATGACCCATCATTTTTAAACCTTTACTATTAATTTCGTCTACATGTTCTTTCCAAACATCAATAAGATGAACCTCTAAACCTTTTTCAGCTAACAACCCGCCGAAAAGACATCCCATAGCACCAGCACCTAATATTGCAACTTTTGTATCTTTTTTTATCATTAAGCTTTCATTTTAACTTGAACACCAAAGAAGCCTGTTGGCTTGATCATTAAAACAACTATCATTAATAAAAAGGCGTATAAATCTTTGTGACTTCCAGAAATATAAAAAGAAGAAGCTGTTTCAAATATTCCAACTGTAAAACCTCCAACTATTGCACCAGGCAGATTACCAAAACCACCTACGACCGCAGCAGCAAAAGCTTTCATAAGAATGATATAACCCATGAATACAACAACTTGATAAGTTGGACCTACTAAAGTTCCTCCGATACCTGCTATGGCACAGGCAATACCAAAAATAATTGATATGTATAGTGGTACATTTATTCCAACTAGATTTGAAACATCTTTAGAGTAAGCTACGGCTCTAATACCTAATCCCATTTTTGTTTTATTTAAAAAGAACCAAAGACCCGCAGCAACAGATAAACCAACTACAATCATCCAAATATAAGTAATCGGCAAAAATAGTCCTCCAATTTCCATTGGCAAACCTAATTCAGCAGGGAAAGGTTTTGCTACTGGATTCCAAATTAAATAAGCAACGTTTATTAAAACTACTGAAAGACCAAATCCACATATGATTATTCCCATTCCAGCTACAGTGTAACCACCACCTTTTTTTGTTAGAGGTCTTAAGAAAACTCTTTCAATAAAAACCCCAAATAAACCCATTGAAACAAAGGCTGTAAATAAACAAACTACGTAAATTATCCAACCATAAGCATCTGGAAATATATTAAAAATCCAATCTTGATTACCCAAAAGATTAAACATGGTAAGACCAGCAAAAGCACCTATCATGAAAAATTCACCGTGAGAAAAATTAACTACATCTAGACCTGTGTAGATTAACGAAATTCCAAGCGCAACTAAGCCATAAATAATACCAACAGAAAGGCCAATTGTTAAAACTGATTTGAGAGATTCAATATTCATATCAGGGCTATTTACACACCAACCGATATAGAGAAGCACAAATGTTCCGAATATGATATTTTCACCTTTTTTTCCAATTCTCAGTTTATTAAACATTGGCTTTAGTCCCTCCAAGATATGACTCTTTTACACTTTCGTCGTACATTAATTTCTTACTATCGCCTTCAACATTGATCACACCGTCTTTAATTACATACCCGTAATCAGCAAGTAATAATGCCATCCTAACATTTTGTTCAACAACTAGAACTGTTAATCCATCTTGTCTAATTCTATTAATATTTTTAAAAATATCTAAAACAATTTGAGGCGCTAAAGCTGCACTAGGTTCGTCTAGCATTATCATTTTAGGATTAGACATTAATCCTCTTCCAATACATAACATTTGCAACTCTCCACCTGATAAAGTTGCAGCCAACTGATCTTTTCTTTCATTTAATCTTGGAAAATAGTTATAAACTTTTTCTAAATTATCTAATAGTTGTTGTTTACTTTTTAAAATAAAGCCGCCCAATTTTAAATTTTCAGTCACAGACATTGCAGGGAAAACATCCTTTCCTTGAGTTACTTGCACCAATCCTCTTCCAACTATTTCGTGAGCAGGCAAGTTTTGAATTTGTTCACCATTAAATTCGATCGTACCTTTCCATGATCTAATTAATCCAGATGCAGCTCTTAGAATTGTTGATTTGCCTGTTCCATTACCACCGAGCAATGCAACTATAGATTGTTTTTCAACTTTCATATTAGCTCCATTTAAAATTTGCACCGAGCCATATCCAGAAATAAGTTGATTAATCTTAAGCAATTATCCTCCAATTTTTTTTTCTGATTTACCAAAAATGTAACTATTAGTCATAGACATTATAACTATTATTTTATAGCCTTAGCAACAATTAAATAACAAATGGGGGAAATAATGAATAAACTTAAATTTGTTTTTTCAGCAATTGTCTTTTCCGCAGGTTTAGTAATCACAACTTTAGCTCAAGCAGAAACAATCAAAATTGGTGTTTCTTTTAGAATGCTATCAGATGTTGGTTATAAACACGGAGAGTTAATTACTGATACTGTTGCAAAGTGGAATAAAGAAGGCACTATCAACGGTCAAAAAATCGACTTAACACTTTATAACGATGAGTGTAAATCTGAAAAAGGCGTAGCAAACGCAACAAAACTTGCTTACCAAGATAAAGTTCACGTTATAATTGGATCTAGCTGTAGTTCTGTAACATTACCTATGGTACCTGTTTCAGCTAAAGCTAAAGTTCCACAAATCATACCTCACTCAACAAATGCTGACATTACTAAAAAAGGTAGTGAATACATTTTTAGAGTACCTGTATCGTCAAGATTTTACAAAATCGTACAAGGTAAATTTACTGCAGAAAATCAAGGCACTAAGATAGCTTATATCTATGGTCCAGATGCTGCTGGTAAAGATTTTGCATTGTCTTTAGCTGATTACATGAGAGAGAACTACAACGTTGAGCCAACTTATATGGTTCAATCTGGAGAAAAAGAAACTGACTTTAGAAGTTACTTAACTAAAGCTAAAGCTACTAATCCAGAAGTTCTTGTAATTTCAGCTTTATTGGATGAAACAGTTAGAGGACTTGTACAATCGTATGAAGTCGGAATACCAAAATCTGTTCACAGAGTAACAGCTTCTATTGGTTCTAAAGTAGAGATACCAATAAATGCTGGTTCTGCTGCAAAAGGTGTAACTTTCTCAGCTGCATTCGCTGCATCTGACACTAGACCTGTAGCTAAGAAATTTGTGAAAATGGTAAAAGACAAATATGGTGTTGTACCTGGTCACGACTTTTCACAAATGATGGACTTACTAGATATTCTAGAGATAGCTCTTAAAAAAGTTAAATTCACTGGAGATCTAGCAGCTGACAGAAATAAAGTTAGAGACGCAATTGCTGCGACAACTGACTTTAGAGGTTTAGCTTCCGGTCCAATCAATTTCTGTAAATCAGGAACGCCTGAGTGTAGAGATGGTAACAGAACTCCTGTTATGATTGAGTACACTAAAGGTGGAAAAAACTTTAAAACAAAAGTTGCTGGTACTGTAACGTTTAATGCTAGTGCTGGTTTATAATAGTTAAAAAAATTTTGAGCGGTAGGTAAAACTACCGCTCATTTTTTCAAGGAAACCACAAAAATGATAAACGTTAATAAATTGAAGAAAGTAAAAAGCAACTTTCCTGTAATGGTTGGCAAAGGCGCTATTTCAAAAAAAGATTGTGAAAAACTTATAGACGAAATTCGAAATACAAAATCATTTGATGACTTAATACAAGGTGGCAGAAATAGAATTAACAAAGGGTCAAGTAATTTTAAAAATTATTTAAAAAAATCAAAATTATCTAATAAATTATATAAACAATTTAATAGCCAATCTTTTTACAAAAAAGTTGAAAATAGATTTAAAAAAACTTTTAAGGATTATGGTTGGTCAAATGCATACTTGCCTAGCAAATTTTTAAGGGAAAAATTTACAAATAAAAAATTGATGAATTCAAAAGAATTAATGAAAATGTTAGGTAAAACTTATAAAAACCCGAATGTAAATTTAGACATAGATTTTTCTGTTTCTAGGGGCGGATATAGGTTAAGGCCGCATAGAGATGATGTAACCAGACTTTATAATTTTCTTATTTATTTAAACGATATACCAAAAAAAAATGGCGGAGCTTTATCAATTTTTAAAAAGAAAACTGATATGAAATATAGAAAAAGTTTTAAAAGATTTCCTGGTATTTCTGAACTAGCAAAAGTTAAAGAATTTACTCCGTCAAAAGGGAGTGTAATTTTTTTCCAATCAACACCTAACTCTTACCATGGTGTATCTTTATTTAGAGAAATCAAAGGTAAGAAAAGATTTTTCATTTATGGAAGTTATGCTTTAAGTAAACCTGTTGTATGGAGATATAAAAACGTTAGCTATTTACCCAAAATTAAGAAAACAAACAAAAGAATGCTCACATCTTCACATGACTCAGATTATTTAATGAGAGAAGTTGGATAATGGAAAAATTTAAATCGATTATCAGAGATTATCCTTTTATTGCTTTTATTATAGCTTTCATCATCTTAGCTTTCGTACCGTCAGTAGTTTTCACGGATGTTTATCAGTCACATTTAGCTACTTTAATATTTGTAAATATTGTGGTTGCCGCAGGACTAAACATTGTTAAGGGTTATTGCGGTCAAGTTACAGTAGGACACGTTGGTTTATTTGCAGTTGGTTCTTATACCGCTGGAACATTATTTTTATATTTAGGACTTGGTTTTTGGGCAACTTTACCAATAGCTATAATAGTTACCGCATTTTTTGGAGTAGCAATGGGAATTCCATCTTTTAGATTGGAAGGTCCTTATTTAGCTTTAGCGACATTAGGTGGAGGTGAGGCAATAAGATTATTTATTGAAAACGGAAACTTTTTTAGATCTACATTTGGTATTTCTGATATTCCAACACCTTCTTTAATGGGCTACAACTTCGACTCTCCAGATAGATATTATTTCATCTCAATGACAATAATGATTATAGCGGTTTACTTCTCATTCAGTATTTTAAGATCTGGAGTTGGAAGAGCGTTTATGTCTATCAGAGAGGATCCAATTTGTGCTGCAGCCGCTGGAATTAATGTAAAAAAATATAAGATTTTAGCTTTTATTCTTAGCGCTATGTTTGCTGGTGCGGCAGGTGCAGTTTACGCTCACATGCCTCCAGGATACATACATCCTAATAATTACACAGTTATAGAAATGGTAACATTCTTAGCTATGGTTGTTCTAGGAGGTCTTGGTCATATTTGGGGTGGAATTATTGGCGCTATAGTAATTACAATTGTTTATGACTTAACTAGACCATTATATAAATATCAGCTTTTAATATTTGGTTTAACAATAGTCTTAACTATTTTATTTATGCCTAAGGGTTTAGGTGGTTTTATTGACAGATATTTCTTAGAAAAGAGATTTAAAAAGAAAACTGGAACAGAAAAAACAACATGATTTTAAAAACTAAACAATTATCTAAATCATTTGGTGGCTTGAAAGCTATTAATAAAGTTGATTTTGAACTCCCAAAAAATGAAATTAGAGGAATAATTGGACCCAATGGCTCAGGTAAAAGTACATTTTTTAATTTAGTTTCAGGAATCTATGATAGCGATCCTGGAAGCTATATTGAGTTTGATGGTCATGATATTACTTTTGCACCTCCACATGAGATTGCTACGTATGGTTTATCAAGAACGTTCCAATTACTAAGACTTTACCAAGATATGACAGTTATAGATAATGTTATGTCGGGATATCATACTAGAGTGCCTTACAAGTTTTTCGATGCAGTTATAGGAAGAAAAAAAATCTGGGATCAAGAAAGAGCTATCAAAGAGGAAATGATGGAACTCCTTTCTTTTGTAGGATTAGCAGACTATGCAGAGCTAAATGCTAGTGAGCTTTCTGGCGGTCAGAGAAGATTATTAGTTTTAGCAAGAGCAATCGCTATGAAGCCAAAATTATTAATGTTAGACGAACCAGCTGCGGGTTTATCCCCAGTCAACGTAGATAATTTAATGAAAATTATTATGCAGCTAAAAGAAAAATATGGCCTTACTCTTATTATTATAGAGCATATTTTAAAAGTCGTAATGGATACTTGTAATTCAGTAACTGTTTTTGACCATGGTCAGAAAATTGCAGAGGGTACTCCAGCTCAAGTAAAAGATGACAACGCTGTAATCGAGGCGTATTTGGGTAAAAAAATGGACGATGAAGAGATGAGAAAAGCACTTGCAGTCTAAAATGAATTTGATAATATTTTCCCATTCATTACGATTCAATGAGCCAAAATATTAAAAAAATTTTTGAGAAACAAGGTTTCATAAGATTAAAGGGTGTTTTAGATTATAGAGAGGATTTAGAACCAATTTTAAATGATATGGCTTTTATCATGGATAGGCTCATTCATAGATTT
>CACDQG010000012.1 GCA_902554785.1 uncultured Pelagibacteraceae bacterium
TTCAGGAGGCATATAATTTTCATCGTGTTTTGCAAGGATCCTTTCAGCTACAAAAAACTTTTTATCTTGTAATTTACCCTCTGCTACAACACCTTTGCCCTCTGCAAATAAATTCGGAACCGTGCCTTTAAAACTAACTCGTATCTCATTCTTAAAATCTGTTATAATGAATCTAATTTCTTGGCCACTGATTTTTAAAGTATTTTTTTTTACCATTCCACCAACTCTAATTTTTTTATCAAAGTTAATATCTGGATTAGATTTAATATCTGATGGTGAATTAAAATATAAGATATTTTCTCTTAGAGCATTAAGAATTAAAAAGATACTTATTACAGAGACAGTTAGAAATATTGACAAAAGAGATGCTCTTTTTTTTACTTTTTTTAGAAGCATTAAATGCTTTAGATTGTTTTATTAAAAGATGAAAAAACTTTAGAGGCAACTTTAGATTTCTCTAAAACCACTTTTTTCTGCTCAGTGGAAAGTGCTTCGATCTCTTTTGCGAATTCTTTTTCATACTTTTTAAGAGTTTTACTAGTTCTATAGTAAACAACTGCACACACTAAAAAAGTTAGGGCAAATGAAGCCCAAACAAACACTCCGTAACCATTCATAAAAATTAAATTACTAATCATATCTTTTTAAATTTTTTTTCTTAATTCTAATGATTTCTGTCTTATATTTCATCAGAAAAATTAACGCACAATACATAATTAATACTAGAAACATAAGTAATAAAGGCATAAGCATTGAAGAGTGTATAGTACTTGTACCTGTTATCTTTATACTAGCTGGTTGATGAAGGGTGCTCCACCATTCTACAGAATATTTTATAATAGGAATATTTATTAAACCTATTGCTGCTATAATGCTTGAAATTTTATTAGCTTTAGCTTCTTCAGAAATTAATTTGTGCGAAGCTATAATGATAAAGTAAAATAAAGCTAGAATCACCATTGATGTAATTCTTGCATCCCAAGCCCAAAAAGTTCCCCATGTGGGTTGTCCCCAAATGGATCCAGTTACAATTGCAATACAAGTAAACATTAGGCCAATCGGTGCGATGCTTTTTGTTATTAATGTTAAATTTTTTACTCTAAAAATGAAATTTAAAATAGACAGCAAAGCTATGCAGCTAAATGAGGCTAAGCCTATCCATGCCGCCGGAACGTGAACATACATTATTCTTACACTGTCACCTTGCAAATAATCTGGTGGGGAAAAAATTAATGCAAACGAAAGAGCTGCTAAAAGCAAAGCAAAAAAAATTGAATGAATAAAATTTATTAATTTTTCAATCCAAATAAAGATGTTGCTATTACTTAAAAAATTAAACATTAGCTTTAACTACTATAATATTTTTTTTTTGTGAAGATCTATTATCAGCCCAATTGAGAATGGGAGGGAGTAATATAAGAAGTTTATTCTCAATTAGGCTTAAACGAGTTAAATATAGTAAGTCTCTGTGTTCCAGATTTGAATAAAAGATGTTTAAATTTAGGCGATTTAAATTAATTTGATATTTTAAAATAACTTGAACCTTTTTTACCTGAAAATATTTCTTCTATTAAAGGATGTTTAACTGGTTCTTTGGATTTATCTATTAAAAGATTTTGTTCAGAAACGTATGCCTCATAAGTAACATCATTGCTTTCTGCTAACAAATGATAGAATGGCTGATCTTTTCTTGGCCTTACTTCTTTAGGTATTGATTGATACCATTCCTCAGAATTATTAAATTCAAAATCGACATCATAAATTACACCCCTAAAATCAAAATGACGGTGCTTTACAACTTCGCCTATTGAAAATTTTGCGTTATTGCTTGTAGCCATATCTGATAGTTAATAATTTTTTTATTAAAATCAATATCTAATTTGTTATAATAATATAATGTGTTATTCTTTATATTGTGAATAAGTCTTTCTTAAAATTTATCACTGACTTTGGGCCTTTATTAATTTTTTTTACTATATATTACAAAAGTGGAAATAATCTATCAGCTGCTATTCCGCCTTTAATTGTTGCTACCATTGTTGCGGTTGCAGTTATGTACTTTGTAGAGAAAAAAATTCCATATGTACCCCTTATCGGAGGAATAATTATTACACTATTTGGAAGCCTCACTTTATATTTTAACAATCCAGTTTTTATCTATATGAAGCCAACAATTGTAAATATTATATTCGCTGGAGTTTTGATAATAAGTAAAATTTTTTTTCAAAAAAATCTACTTAAAACATTCTTACAAACTGCCTTTAATTTGACTGAGACTGGATGGAGTAAATTAAATTTAAGATGGGCTTATTTTTTTATTTTTCTCGCAATATTAAATGAAATAATATGGCGGACTCAACCTGAAACTACATGGGTTAATTTTAAGGTTTGGGGTATTTTGCCTATAACATTTATTTTTACAGCCTTTCAATTGCCATTGATTAATAAATATAAATTATGAGCAAACTTAAATTAGTTATAAACAACGATAATAATAAACGAATTAAAGAATTATTTTTTATTAAACAAGAGCTTAAATATATCCTTCACCTTTATGCAAAAATGGTCTCGAATGGATCATGGAAGGACTATTCTTTTTCAATGGGCTCGAAAGAAGTAGCATTTAATGTTTATCAAAGATCATCTGAAAAACCTGTTTTAAGAATCCTAAAAAATTTAAGACCAAACTATAATAATGAAAAATATTTAATAAAAGATAGAAATGGTAATGTACTTCAGAAATCAGGTAGTCTAATACGTCTAATTAATAAAACTAGTTGGAATAAATTAAAATTAATAAAGTAACTATCTTCTTTGGCCGAAAAGTCTAAGAAGCATAATGAAAAGGTTAATGAAATCTAAATAAAGAGTTAATGCTCCCATAACAGCTTTTTTGCCCATTAGCTCTCCACTGTCACTTACTAAATACATGTTTTTAATTTTTTGTGTATCGTAAGCAGTTAAACCAACGAAAATTAATACTCCTAAAATAGATATCACAAAATACATCATTGCTGATTTCATAAAGAGATTAACTAAAGATGCAATTATTATTCCAATAAGGCCCATCATTAAAAAAGATCCCAACTTCGTCAAATCTCTTTTAGTGGTGTATCCATAAATGCTCATTGCCCCAAAAGTTCCTGCTGTAATAAAAAAGACTCTTGCTATACTTGCTTGAGTGTAAACTACAAAAATTGAAGAAAGTGATAAGCCCATCAACCCAGCAAAAATCCAAAATACTGTTTGTGCTTTTGAAGCACTCATTTTAGCGATACCAAAACTCATATAAAAAACCACTCCTAAGGGCGCTAACATTACAATCCAAGCTAAACCTGAATTATAGAGTGAATTTCCTAGTGGAGATAAAATTAATGGCTCAAAAGACTGTACAGCAAATTTTGCTGTTAAAAGAGCAACAAATCCTGTTAGGACTAAAGCTGAAGCCATGTAGTTATAGACTTTAAGCATATACGAACGTAGACCCTGATCTATAATAGCTTCAGAAGCTGACGAACGAACTGTTGATCTTTGTTTATTAATTTCCATAAAGGTATATATAAGTTTTTTAAAATACTTTTCAATAGGCAAAAATTGACCTAAAAAACTGTTATAAATATTAGTCTTTATGAAATTTAGAAAACTAGGCACCACAGACTTAGACGTGAGTTTAATCTGTCTAGGTACCATGACTTGGGGAACACAGAACTCTGAAAAAGATGCTTTTGAACAAATGGATTACTCTTTAAACAAAGGAGTAAATTTTTTTGATACTGCTGAAATTTATTCTGTGCCTCCAAACTCAGAATCTTACGGTAGAACAGAAACAATGATTGGTAACTGGTTTGAGAGAAGAAAAAATAGAAACAAAGTAATACTTGCCACAAAAGTTGCAGGTCCTGGATGTGACTGGATTAGAGGGGGAGGAAACAATTTTAATGAGAAAAAGATTGGGGAAGCAATAGATGGAAGTCTCAAAAGATTGAAAACAGATTATATTGATTTATATCAGCTTCATTGGCCAGAGAGATCAACAAATTTTTTTGGAAGAAGAGATTACTCAATTAATGATGGTGAGGGTGATTGGTATAGTTTTGAAAGTATACTTGAGGCTCTTCAGAAATTTATCAAAAGTGGTAAAATCAGATATATCGGTATGTCTAATGAGACGCCATACGGATTATCAAAATACATTGAGCTATCAAAAGGGAAAAATCTTCCTAGAATGATGTCAGTGCAAAATCCATATAATTTGGTTAACAGAACTTATGAGATAGGAATGTCAGAAATTTCTATAAGAGAAAAATGCGGTTTACTAGTTTACTATCCACTAGCAGCAGGTGCACTTTCGGGTAAATATAGAAATGGCAAAATGCCTAAGAATTCTCGACAAGCATTGTTTAAAGGTTGGGAAAGACATTTAAATCCTTTAGCAATGAAAGCTTATGATGAATACTTTAAACTAGCAGAGCAAAGCGGTTTAACAATGGTTCAACTTGCTCAAGCTTTTGTTAATTCTAGACCCTTTGTTACTAGTAATATTATTGGTGCAACTACGATGGATCAATTAAAAGAAAATATTGATAGTATCAAAGTTGATTTATCAGATGAAATAATGGAAAAAATTAATCTTATTCATAATAATAATCCTAATCCTTCTCCTTAATTCAAAGCATTGAAATAGATAATTTTTAGTATAAAAATAAAATATGTCTTTAAAAAAAATTTTAATCATCTCTATTTTGACAGTATTTTCTTTAAACGCATCTGCTGTAACCCCGAGATCAACTGGGAAATACAAGAATTGGGAAAGTTTTGTAGCTGAGACTGATAAAGGAAAAATATGTTTTGCTCAAACGCTTCCAACAAAAAGAGCGCCTGCAGCTGTTAAAAGAAATGAGTCTAAATTGTTTGTTACTTTTAGACCTTCAGAAAATATCAAAGACGAGGTTAGTCTGACTAGTGGCCATGATTACAAAACGTCAAGCGTAACAGCGTCTTCGGGAAAAAGAAGATATTCTTTTTTTTCTCAAAAAGAATTTGCATGGTTATTAGATGATCAAGAAGAAAAGAAATTTATCAAGCTAATGAAGAGAGCAACTGATTTAATTGTTAAGGCAAGAACTGCTAATGGAGCTGAAACAACAGATCATTACTCAATGATGGGATTTACTAAAGCTTATAATACAGCAAAAAAAACTTGCAGCTAAATGAAAAAAATTGTTTTAGCCTATTCGGGCGGATTGGACACATCTATAATTTTAAGATGGTTACAAAAAAATTATAATGCTGAGATAATAGCTTACACCTCTGATATTGGGCAAGTTTTAGATAAAAAAAAGATTTTTAAAAATGCTAAAAGGTTAGGCGTTAAAAAAATAATTATTGAAAATCTAAAAAATATCTTTGTTAAAGATTATGTTTTTCCCATGATGAGGGCTCATGCAGTTTATGAAGGAGTATATCTATTAGGTACATCTATAGCCAGACCTTTAATTGCTAAAAGACAGATTGAGATTGCAAAAAAATTTAAAGCTTTTGCAGTTTCTCATGGCGCAACTGGAAAAGGCAACGATCAAGTAAGATTTGAGCTTGGATATGCATATTTTGGTAAAAATAAGATTAAAACTATAGCGCCTTGGAGAGAATGGAAATTACAATCAAGAGCAGATTTAATTAAATACGCTAAAAAAAACAAAATACCAATTCCTAAAGATAAAAAAGGCGCGCCACCATTTTCCGTAGATGACAATATTTTTCATACCTCAACAGAGGGTAAAGTTTTGGAAGACCCAAAAAACCCTGCTCCTGAATTTATTTATCAAAGAACCGTATCGCCGCAAAAAGCTCCTAACAAACCAACAAAAGTAAAAATTACTTTTAAAAATAGTGACCCAATTGCAGTAAATGGAAAAAAATTAAATCCTGAAAAGCTTTTAAGTAAATTAAATATTCTAGCTGGAAAAAATGGAATAGGAAGAGTTGATCTAGTCGAAAACAGATTTATTGGAATTAAATCTAGAGGTGTTTACGAAACTCCAGGGGGTACTTTATTATATACTGCACACAGAGCTATAGAGTCTGTAACGTTAGACAAAGAAACTACTCATAAAAAAGAGAGAATAATGCCAGAATATGCTGAGCTTGTATATAACGGTTACTGGTTTTCGAAAAAAAGATTAAAATTACAAAAATTGATTGATCAAAAAAGAAGCAAGGTTTCTGGAGAAATTGTATTAAGTTTATGCAAAGGTAACATAACTATTCTGTCAAGAAGAACAAAAAATAAAGCCTATTCAATGAAAAAAGTTTCTTTTGAGGAGAATAAAACCTTTAATAAAAAAAAAGTTGAAAATTTCATAAAATTTCACTCTAAACAGTTAAACAAAGCTTAAATTTTTGATAGATTAATAAATGATGAACAGTTCGATTCGAAATATTCAGTTAGTTGCAGTTATAGTTGTTCTTATATCTACTATTATTGCCTTTTTTTTAGAAATGAAAGAAATGTACGAAAACAAAGATATTACATTAGCTGATCTACTTTTGATGTTCATCTACATCGAAGTAATAGGTTTAGTAAGATCTTATTGGGAAACTCAATCAGTAAGAATAACATATCCTTTAATAATAGCTATTACAGCGTTAGCTCGGTTTATAATATTACAAGATAAAGAGAGTGACCCTGCTAACCTGATTTATATTTCTCTAGCTATTTTAATAGTTGCGATTGCTACAGTTATTATAAGATTTAGAAATAGTAAGTATTTGAAAATTGAAAGATCTAAGTCAAGCGAGCTTTAAAACACGTTAAAGTATTTTTTAATAAACATGCTATTGTCATAGGTCCTACGCCTCCAGGAACTGGAGTAATTGCTTTAACATTATCTTTTAATTCATCAAAGTTTACATCACCTACTATTTTTTCTCCTACTTTATTAATGCCAACATCTATAACGATTGCATTTTTTTTTACCCAATCTTTTTTGATTAAATTTGGAACTCCGACAGCTGCTACTAAAATATCTGCTTTGAGGCACTCTTTTTGTAAATTATTTGTTTTTGAGTGAACTATAGTTACTGTGCAATTTTCCTTTAATAATAATTGAGCCATTGGTTTACCATTTAAATTAGATCTCCCTATTATAACAGCATGTTTGCCGTCTAAATTTGATTCTATTTTTTTAATCAATAAAAGACATCCCAAAGGTGTACAGGGAACAATTGAGTTATAACCTGATGAAAGATTACCAACGTTTACTGGATTAAAACCGTCTACGTCTTTAGATGGATTAATTGCATTAATAATTTTCTCCTTGCTTATCTGGCTGGGTAAAGGAAGCTGAACTAAGATACCTGAAATTTCATCGTTTTTATTCAATTCTTCGATTTTTTCTAAAATATCTTTTTCACTCACATTTTTTGGATATCTAATTATTTCAGAGTTAATGCCGACTTCTCTAGCACTTTTTTCTTTATTCTTTACGTATATTAAACTTGGCGCAAAATCTCCGATCAGGATAACTGTAAGACTGGGTGTTTTACCACTCTTTTTCTTTAAATCTGAAATTTCTTTTTTAATTTCATTTCTAATAATCTCTGCTTGTTTTTTACCATCAATAATCATCTTAAAAATAATCCTGGTGCAAACATTTCAAAAACTAAATTCCTAAAAAACATCAGTCCTAGGATCAGTATCACTGGAGAGATATCTATAGACCCTAGGTTGGGTAAAAATCTTCTGATGAAATTTAAAGGTGGAGCTGTAAGTTTGTAAGAAACATCTAAAACAGAATATACAAACCTATTACTTGTATTTAAAACATTAAAAGCAACCAGCCAACTAAATATTACATGAATAATTAATATCCAAATGTAAAGGCTAACTATATTGTCGAATAGAATTAATATCGACTTCATTAATTTTTCTCCACATAAACTGATGTACTTGGAAAAGCAAAAGACGCATTATTTTTTTCTACTATATTTTTTATTTCAAGGGCTAAAAGATCTTTTACCTGCATCCACTCTAAGTATTTTGTGGTTTTAGTAAAACATATTAGTTTAATATCTATTGAACTTGCAGCAAATTGATCGATTTTCACTGATAGCATTGTATTTTCTGATTTTGAAAATAATTCACTATTTTTTATATAATTTTCTATCTGTTGCTTGATATCAATTAATTGTTTGCTTGTTGTTCTATACTCTAGGCCTATAATCCAATTAATCCTCCTATTGGTAATTAAAGAATTATTTATTACTGCTTTTTCTGCAAACTGAAAATTAGGGATTGTTGCAAGAGATTTGTCGAATCTTCTAACAACTGTAGATCTAAAACCTATTGACTCAACTGTGCCTTCAATAACATCTTCAACATATATCCAATCTCCAACTTTAAATCTTTTCTCGACTAAAACTAATATACCTGAAATTAAATTTTTAAATAAATCCTGTGCTCCGAGTGCAACAGCAACACCAAATAGTCCTAGTCCGGCTATAATTGGTCCAATTTTAATTCCCCAAAGTTCTAAAACAGCCGCTAATCCTAGAATTATTATTAAGACCTTTAGAGCTTTAATAATCCAATTAACTAAATCCCTTGAGAGTAAATCACTGACTGATTTTACAACATTTGAAAAGGGTCCAATGATTTGGTGAAAGGTCCAGAATATAAGAATTGTAATTAAAGAACGATTAATAGTTTCTAAAAAATCTGCAGCTTGAGTTTCAATAGTTAGATAACTAGTAGCTACAAAAAAACCTAATACAATCGGAAAAAACTTAGCTGGCCCTTCCATGGACTTTACAAGAGTATTATCAAAGTTATTTGAAGTTTTTGATACGTAATTCTCCAATCTTTTAATTACGAATTTTGAAAAAATTCCTCTTAAAAAAAGAAAAAATAAAAAAATTATTAGAGCAATAATAATTTCAGAAATATTAACTCCTGAAATACCTTTATTCCAAACATCTAAAAATAATATCTTAAAATTTTGCAATACTTCCATCTAATTACCAATTTTAATAAGTTCATCTCCAGCTTCGAAGGTTTCTAAATTTTTCCATCCAGCTTCTTTGAAAACATTTATAACTTTTTCACTTATACACATAACTCTTGAGCCTGTCATCAGTCCATTGAGTGAGTACTTTTTTGCTAAATCAATAAAGCTTTCTGCACTCCTTTTTGAGTAAACAAAAATTATGTCAGGAGGATGATCGTTGATTAAATTATTCGTATCTGCGTTTAATTCTTTAATTTTTTCTGAAGTATAATTGATAATTTTATCTATTTGAAAACCTTCCTTTTGTAGCTCTAAATCCAAGTCTGATGTAATATTATCTCCACATATATACGCCAAGACTTTTTTTTTATCTAAGTTACCTGAATTAACAATAATATTCTTTAAGGCATTTATCGTCCCTCCAGCTGAAATAGTATTATTATAACCTTGCTGCCTTACAATCTTTTCTGTAATTGCTCCAACACAGAAACAAAGTTTATTTATATCTGGTTTTAATAGTTTTAGACTCCTTATTGCATTAGCACTTGTAAATATAAATGCATTGTATTTCTCGGAGTCAATAGGATCAAGTTCTGCTTTAGAGATCTTTAAAGTAGGTACATGAATAATTTTATGACCTAAAGAAAGTAATTTGCCCATTAAATCTTCAGAGTCAATTAAAGGTCTTGTTATTATAATATTCATTTTTTTTTAAATTTTTCTCCTGCTAGATCTAATAGTTTTTCTCCAACACTTTTTCCAATAAAAGAAGCATCAACCTCTCTTCCTGTAAGTTCGTATTCAAAACTCTCCTGACCGCTATCTGAAAAAAGCTGTGCTTTAAGTTTTAAATTATGATTTTCAATTTCGGCTAAACCACCTATTGCAGTATCACAATCACCTCCAATGGTTTGAAGCATTTTTCTTTCAGCGATTGCACAAAGGCTAGTTGCATTATCGTTAATTCTTTTTATTAAATTTTTAATTTTATCTTCCTTTCTGCATTGTACAGCAATAATTCCCTGTCCCACTGCTGGCAAAATATCTTTGCAATTAAAAGTGAAGCTAATTTTTTTATCGAGTTTTAGTGATTTTACTCCGGCAGCAGCAAGAATGATGCCATCTAAATTGCTCTCATTGATTTTATTTATTCTAGTATCAATATTTCCTCTTATATTAATTACAGAAATTTTGTCATTAATATTTTTTAATTGAAGTTCTCTCCTTTTTGAACTTGAGCCAATTTTTATTCCATCTCTTAAATCAGAAATATTTTTGATTTTTTCACTTATTATTACGTCTCGGTAATCGTTTCTTTTTAAATATGCTCCAATCAAGAGATTCTCATTTTCATTGGCCTCCATATCTTTGAGAGAATGAACAGCAATATCTATTTCTTCTTTTAATAAGCTTTCTTCGATTTCTTTACAAAATAAATTTTTTCCGCCTATTTCTGAGATATTCTTATTTAAATTTAAATCGCCTGATGTTTTTATGGCTTTAAAACAAATATTTTCTTCCATAAGGTCATTATTGTTTTTTATTAATAACTCCTTGACTTTAGCCACATAGGCTAATGAAAGTTTACTACCTCGAGCTCCAATTGTAATTTTTGTCATTAATTGATTATATATTTGATAGAAGTATTTTATACTATTTTAATTTTTTAAAGAGATGACAAAAAGGATTACATTTTTAGGAATTGAAACAAGTTGTGATGAAACTGCAGCAGCTGTAATAAGAGAAAATGATAAAGGCACTGCAGATGTTTTATCAAATGTTGTTTCTAGTCAGATTTCAGAACATAAAAAATTTGGAGGAGTAGTGCCTGAATTAGCTGCTAGAGCGCATTTAGAAAATATTGAGTATATTATAAAAGTCGCTTTAGATGAAAGTAAAGTTTCTCTAAATGAAATAGACGGTATTGCGGCTACTGCTGGTCCGGGTTTAATTGTATGCTTAACAGTTGGGCTAAACATAGGTAAATCAATTGCTGCATTTTCAAATAAACCATTTATTGCAGTTAATCATTTAGAAGGTCATGCTCTAAGTCCAGGAATAGAAAATAATATTCAATTCCCTTATCTACTTCTATTAATTTCTGGAGGTCACTCCCAATTTCTAATTGTAAAGGATGTAAATCAATATGAACAACTTGGAACAACCATTGATGATGCTTTAGGTGAAGCTTTTGATAAAACCGCTAAAATGCTTGACCTAGGTTATCCAGGTGGACCAAGTGTTGAAAAAGCTTCAAAACTTGGAAATAAAAATTTTTTTAAACTTCCTGAACCAATAATAAATAAAGCAGGGTGTAATTTATCATTTGCTGGACTTAAAACTGCAGTTTTAAGAGAGTCTAAAAAATTAAATGGAGACAATAAATTAAAATTTAATCTTGCAGCATCTTTTCAAAATACTATCAACAAAATTCTTTATAAAAAAACAAAAATTGCAATTGAAATGTTTAAAGAGAAAATTAATTCATCGAATATTAATTTAGTTGTAGCTGGAGGTGTGGCTGCTAATATTTCGATTAGAGAAAATTTAAAAAAACTTTCAGAAGAAATAGGATTTAAAACTGTTTATCCTAGTTTAAAATTTTGTGGTGATAATGCTGCTATGATTGCCTGGGCTGGTATTCAAAGGTTTAAAAAAAATTTATTAAATAAAATAGATGTCGAAGCTAAATCTAGGTGGCCTTTAGATGAAAATGCTCCCTATATGAAAGGACCAGGTTTAAAGATATAATGAATTATTGGTTACTTAAGTCTGAACCCGATGTTTGGTCAATTGAACAGCAAATAAAAGCCGGAGTAAAAGGTGCAGCCTGGGATGGTGTAAGGAATTATCAAGCCGCAAACAATTTAAGAAAAATGAAAAATAATGATTTATGTTTTTTTTATCATTCCAATATTGGAAAAGAAATTGTTGGTATAGTTAAAGTAATTAAATCAGCGTTTATCGATAAAACTGATAAGAAAAAGAGGTTTGTAGCCGTTCAAGTTAGGTTTGTAAGTAAATTTAAAAGGGCTATTTCTTTGGAAAAAATTAAAAAAAACAAGAAAATTTCTCATTTAGCGTTGATAAAACAGAGCAGGTTGTCCGTAATGCCGATAGATTATAAAAGCTGGAAAATTATTTGTAACATGGGTAAAGTGTAAAAAAATTAGGGGTATTTGTGGCTAAGAAGAAAAAAAAGAAAAGATCAAAAGTAAAAAAATCTAGAAAAGTAAAAAAGTCTAGAAAAGTGCTCAGAACTAGAAAAAAAACTAAGAAATCCAAGAAAAGAAAAAAATCTAGAAAAAAAACTAGAAAAGTAAGACGAATTATTTTTAAAGCTCCTACCTACTCAAAAGATAGTGACGGTAATTCAGTTATAAAGGTCTCGGATAGTTGGGCAAATCATGCCTATGTGAACGACTCTAAATATAAAAAGAAGTATAAGATGTCCATTAAGGAAAACGATAAATTTTGGGCTAAAGAAGGAAAAAGAATTACTTGGATGAAAAAGTATAGCAAAATTAAAGATGTCAAATACAGCAAAGATGAAGTTAAAATAAAGTGGTATTATGATGGAACTTTAAATGCTTCAGCGAATTGTATAGATAGACATTTAAAGAAAAATCCAAGTAAAACTGCAATCATTTGGGTCGGTGATGATCCCGCTGATACAAAGAAAATTTCATACAAAGAATTACACCAAAACGTATGCAAAGCTGCAAATGGTCTAAAAAGTTTAGGCATACAAAAAGGAGATAGGGTTACAATTTATCTGACAATGATCCCTGAATTAGCTTACACAATGTTAGCTTGTGCAAGAATTGGGGCTGTTCATTCAATTATTTTTGGTGGTTTTTCACCTGACTCGATAGCTACTAGAATTACCGATTGCGAATCTGAATATTTAATAACTGCAGATGAAGGAGTTAGAGGTGGAAAAATAATTCCGTTAAAAAAAATTGCTGATGAAGCTTTAGATCAATGTCCTGGAGTAAAAAAATGTGTAGTTGTTGAAAGAACTGGAAATCAAGTTGACTGGAATAATGAAAGAGATGTTTCTTATAAAGAGCTAATTTCATCGGTTCCATCAAAATGTGATCCGGAAGAAATGAATGCCGAGGATCCATTATTTATTTTATATACCTCAGGTTCTACAGGTAAACCAAAAGGTGTGCTTCATACAACGGGTGGTTACATGGTTTATGCTTCTATGACTCATCAGTATATTTTTGACTACAAGGCTAATGATATTTATTGGTGTACTGCTGATATTGGTTGGGTCACTGGTCATAGTTATATTATTTATGGACCTCTTTCGAACGGAGCAACAACAATAATGTTTGAGGGAGTGCCAAATTATCCCGACAGCTCAAGATGGTGGCAAATAGTTGACAAATATAAAGTAAACATTTTTTATACCGCACCTACTGCAATAAGATCGTTGATGAGAGAGGGTGACAAACCAGTCAAAAAAACTAGTAGAAAATCTCTAAAATTATTAGGAACTGTAGGTGAACCTATAAATCCAGAGGCTTGGATGTGGTATTATAAAACTGTAGGGGACTCAAGATGTCCAATTGTAGATACTTGGTGGCAAACTGAGACTGGAGGGATATTAATAGCACCTCAACCTGGGGCAATTGATTTAAAACCTGGTTCAGCTACTAAACCTTTTTATGGCATTAAACCAGTTTTAGTTGATAAAGATGGTAAAACTATAAAAGGTGAAGGTAAAGGAAGACTTTGTATGGCGGCTTCTTGGCCTGGACAAATGAGAACAGTTTATGGAGATCATCAAAGATTTATTGACACATATTTTTCTCAGCACGATGGTAAATACTTTACCGGAGATGGATGCAGAAGAGATAAAGATGGATATTATTGGATCACTGGCAGAGTAGACGATGTAATTATTGTTTCAGGTCACAATTTAGGAACTGCTGAAATTGAAAGTGCTTTTGTCGCTCACTCCAAAGTTGCTGAAGCTGCTGTTGTAGGTTTTCCGCATAGCATAAAAGGTAACGGATTGTATTGCTACGTTACTCTTATCGCAGGTGAAAATCCTTCAGGAGATCTTGAAAGAGATTTAAAATTATGGGTTAGAAAACAAATCGGTCCAATAGCTACACCAGATGTCATTCAATTTGCACCTGGTTTACCAAAAACAAGATCTGGTAAAATTATGAGAAGGATTTTAAGGAAAATTGCTGCAAATGAACCTGATAATTTAGGGGATACAACAACATTAGCGGATCCCAGCGTCGTAACATCTCTTGTAGAAAATAGACAAAATAAAGGTTAATTAAATTTTAAATCTTTTGTTAATTTTTTAAATTCATCCTTCATCAATCCCCATTTTAAGTGAATAGAGTTCAAGACTATTTTTTTATCGAGTGATTTTAATTCATCTGCAATAGGCGACCAATAGTACAACGCCTGACCACTCTCCTTGAATGGATCGTTTAAATAATAGTTTGAAAAATTCACTTTATCTAATCTTTCTAAAAAGTTTTTTTTACCTCTATCAAAAATTTCGTCACTTAATCCATTTTTTTTTTCATTTTCTAAAATATTTAGAAAAATTTCTTTGCAATCATTTTCTTTTAATTTTTTTTCTGAAATAAGATAAGAGAAAACATAAAAAGCACAATCTGCTAGAGCAACCACATAGATATTCCATTTTGCAATATTGATAGATTTTAAAAAAACTTCATCCTCCATCATAGCAATATACTTAACTCCAATTCTTGTTTTTAAATAACCGTATAAAGTTGTTTGAGAAACATGAGCAGATCTCTCTTGAATGAAATTTTCAAGATCTTTTTTTGATTTAATGCTTTTAAATAGTCCTGAAATTTTCCAAATAGGGATCACGTACTCCCAAATGTCAATTAGAGTGGTTCTAAGAGTGTTTCTCAATTTATCTAGATTCAATTTCACGTTGTATTTAAAAAACCCTTTATTTACTTGTCTTATAGCATTTCAAATTGGTTTTGGGGTCCTTTTTTCTCTTTTAATTCAACTCATAATCAGTATGCTCCCGAGCAATAAGAGTACTTTTTACGTAAAAAGTTAAAAAATAAATAGGGGGAAATATGTCAAATAAAGACGCATATTGGAATAAGACCAAAAACCATATGATAGTTACATTGGTTCTTTGGGCTTTCTTCTCATTAGTGATCTTCATGTTTGGTTCAGAACTGAACACGATGTCTTTTCTTGGCTATCCATTAGCATATTACATGACTGCGCAAGGTTCACTTCTTGCCTTTGTGATAATTTTGTTTTGGACTGCAAATAAACAAGAAAAAATCGACGAAGAACATGGTTTCTCAGAAAGAGAGGATGACTAATGTTTAAAGGAGATTTTATACAAAACCTTCCTAAAATATATGGTACCTACACTGGTGGCTTTTTAGTGTTCATCATTTTGATGGCATTAGCAGAGCAAGCAGGTGTGTCAGCTAAAAACATCGGAGTGATGTTCGTAGCCTTCACGGTATTGATTTATGCCTTAATCGGATATTTATCAAGAACCATTCAAGTAGATGCCTACTATGTTGCAGGAAGACAAGTGCCAACCGTATTTAACGGAATGGCAACAGCAGCTGACTGGATGTCAGGTGCATCATTCGTAGCTTTAGCGGGTGGAGTTTACTTTGGTGGCTATACTTACATGGCCTTCTTAGTAGGTTGGACAGGTGGATACGTACTTGTTGCAACTCTGATGGCTCCGTACCTAAGAAAGTTTGGATGTTACACAGTTCCTGATTTTATAGGAACACGATACGGTGGTAACCTCGTAAGAGCTTGCGCAGTATTCGTGCTTTTCATAGCATCATTTACTTACGTAACAGCACAAATTAATGCTACGGGAACAATTGCTTCTAGAGCTCTTGGAATTCCGTTTGAAGCAGGTGTATGGGTAGGATTAATAAGTATCCTTATCTGTTCAATGCTTGGTGGAATGAGAGCCGTAACTTGGACACAGGTTGCTCAGTACATTGTATTAATCATCGCTTACTTAATACCAGTATTCTGGATTAGTTCTAACGTAGGTGGAGGAATTTTCCCTCACTTAATGTTAGGTGATGAAGTTGCAAGACTTGGCGAACTTGAACAACAATTTGGACTAGTTAAAAACAGCGCCGCAGATATGAAAGCAGCTGGGGTACCAGGAGGATTGAAATACATCTCTGGAACTCACTCTGGAGTACCTGAAGGTGGAATGGCTGTCTGGAAATACTTATCGTTAGCGATTTGTATGATGGTGGGAACTGCGTCGTTACCTCATATCTTAATGAGATACTTTACAACTCCTACTGTAAGAGCAGCAAGAAAATCAGTAGCTTGGTCGCTATTCTTTATTTTCTTACTTTACTCTTCAGCGCCAATGTTAGCGACATTGTCTAAATTAGCATTAATGGATCCTAATCTACCAACTGGAATTATTGGAAAATCTATTTCTGAAGTTCAGTCAATAGAATGGGTTCAAAGATGGTCTGAAGTTAAGCAAGTATTTATTGCAGACTTTAATGGTGACGGAATACTTCAGTTGAACGAGTGGTTCATGAGAGGTGACGTTGTAGTATTAGCTACTCCAGAAGTAGCGGGTCTACCGTTCGTAATCTCAGGACTAGTGTTTGCTGGTGGTATGGCTGCTGCCATGTCAACTGCCGATGGATTAGTACTAGCGATCTCAAATGCGTTATCACACGACATTTACTACAAGATCATTAATCCAAAAGCGGAAACTTCTAAAAGACTATTAGTTGCTCGTGTACTTCTAGTAATAATCGGAGCTGCAGGTGCTTACATAGCCTCTTTCAGGCTAACAAGTATCTTAGGTTCGGTTGCTTGGGCATTCGACTTTGCAATGTCAGGCTTATTCTTTCCACTTGTACTTGGAGTATGGTGGAAAAGAGCTACTAGAGAAGGTGCAATCGCCGGTATCATAGCAGGAATTGTGTCAGGAACGGTTTACTTAACGTGGGTGTTCCCTAAATTCTCAGTTCCAATATGGGGCGGTGTAAATACTCCATTCTTAGGTATCGACCACTTAAGATTTGGTTTAATCGGAGCACCAATTTGTTTAGTTGTAATGGTGGTGGTCAGTTTAATGACTAAAGAACCAAGCCCAGCTACACAAAAATTAGTAGACGACACAAGAATACCAACAGGTAAGGCTATTCTTGGTAAGCAACACTAATTAACAATTATTTAAAATTTAAAGGGGCGATTTATTCGCCCCTTTTTTTTTACCTAAATCATGATAATTTAAAAATATGATACCAACTTGGGCAATTGTATTAGATTACGCTTTAGGAACTATTATGTGGACTTTAATAGGTCGTGCATTCATGAATATCTTTCAAAGAGAAGATTCTAGTTTTTTTTTCATGAGAATATTTGTGAAAACAACTAATCCCATAATCAATTTATTTAAATTTATTACTCCAAGCTTTTTATTTGGTCCTTTCATAGCTTTGTATGTTGCGTGGTTCTTTTATTTATTTAGATTCTACGCGATGCCTTACATATTAGGCTATGATGTATGGGGAATGCTTGCTTTTCCTTTAGAAAGTGATTTTTCAAGACAATTATATCAACTGTTTAATTAAGCTTATTTTTTGACAAAGTTTTGGATTAAAATATAAATAAATTATGAGTAATTCGATTAAAATTTCACCCTCTATTTTATCAGCTGATTTTAGCAAGTTAGGTAGTGAAGTTGTTGCTCTCGAAAAAGCCGGTGCTGATTATATTCACATAGACGTTATGGATGGTCACTTTGTTCCAAATTTAACTATTGGACCTGAGGTAATTAAAAAACTGAGACCTTTAACCACCAAAACTTTTGATGTCCATCTAATGATATCTCCAGTAGACAATTTCATTAAAGATTTTGCAAATGCTGGTGCAGATATAATTACTTTTCATCCAGAGGCAACAAGTAACATTTCAAACACTATCAATCTTATTAAGAAAGAAAATAAGAAAGTTGGGATATCACTTAAACCAAATTCAAAAATAGATTTGATATATGAATATTTAAATAAAATTGATTTAGTTTTAATAATGAGTGTTGAGCCTGGATTTGGCGGACAGAAATTTATGCCTGAAGTTTTAGAAAAAACAAAAAAGATCAAAGAAATAATTGATGAACGAAATCTAAATGTAGATATTGAAATCGATGGGGGAATAAACTTTGAAAATTGTTCTTTAGCTAAAAATGCTGGTGCAAACATTCTCGTTTCCGGCTCCACAGTATTCAAAGAAAATAAAGGTGACC
>CACDQG010000013.1 GCA_902554785.1 uncultured Pelagibacteraceae bacterium
GCCAGCTGTATCTTTATAAGGATCTCCAACTGTATCACCAGTAACTGCTGACTTATGTGCTTCTGATCCTTTTCCTCCAAAATTTCCGTCCTCGATATATTTTTTTGCATTATCCCATGCTCCACCGCCTGCTGTCATTGACACTGCTACAAAAAGGCCTGTTATTATCACACCTAACAACATTGCTCCTAGTGAAGATAGTGCTGACTCTATTCCACCAATTTGTAAAATTATAAAATAGAGTATTATTGGAGATAATACTGGTAATAGTGATGGTATTATCATTTCTTTAATTGCAGCTTTAGTTAATAAGTCAACTAATTTTCCATAGTCCGGTTTTCTCTTGCCTTTCATTATGCCAGGAATCTTTTTAAATTGTCGTCTTACCTCTATAACGACAGCGCCACCTGCTCTTCCAACTGCTTGCATACCCATCGAGCCAAATAAATAAGGCAACATACCACCAATCAGTAAACCTGCTACTACAAATGGATTTGATAAATCAAAAGTAACGTTTACACCCTCCAACGCTGATCCGCTAACTTTGGAAAAATATTTAATATCTTCTGTATAAGCTGCAAAAAGTACCAATGCACCTAAACCTGCTGAACCAATAGCATAACCTTTTGTAACTGCTTTGGTAGTGTTACCTACCGCGTCCAATGCATCAGTTGTTTTTCTAACATTTTTAGGTAATTTGGACATTTCAGCTATACCTCCAGCGTTATCGGTCACTGGACCATATGCATCTAAAGCAACAACCATGCCCGTTAATGCAAGCATTGCTGTAACAGCTATCGCAATTCCATATAAACCAGCCAGGCTGTTAGTGTAAAGTATTCCTGCAACTATTATTAAAGCTGGTATTGCAGTCGCTTCCATTGAAATTGCTAAACCTTGAATTACATTTGTTCCATGACCAGTAGTTGAGGATTTTGCTACTGTTCTTACTGGCCTATAATCAGTACCAGTATAGTATTCTGTAACCCAAATTAATAAACCAGTAATTACAAAACCTACAACTCCACAAATATAAAGTTCTAGACCAGAAAAAATTGCTCCAGCGTTATTATTATAAGTACTTTTTAAACCAACTAACGAGTCAGTAACAGGATACATTATTATTAATGACGTAAGGGCAGTGACAATAAAGCCTTTATATAAAGCTCCCATAATACTTTTGCTTCTTCCAAGCTTTACAAACCAAGTGCCGATTATAGATGTAATTATACATGCTCCACCAATGGCTAAAGGATAAATCATTAAATTGTAATCTTGCGGAGAAAAAATTGATGCTAAAACCATAGTAGCGACTATTGTAACTGCATAAGTTTCAAACAGGTCAGCAGCCATACCTGCACAATCACCTACGTTATCACCAACGTTATCAGCTATAACAGCTGGATTTCTGGGGTCATCCTCTGGAATTCCAGCTTCTACTTTACCAACTAAATCAGCACCTACATCAGCACCTTTTGTAAAAATTCCTCCACCTAATCTGGCGAATATTGAAATTAAAGAAGCTCCAAAACCAAGTGCTACTAAGGCATTAATTATTTCTCTATTATCAACACCTATATTAATTAAAATTATATAATAAATTGTTATTGCTAAAAGAGCCAACCCTGCAACCAATAAACCAGTGATAGCTCCAGATTTAAATGCAATTGTAAGTCCAGATTGTAAATCTTTTCTAGAGGCCTCCGCTGTTCTTACATTGGCTTTTACTGAGATAAGCATTCCAACGTATCCAGCTACACCAGATAAAAAAGCACCGATAAAATATCCTAAACCAACTAAATAATTAAAAAAATAGGTCACAATTGCTAAAACGAGAAATCCTACCACCGCAATAGTTTTATATTGTCTATTTAAATATGCTTTCGCACCTATTTGAATAGCTTCTGCTATTTCTTGCATTCTTGAATTTCCTGGACTTGATGAAATGATTTGACCTGATAATAAATAGCTATAAGCAACACCTAATATACCGGTAAATGAGATTAGATATAGAAGTTCTAAATAATTTGTCATTTTAATAATCGGATAAATGCCAAAAAAGAATTAAAAACGCAAGCATTAGTTATACAGTTTTTAACATATTTACTCAACTTTCCTCAACTCTTTAGAAATTTTATCTAAAATAGCGTTTAAATAACCAATTTGAACTTTTTCTAAGAAAAATTCTGAAGCTGATAAATATTCACTTATAATCACATTCTTTGGATTATTGTGTTTAAACATAAGTTCAAAAATTGCAGCAAATAGAATTATCTTGAGTAATTTATCAGTTTTTTTTAAATTTATATCATTCTTTAGATATTTATTAACAGTTTCTTCTATCAATTCAGCTCGTTCTAAGGTTCCAATAACAACATCTTTTATAAATTTTTTGTATTGATTCTTTGGATATTCTATTTTGGTTTCTGGATTCATAAGTGAATTATAAATTTTTTGAATTATTTTTATTCTTGGAGAAGAATTTTTAAATTTTTTTTGGTCCATTTTTCATAATAGACAAAACTGCATTTGCAGCCTCTGCTCCCTTATTCGGTTTATTGGATTTGATTTTTCCACATCGCTCAAAAGCTTGTTTTTTAGATAATGCAGTTATAATTCCGTTTCCAATAGGTTTATTATAAAGAGTCGATAATTTCAAAATTGAGTCAAATGATGACTTACAAATTAAATCAAAATGTGGGGTTTTACCTTTAATAACACATCCTAAAGCAATAAAGGCATCAAATCTTTTTATATTTTTTTTAATGGATATTGGAATTTCAAAAACACCAGGAGCATATAGAATACTCACTTTGCATTTATCTTTTTTTAGAATTTTCTTTGCTGCAGAAACTAACTGACTAGTCACGTCATTATAGTAATTTGCATTTACAATCAAAATTTTTTTCATTTTATTATTATCTGTCTTTTTATTTTAAGGTCAAAACCCTCTAATCCAATTATTTTCTTTTTTGTCCTAGAAAGTAGTATCATATTTCTTACATTAAAATCTTTTATTATTTGAGCACCTAAACCATAATATCTCAAAGTAAGATTTGTTTCATTTTTTGTGTTTATCTTAGTTTCACTATTAACTATAACTAATATAAAATTTTTATATTTCGATAAAAGGTTTAGATTTTTTTTTATCTCTTTGTCTTCAAAAAGTTTATTTCTTTTAATTTTTTTTGATAAAACTCTTATTGGTGTGGGTTTATTCTTTTTAAATTTACCTTTCGATATTGCATAGCTTTCAGTTTTGTTTATCTTATTTTTATAGACATTTAATTGATATTTATTAGATTTCTCAAAATTTATATTTTTTATTTGAGATTTATAAATTAATTTTTCATTTTTAAGTCTATATGCAATTAAGTCTGCAATTGAAGCTATTTTAATTTTATGTTTGTTTGAAAAAATAACTAGATCTTCTAATCTTGCCATTCTTCCATCTTCATTCATTACTTCACAAATAACTGAACTTGGGTTCAATTTCGATAATTTAGAAATATCAATAGATGCTTCAGTGTGTCCAGCTCGTTCCAATACACCTCCATTCCTAGAAACTAATGGAAAAACATGTCCTGGAGAAACTAAATCATTTTTTTTTGATTTAGGATTAATTGCCACTTTTATAGTTTTGGCTCTATCAAAAGCAGATATACCTGTTGATATACCTTTTTTTGCTTCGATTGAAACGGTGAACGCTGTTTGCATCCGAGATTTATTTATTTGTGACATTAAAGGAAGTTTTAGTTTATCGATTTGTTTTTTTGTTAATGCTAAACATATTAAACCACGACCATGTTTAGCCATAAAGTTTATATTTTTTGAATTACATTTTATCCCTGGAATTACTAAGTCACCTTCATTTTCTCTATTTTTATCATCAACTAAAATAAACATCTTTCCCTTTTTAGCGTCTTTAATAATTGATTTTATTGGTGAAAAAATTTTTTTAGACATTTTGTCCGGTATATTTATATATATATTTCCCAAATATATCTAATTCAACATTTACCAAATCACGAGGTTTAAGGTTTTTAAGATTAGTTAATTTTAATGTGTGAGGAATTACATTAAGCCAAAATTTCTTTTTTGACACTTTTGAAATTGTCAAAGATACCCCATTGATTGAAATAGATGCCTTTTCTAATAAAAATTTTGCGAATTTTTCTTCTTTTATTTGTAAAATTATTGACCAGGAATTGTCAATAAATTCTATTTTCATAACCTTGGCAGTACAATCAACATGACCTTGAGTAAAATGGCCAGAAATTTTTTGCCCATAAATTAAAGATTTTTCTATATTAATGATTTTACCAATTTTAAGTAGTTTAAAATTAGACCTTTTTATTGTTTCATTTGAAATATAAAAAAAAATTATTTTTCCTTTTATTTTGGTCAAAGTAAGACAAATACCGTCACAACTTATTGATGAACCAATATCTTTTTTTTTAAATTTTAGATTTGAATTAATTCCTATTAGTATACTCTTATTGAGCTTCTTAATAGTATGCAATTTACCAGTATTAAATATTATTCCATTAAACATTATTTAATTTTTATTCTGAATAGTTTATCATTATTTAAATTAACATTTACCATGTTCTTAAGTTTAATCTTTTTTATATAATTAATTTTATTGTTGTTATAACCTTTTTTTTTCAATTTTGTACTTGATAAAAAAATGTATAAATCATTCACTAAATTAAATCTAAATAATTCATTCAAAAAAGTTAAACCAGTCTCAATAAGGACTCTTCCTCCAACTTTAAGGAATATCTTTCGGAAAAGAATTTTAAAATCTGTTTTATTCTTAAGCTGATTAATTTTAATAATCTTTATTTTTCTTTTTTGTAAAAAAGAAATTTTCTTTCTATCATTAGATAAAGTAACAACAAAAGTTTTCCTTTTATTTGAAATATTAAATAAATTTAGTTTTTTTTTTAATTTCAAATATCTGTCGATAATTATTAAATCTGGTTTTGAGTTATTGAGACCATTGATTCTACAATTCAATAAAGAGTTATCTTTATTAATTGATGAAGAAGTAGAAATAATACAGTCGTATTTAGACCTAAGCAGGTGACCTACTTTTCTTGATCTATTGTTGGTAATCCATTGTGAATTTTTATTAATCGTATAATAATCTTTTGAAATAGCTAATTTGGCATCAATTAATGGAAAATTTTCTTTTTTATTTAAATAATAACTTTTATAAAATTTTTTATTTCTACTTTCAATATTTTTTAATTTTACAATTTTATTTTTATATTTTTTTTTAGCTTTTTTGTAAGTTCTTAAATCAGGATCATCAAAACAATAAAAAACTTTTTTAATTTTCTTTCTTTTAATTAAACTTGTACATGGAGGAGTTAAACCATAGTGCGTACATGGCTCTAACGTTACATACATGATTGAGCCTTTAAAGTTCATATTTTTGTTTAATGCATTATATTCTGCATGGGGTCGTCCTTTAATTGAAGTTACTCCAGAACTAATAATTGAATTATTTTTCACAACAACACAGCCTACTGATGGGTTTTTACTCGTTTTACCTAAATGATTTTCTGCTAAACAAAATGCTAAATTAGAAAAAAAATTATGATTTTTCATCGATATTGCCCACAAATTCCTCAAAATCTTTTGCCTCTTTAAAATTCTTATAAACAGAGGCAAAACGAACATAGGCAACTTTGTCCAATGAAGCGAGACCTTCCATAATAAATTTTCCAATTGTTGGTGTTGGAATCTCACTTTCACCTAGACCCTCTAAATTTCTTACTATTTTTGAAATGAATTTCTCTATTGTCTCAGAATCTATTGGTCTTTTCCTTGTTGCAATTCTTATAGATTTAGAAATTTTATCTCTGTCAAAAGGTTCTCTTTTTCCATTACCTTTTATTACGGTCAGTTCTTGAAATTGCACTCTTTCAAATGTTGTAAATCTCTCTTTTCTCTCACACCCGCAAAGCCTTCTTCTTCTAATCGCGGTTCCGTCTTCTGTTGGACGCGAGTCAACTACTGAAGTATCTTTTTCTCTACAAAAAGGACAAAGCATGATTAGATTTTATTTACCATATATAGGAAAAGATGTGCATAGATCAATTATTTCTTTTTGCACTTCTTTTTCTATTTTGGAATTATCTTCTTTATTTAAGCTCAAACCATTAATCACTTTAAAAATTAAATCTCCAATATGTTTAAATTCCTCTGGTCCAAAACCTCTAGTGGTGCACGCTGGAGTTCCTAATCTTATTCCTGAAGTTATCATTGGGCTTTCTGTGTCAAAAGGTATACCATTTTTATTACATGTAATATTCGCTCTTCCCAATGAGGCTTGAGCATCTTTTCCAGTAACACCAAATGATCTTAAGTCTAACAGCATCAGATGAGTGTCTGTTCCTCCTGAAAAAATTTTAAATCCTTTTTCAGATAATCTATTTGATAAAACTTTTGCGTTATTAATGACATTTTTAGTATATTGTTTAAAATCCTCAGATAGTGCTTCTTTAAAACAAACTGCTTTAGCTGCAATTACATGCATTAGTGGTCCACCTTGAAGACCAGGAAAAATCGCGCTATTAAATTTTTTAATCAGATCTTCTCTATTAGTTAGAATTATTCCCCCTCTAGGACCTCTTAAAACTTTATGAGTTGTGGATGTGACTACATCAGCATATTTTGTAGGATTTGGATACGCACCCCCAGCAACTAGACCTGAAAAATGAGCCATATCAACTAGAAAAAAAGCACCAACTTTATCGCAAATTTCTCTAAATCTCTCAAAATCAATTATTCTTGAATAAGCACTTCCACCAGCTATGATTAGTTTTGGTTTATTCTCAACAGCTAATTTTTCAACACTATCATAATCAATAAGTCCTGTTTTTTTATCTACTTCATAATGTAGAGCGTTAAACCATTTTCCAGATTGAGCAGGTTTAGCTCCGTGGGTTAAGTGTCCTCCAGAATTTAAACTCATTGCAAGAGTTGTATCTCCAGGTTTTAGCAAGGCTAAATAGACAGCACCGTTAGCCTGAGCTCCTGAGTGAGGTTGAACGTTGGCAAATTTACAATTAAATAGTTTTTTTGCTCTTTCAATCGCTAAATTCTCAGATACATCTACGTGTTCACATCCACCGTAATATCTCTTACCAGGATAGCCCTCTGCATACTTATTAGTTAAAACTGAACCTTGAGCTTCAAGGACTGCCTTGGAAACAATATTTTCAGAAGCTATTAATTCAATATGAAATTGTTGTCTTAGAAATTCACTATTAATTGAGTCATATAATTCTTTATCAGCTTCTTTTAAATCTAATTTAAAAAAGCTTCTTAAATACTTGTTAAGTTTTATAGCTATTGACATATTTAAATTTTTTTAACCCTTCTCAAATGTCTTCCACCCTCAAATTTAGTTTTTAAAAAAACTTCAACTAATTTTAAAGATAATGCCTTTTTTGTTAATCTTGATCCTAATGCAATTATATTAGCATTATTATGTTGCCTAGACAATCTTGTAGACCTCAAATTATAGCAAACAGCGGCTCTAATTGTTTTGATTTTATTAGCACTTATGGCCATACCTGTGCCTGAGCCACATACTAATATTCCAGCTTCACTTTTTTTTGATTTGATTCTATTCCCTAGTTTTTTTGCAAAAACTGGGTAATCCACGGATTGGCTATCATACGGACCAATATCAAATACTGAGACATTTTTATCGACAAGATAATTTTTTATAACTTCCTTTAATTTATATCCTGCATGGTCTGAACCAATACATACGGTTTTAAAAATATTATTTAATTTTATATTGCCCATAATAAATAATTAAATTACACTAATGAATATTATATTAATATTTTTGTCGCATTACATTATAAATTATCAGGACTTTACATGAAAATCATCGGTTCTTATCCAAAAACAAGGCTTAGAAGATTAAGGAAATCGAAATGGCTGAGAAACTTGATTTCCGAGAACAATATTTCATCTAATGATTTGATTTTACCAATTTTTATAAGAGAAGGAAAAAATAAAATTGAAAATATCAAGTCAATGCCTGGAGTCTTTAGATATACGATAGATAAACTACCTACAATACTTAAATTAGCTAGGAAATATGAAATACCTATGGTTGCTTTATTTCCATACACGCCTAATCAAAAAAAAAATAATTTAGGTACCGAAGCTTTAAACCCAAAAAATTTAATTTGTAGAGGTATAAAATTAATCAAGAATAGATTTCCTGACCTTGGTGTTATGTGTGATGTCGCTTTAGATCCTTATACATCACACGGTCATGATGGAATAATTAAAAACAATAAAGTTGATAACGACGAAACTATTAAAATTCTTGTTAAGCAAGCTTTGCTGCAAGCAAAAATGGGCTGTGATGTAATAGCTCCCTCAGACATGATGGACGGTAGGGTTGGTGCAATAAGAAAAGCTTTAGATAAAAACAAGTTTTATGATGTGAGTATTTTATCTTATGCTGTAAAATATGCATCCAATTTTTATGGTCCGTTCAGAGATGCAGTTGGAAGTAAGTCAAAATTAAAATCAGATAAAAAAACTTACCAAATGGATTATAGAAATTCATCAGAGTCCTTTAGAGAGGTTGCATTAGATATTAAAGAAGGTGCAGATATGGTTATGGTTAAACCTGGAATTATTTATTTAGATATTATTAATGAAATTAAAAATAAATTTAAAATTCCAATTATAGCTTATCAAGTATCCGGTGAATACAGTTTGATTAAAAATGCTATAAACAAACGAATTTTAAATGAAGAATCTATTATTGAAAGCTTAACATCATTTAAAAGAGCCGGTGCAAATGCAATTGTGACTTATTTTGCTCTTGAGATTGCAAAAAAAATAAAAAATTATTAATTAAAATAGTTTTCCAAAATTATTCTTGTTTTAGGGAAAGTTAAATTGTTAGGTAGGAAAAATCTATTTTGTATTATACTTCTTGTAAAATATAATGATTTTTTAATTATATTATTAGATATTGTTTTAGGAAGATTTTTTGTAATTAGATAATTTGGAACTTCATATAAATAATTGTCAATTTTAATTTTTTTTGTATCAAATTTATCGTTCTGATCATTAACAAATTGTGATAAATTTGGATCATAACCAAGAAACTTTATTAGATTTAATTCAAAGAAAATATATAAAAAAATCCAGTTTTCTAAATTAATTGAATTAATAAAGTCATTAAATGTTTTATAAATATCTTTGTTAGGTTGTGACTCAGGTAATAAGCTATTCAATATTGAACATAAAGAAATCAGAGCTGAAGTTCTTTTTTTATCATTAAAATACAAAGGTGAAATGGGTTTTATTAATTCTGTTTTGAAATATCCAATTTTATTTTCATTTTTTGAATTATAAGAAATGAAAAGCTTATTAGATAATTGTAAATAGTTTCTGATTTTT
The DNA here is from genome assembly GCA_902554785.1 of uncultured Pelagibacteraceae bacterium. Taxonomy (GTDB): domain Bacteria; phylum Pseudomonadota; class Alphaproteobacteria; order Pelagibacterales; family Pelagibacteraceae; genus Pelagilacustribacter. The sequence goes on from CACDQG010000013.1 coordinate 9,457, forward strand.
CTTGAATTACCACCATAAACAACCCCCGAAACTCTTCCTTTGGATTGCGTAAAAACATTTATTATATTTGCGTTCTCTCTAAATTTTCTTTTAGAAAGCAAATAACATTCATCTTCCCAATTCATATATTTAAAATTTTAATTAGTTTAGCTGCTGCGTTTTGTTGAGCATTTTTTTTTGAAGAACCATAGCCGATGATTTTTTTTGACTCAGGAATTTCAACTTCGGTTTTAAATAAAGGTTTATGCTGAGGGCCTGATTTCTTAAAAAAAGTGTATTTAGGTAATTTTTTAAATTTTTTCAAACTATATTCTTGAAGTTTAGTCTTGGAGTCAATTAACGTAATGACTGACTTGTCAATATAACTCTCCCAAAAAAAATAAATTAATTTTTCAGATGCTTTAAGACCACCATCTAGATATACAGCACCGATTATCGCTTCTAAACAGTCGCTCACAATTTTATCTGCTGACCTTTCTGTGTTTTTATGTGATGATCCTAAAAAAAGATATTTTTTAAGATTTAGTTTTTTCGCTATATCTACACACGTTCTTTTGTTAACTAAATTTGCAAATTTTTTATCAATAATTCCCTCTTTTTCATCAGGATATTTATCTAATAGTTTTTTTGAAATTACTAATCCTAGCACTCGATCACCTAAAAATTCTAATTTTTCATTATTAACATCATTATTAAAACTTTTATGAGTTAAAGCTTTTTGTAAAAAAGCTTTATTTTTAAAATTATATTTTAAAATTTCCTCTAGCTCTTTCAACAACTTATTTATCATAAACTTTTGAAAAGCCTGTCAATTCTAAACGAACTACCTAAATTCCATACTTTTAACATACTGCTCTTTTGGGTGTCATTAGAAAAAAAAATAATTTTTGCCTTTCCTATTAAATTTATTTTTTTTACATAGCCTACGTCCTTAAGAAATCGACTATCTTTTGAACAATCGCGATTATCACCCATTAAAAAGTAATGGTTATCAGGAACTATATATTTTTGAGTGTTTTGTAAAGATCCCTCACTATTATAAGCAGCTAAATGTTTAATACCGTTTGGTAGAGTTTCAATAAATATTTTGGTAGTTAAATTATAATTTCCACATCTTATAGGTTCACTTATATACGTTTCTTTTCTCCCAACTTTTTCACCATTTATAAATAAATTTCCACCTATAAATTGAATTTCATCACCAGGGAGACCTATTAATCTTTTAATGTAATCCGTTCTATTATCAGCTGGTGTTTTGAATACCACTAAATCACCTTGCCTTGGGCTTTTAGAAAAAAAACGATTGTTAGAAAAATTAGGACTAAAAGGAAAGGAGTGTTTACTATAACCATATGTAAATTTAGAAACAAAAATTCTGTCCCCAACTAATAAAGTTGGCTCCATTGATGACGAAGGTATATAAAAAGGCTGAATTACCAGCGATCTAATTAAAACAGCTATAATCAGGGCGCCGATTAATGTCTTTATGTTATCAATTATTACTTTTATTAGCTTATTACTTTTCATATTGAAATCGTTACAAATGCAACTGCATAATTTCTTTCGTCAGCTAAAGATAAAGAAATTTTAAAAAATTTTTTTTTAAGTTTTTTTTCTACATTTTTTTTAGTTTTATTTTTAAGTTTTATATAAGGCTTTCCATTTTTTTCGTTCAAAACAACAATTTCATTAAAGTTAATACCTTTGGATATTCCTGTTCCAAGAGCTTTCGAAAAAGCTTCTTTAGCGGCAAATCTTTTAGCAAAACAATTAAATGTATTCTTAGTTTTATTACATTTTTCAACTTCATCTTGACTGAATAATCTACTTATAAAAGTTTTGCTCTTTATAGATTTTTTTATCCTACTAATTTTTATGATATCAGTGCCTATGCCATAAATCTTCATTATCTTATTATCTTTCGAAATTTTTTAATGGTAGTTTTTAATCCTTCAAAAATCGACTCCCCAATCAAAAAATGTCCAATGTTGAATTCTTTTATACCTGGCACTTTTGATAAAATTTTAGCTGATTTATAAGTAAGCCCGTGGCCTGCATGAACTTCTAAGCCTAAGTCATTTCCAATTTTTACTATCTCTTTAATTTTTTTAATTTCTTTATGAAATTTTTTATTCTTATTTATCAGATTGCAAAACTTACCTGTATGAATTTCTACACAATCTGCGTTTAATATTTTTGCTTCCTGGATATCGGCTTTATTAGGTTCAATAAAAAGACTTACTCTTGATTTATTTTTTTTTAATTTCATAATTAATTTTTTTAAAAAATTTCTTTTAAATTTTAAATTAAGACCCCCCTCTGTAGTCACTTCCTGTCTTTTTTCAGGTACAATACAAATAAAAGGGGGTTTTCTTTTTAAAGCAATACGTAACATTTCATTAGTTGCAGCAATTTCTAGATTTAACGGAATTTTTAACTTGGACTTGATTAATTTAAGATCTAACTCATTAATATGTCTCCTATCCTCCCTTAGATGTATAGTTATAGAGTCTGCGCCGCTTTTCTCTGCTAATAAAGCTGCTCTTAAAGGACTAGGGTAATTTTCTCCTCTTGCATTTCTTACAGTCGCAACATGGTCGATATTTACACCAAGTCTTATTTTTTTCATTAAAGATTTCTACTTCCAGGTTTTACTGCTTTAATTGTAGATAAATTTTCAGGCAAATTATCTTTTGTGTAAGTTGGTATATTTAATACAACTTGAGAAATTACTTTATCTTTAATTAAAGAATTTCCACTAGATCTATCGATTATACAAGCATAACCAACTACTATTGCTCCATAATTTTTTACTAATTTTGAACACTCCAAACTTGATTTTCCTGTTGTAATAACATCTTCAATAATTAAAACTTTTTGATTTTTTTTTATTAAAAAATCTCTTCTAAGCTTAAATTCTCCATTAACTCTCTCAGAAAAAATAGTTTCTTTATTTAATATCTTACCAATTTCATAACCAATAATTATTCCGCCCATAGCAGGGGATAAGATTAAGTCAATCTCTTTAAATTCATTTTTAATTTTTTCTGAAAGAGAAATACATATTTTATTTGCCTTATCAGGTTTGCTCAAAAGTTGAGCACACTGAATATATTTAGAACTATGTAATCCCGATGATAAAATAAAATGCCCCTCTAAAAGTGCATTAGTTTCTTTTAAAATTTTCAAAGATTCTTCTAATGAAAGCATTTTTTTTTTGTTTGTGTCGAATAATTTTAAACTTTAAATTACTTTGCTTTATCTGACTTATCAAGTTTGTAAAATTTTTCAAATCTTTAATTTGTAAATCAAACGAGAAAGTTAAATTTTCTTTATTTCTTTTAATGATTTCTAAATTTACAATATTTCCTTTATTTAGACCTATTAGTGAGGTGATATGACCCAAAACTCCTGGTTTGTGAGGCAGATCCACCTCAATAGTACTTGAATAATTCTTTTCTACAACTTTGAAACTTTCGGTTGATTTATCTTGCCAATACCTACGTATTGCAGAACGCGCTTTACCAGTTGCTGATGAAGATAACCAATGTAAAGATGGAGAAGCATTTTTTGAAGTTTCAATTTGAACTAAGTCTCCATTTTTTAGAATAGTTTGAAGTGTGGCGTTTCTTCCGTTAATTATGCAACCAGTTGCACTATCGCCAACCTTTGTGTGTACAGCATATGCAAAATCAATTGGAGTTGCATTTTTAGGTAATTTTATTACTGCACCTTTTGGGGTGAAGCAAAAAACATTTTCTTGAAACATTTGTAGTTTTGTGAATTCATAATAATGTTCTGGACTTATGCCTGCCTCAATAATTTCAACTAAATCTCTTAACCAGTCATATTCCTTCCATGATAGTTCAGAAAATTTTTCTGATGATTTGTATTTCCAATGAGAAGCTATTCCCCTTTGTGCAAATTCATGCATCTCACTAGTTCTAATTTGAATTTCAATTCTATTTTTTTTGGGTCCAATCACTGCTGTATGAATTGATTTATAATTGTTAATTTTTGGAGTAGAAATATAATCTTTAAATTTTCCTGGTATAGTTGAAAATTTACTGTGGAATATTCCTAATGTTTTGTAACAATCTTCGACATTTTTTACGATTACTCGAAAACCAATAATATCAGTTAATTGTTCAAGAGAAATTTTTTTATTTTGGATTTTTCTCCAAATTGAGAAAGGAGTTTTTTCTCTTCCTGTAATAGTTGCTATTATCCCGTTATTTTTTAAAAGTTCGATTAATTCATGTGATATAGATTTAAATGTGTCTACTCGATTATTCTTTATAAAATTTAATCTTTCTAAGATTAAATCTCTAGCAGGTTTGTTCAACACAGAAAATGAGAGATCTTCCAATTCATCTCTTATTCTATTCATTCCCATTCGGTCAGCCAATGGAGCATAAATTTCCATTGTCTCTTTGGCCTTCCTAATAATTTTATCTTTATCTTTAACAAATTCAATAGTTCTCATATTGTGCAATCGATCTGCTAATTTTACTAATAGAACTCTTATGTCTTTTGAAGTGGCTAAAATTAATTTTCTAAAATTTTCTGCCTTAGAGTCACTTGTGGCTTTATCTTCAAGAGCAGATATTTTTGTTACACCTTCAACTAAATTTGCAACTTCTACACCAAATTCTTTTTTTACAGTTTCATATGTTACGTTAGTATCTTCGATCGTATCGTGAAGCAAACCAGTAGTGATTGTTGCGCTATCTAGTTTTAATTCAGTCAAAATTTTTGCTACAGCAACAGGATGAATAATATAAGGAACACCTTCATCTCTTTTTTGGTTTTGATGTGCTTCCAATGCAAAGTTATAAGCTTTACTAAGCGACTCGGAATTAAGAAATTTATTATAAGATTTTATTTGTTCAATGAGTTCGTTATTATTAATCATACTCTATATTAACATTTTTATGTAATCTTGTAATCTCAATCCGAGATTTTTGGCTTAAATTATTTATTAAAAATTGGGCGTTTTTCTTTAAAATTGGATGTGACCATTTAGGATCAATTTCTAAAATCGGATATAAAACAAAATTTCTTAAATGTGCTCTCGGATGCGGTAAAACAAGATCTTTTGAGTCTTTTATTAAACCATTAAAATCAACTATATCAATATCAATTACCCTAGGATCGTTTTTCTTTGTTTTATTCCTACCAATTCTTTTTTGGATTAAATTTATATCTTTAAATAATTTTAAAAGATTTAAGTTTTTATTTACTAAAATTCCTACATTAAGAAACTTTGGTAATCTCTGATTTGGATAAGAAGGTGTTTCATAAAAATTAGAAATTTTTTTAATTTGAATTTTTGCTTCAATTAGTAACTGAATTGCAATTGAAATATTATCATATCTAGAACCATGATAAGAATTAAGATTTGATCCAATATTAAGGTGTATCATTTATTATTTCTACTTAACAATCTTGCTCTTTCTCTATTCCAATCTCTCTTTTTCTTTACTTGTCTTTTATCATAAAGTTTTTTTCCTTTTGCGACGGCGATTTCAATTTTAACTTTTCCTTTAAAGAAATACATCTTAGTAGGAATAATAGTCAAACCTTCCTGATTTATTCTTCCAATCAACTTATTAATTTCTCGCCTTTTTAAAAGAAGTTTTCTTTCACCTTTAGGATTATGGTTGTTATAGGATGATTGTCTATAAAGCGGGATATGAGAATTAATTAAAAATAATTCTCCGTTATTATCTATAGCGTATGAGTCTGCAATGCTTCCTTTGCCCTCTCTTAGCGATTTGACTTCTGATCCTTTTAAGGAAATACCTGCCTCTAAAGTTTCTAAAAAAAAATAATTAAAACTAGCTTTTCTATTTAAACAAATTATTTTTCTTCCGGGCGCTATATTTTGTTTCATTAAAGTAATTTAGCTACTTTAAGTGCTTCTGAAACTTTCTTTTTTGTTTCTTCTCTAATTTCAACTAATGGTAATCTTACAGATGGATTACACATACCTAATAATGATGCTGCATATTTCACTGGTGATGGATTGCTTTCAATGAATAACGCTGAATGTAAAGGCTGTAAGAGCTTATCTAAAGTTTCTGCTTCTTTATTTTTTTGCTCACAAGCTTTTTGAAAATCAGAAGAAATTTTTGCAGCTATATTTGCTGTGACTCCGATAGCTCCCACTCCGCCTCTTTTATTAAACTCAAGAGCATTATCGTCATTTCCAGTAAGCTGAATAAAATCTTTTCCCATTGCTTTTAATTGCTGATTTACTCTATTTAAGTCACCAGTTGCATCTTTTACACCGGCTATATTTTTTAGTTCATATAGTTTGCTCATGGTTTCAACTGACATATCTATTACTGATCTTGACGGAATGTTATAAATTATAATTGGTATTCCAACACTATCGTTTATCTTTTTATAATGTTGGTACAAGCCCTCTTGAGTTGGTTTATTGTAATATGGTGTAACAACTAATAACGCATCTGAACCGGCTTTTTCTGCGTATTGAGATAGTTCAACAGCTTCATCTGTTGAATTAGATCCTGTGCCAGCTATCACAGGTATTTTTCCTCTACATTCTTTAACAGCTATATCTATAATTTTTTTGTGTTCACTATGAGATAAAGTGGGAGATTCTCCAGTGGTGCCTCCGGGGACTATACCATTAGTGCCGTTATTTAAGTGATAATCAATTAAACTTCTATATGTGTTTTCATCAAGATTATCATCTTTAAATGGGGTTATTAATGCAACAATTGATCCTTTAAGCATAAAACAATATAAGGTAGATATCCTTAAACTTATGCTTAATAGATTAATTAGTCTAGTATTTTTATTATCATTTTTGAAAAGTTAGGCCTAGCCACATCATGAATTAAAACTTTAGATGTTCCTTTTTGACTATATAAATATTTAAGAGCATTAAACGTAGATTGTTGTCTATTTCTTCCTCCCTCGACTAATTTCACATTTTTAATTTTAAGAGATTTAACACGTTTTATGTCTTTTTTATTATAAACAAGCACAATTTTTTTTATTTGTTTAAATTCTCTGGCTTTATTAACGTTTATTTCAATTAATGATTTGCCTGCTATTTTTTGATAAGGTTTGCCAATATTAGACCTAAATCTATGGCTATTACCTGCTGCAAGAATTATTAAACAAAAACTCATGGTATAAACTTATATTATATTTATATAGATATTTAATGCTTATTTAAGATGTTTAAGATCATAAAAAATTTTAATTGGATTATTTTATCTTCATTTTTATGTATTTTTATGGGGATAGTCACTTTTTTGACTTTCATCAATGAGGGATTTGTGCCCCTGACAGATGAAAATTTACAAACTTTATTAATTATTGATATTTTATTACTTTTAATTTTCTTTGGACTAATTTTTCGTAATTTTTACAGATTTTATTACACTGGAAAAAAAAATAAGAAAGGCGCCCAAACTAATTTAAAATATATTTCAGTTTTTTCATTATTCACTGTAATTCCTTCTTTAATTGTTGCAATATTTTCTTTATTTATTTTCAATTTCGGAATTCAAAATTATTTTGATAAACAAATTACTAAAGCAGTTAACAACTCATTTGACGTAGCAAAAAATTATCTTGATGAAAGTAAAGAAAATGTTTTATCTGACGTTATATTAATGAGTTTTGGATTAAACAGAGCATCTAATTTATACTATTCTGATCCTAAAAGATTTAGGAACATTATGAGATCAGAAAAACTCTTAAGGAGAATTGATGATATTTATCTAATTGATAGTTTAGGAAATATTTTATTATCAGATGTAAGAGATGTAACAGAGGATTTTGTTATCCCATCTGATGAAGATTATGATGAAGTTTTAGAAGGTAAACCAGTATTTATTTCAAATAATTTAGACAATAAAACAACAGTAATGACAAAATTAACATCTTTAGTTGATACTTACTTATATATTTCAAGAAATATTGATCCAGAAATTTTAAGATATTTAAATGAAACAAAACAAGCCGTAAATTTTTATTATTCTGTTGAAAATAGTCAAACCGGAATAAAAGTTACGTTTGCAGTAATTTATATAATCGTGGTGACGTTGTTATTATTTTTATCAACTGCTATTGCAATTACTTTTGCTTCGAGACTTACAAAGCCTATTATAAACCTAATTGGTGCTTCAGACTCAATAAGTAAAGGAGCTTTAGATGTTAAAGTTCCAGAATTGGAGACAGATGATGAATTTAAACAATTAAATAAAAATTTTAATCTTATGATTGAAAGACTTAAAGAACAACAAAACAAACTGCTTCTAACTGAAAGATATGAAGCATGGGAGTCAGTTGCAAGAAAATTAGCTCATGAAATTAAAAATCCTTTG
>CACDQG010000014.1 GCA_902554785.1 uncultured Pelagibacteraceae bacterium
AGTCTCTCAAGTGGTGCATTTTGTCTGAATATTTTTTGTGAAATTCTAATTTTTCTTTAGTCGTAAAAAGAAACTTATTATTTTTATTTACCTGAAAAATTCCAAAAATACCGAAAGATAAATAGATAATTAAAAAAACTAAACAAAATGTTAAAATTTTTCTTTTCATCTTTTTTTAACTTTTTTCATTGATGCCTCAGCTAAAATTAGATTAGGATCCATAAATATTTTCGAAATCTTAGCTTTTTTAAAAGATTTGTAGGCAAATATTGCAATCGGTAATTCAGTACAACCTAAAACAATTTTTTTACAATTCATTTTGATAAGATAATTTACTGCAGGTCTGATCACTCTTTCGGCTTCTTTAGTTCTACCAAGTTTAACTAATTTAATAGATCTACTTACACTTTTAATCTGTAATTTTTTATTGGGCAAAATCAGTTTAAATCTTTTATTAAAGTAGTGGCTGTAAATTCCAGTTTTAATTGTTGTATCTGTTGCGAGCAATCCAATCTTTGAGTTTTTTTTACAATTTTTTTTTGCATTGAGATAAACTAATTCTGGCATATTTAAAATTGGTATTTTTATTTTTTTTTTTAGATCTTTGTACCAGTAGTGAGCGGTGTTACATGGCATTGAGATAAAAGAACAATTATTTCTTTGTAAAAAGCTACAACCTTCCACAAGACTATTTAATACTTTTTTATATTTCTTTAAATTTTGTTTTCGACTAGGAATATTCGATTTATTATAAAGAATAAACAAGGGATAATTTTGATCAGTCTTTCCTCTATTTAATTTTGCAAGTTTTGTGCAAAAATCTAACCCAGCTTGTGTGCCCATACCACCAAGTATTCCAATCATAAAAATTCAATTAATTTAACCTTTTCCACGCCAAGGTATAGTTTTATCAATAATTTTTCTAATTGTGATATCAAAAACTAGTCCAAGCATTCCCATTATAAATATAGTTATCCAGATTACTTCATATTGGAAATATTTTTTCGCGACATTTTCGACAAAACCAACTCCAGTTGTTCCTGCTAAAAATTCTGCAGCAACCAAAGTTCCCCAACACATTCCAGTTGCAACTCTTATACCAGTTAAAATTTCTGGTAAAGAATTTGGAAATATAACATGTCTTAGAATTTGCCATTTAGACGCTCCAAGAGAATGTGCTGCATGAATTTTTGATAATTGAGTCCCCGAGGCACCAGCTCTAGCTGAAATTATCATTATCGATAATGATACCATAAATAATAAAAATACTTTTCCAAGATTATCTATTCCTAGAACTGAAATAACTAATGGTGCCCATGCTAATGGTGGAACAGGCCTGTACAGTTCAATCAAAGGATCAAAAAATCCTTTTGCAAACCTATTTAAACCCATAAATAATCCTAATGGAACTCCAACTATTATCCCTGCTACTAATCCAAGAAATACTCTCAAAAACGAATCCCATATATGTCCAGTTGGAATAGGAATTTTAAATAAATCAAAGTCACCAGTAACAAAATTTAAAACTTTACTTTTAAAGTTTGGTTCAACTTCACCTTTTTCATTATGAACTGGATATTCCCCAGGCAAAATATCAGCAAACCAATCAGGTATTAAGAAACCAATGATTTTACTTACATCCATCATTTCGTACCAGATTAATGGAATTTGTTTGTAACCCACATTAGGGTTCAACATTAATTTAAATTTGTTGAGTGTATCCGATGGTTTTGGCAACCATCTACCAGATCCTTGCTCCGAGCAACTTGGACCACTAGAAATGATCGTGCCTGATGGAAACAAAAGTATATCAACCCATCTAAGACTACCTTGCTCCTTTTTTTGTACTTTATCAAAATTGATTATTGATGCCTGCATGTCTTTGAGAGTTTTTGGTGGAAATATACTCGCATATTCAATTCTTCTAGCAATCTTAAGAATATCTTTTGCAAATGATGAAGAAATTACCTCAGAGGAGCCTAAACCAGTTCTATAATCTTTTATCTCTTTTTTAAGCTTTTCTAACGCAGAAGCATATTGTTCATTATGATTTCTTAGCTCAAAGAATTCATCACTTATTAAGTTCAATTCTGTAGCTGCTGCCTGAAATTTTAAACCTCGCTTTGTTTTTGGAATGAAAGGAATTTCTATTGTATTTTCAATTGAGGTACTTGATGCTTTCCAAGATCCTTCTTCTTTAGCAGCTTCAATTCTTTCCATCTCTTCATCAGTGCTCTCGTTGGGATAATCGCTTCTTTTAAAGTTCGCGGTTAAATTTACAATTTTTTCAGTAATTATTTTAATTTGTACTCTAGTATCATTATTTAAAAGCTGTTCATTTGTAAGTAATGGTATTGTATTTTTAGTTTGTGAGATAAAATCTATTAGCTTACTTTTATCTTGATTTATAATGCCTGATTTTTCAATTTCTAAAGTGATTTTTTTTAAATTTTCTGTTTCAGTCTCTATCACAGACGTACTTTTAAGTTGACGTTCTTCTATTGGAAAAAGATATTTAAGCGAAAGAAGTGACTCATTTACTTTACCAACTTGGCAAAGCTCATTGGCTGACCTTGGAAAAAAAGATTTAGCTATATCCCATGAATAATAAAGCCATATCAATAAAAGAAAGCTGCTGCCTACTATTACCCAATGAATTCCTCCTTTTGCTCTTTCAGGATTTCCAAATACAGCGTCAACTTTTTCAGTTCTAATTAACTTTCTGCCATAGAGGACACAGCCTACTATGGCGAAAAAAAACAAAAATGTTAAAAAACCTGTGATCATTTAAACTTCTTTACCCATAATTTCTTCTTCCATGTCCCATATCATTGAGAGAATTTCTTCTCTCTTTGATACGAACTCTTTGTTATTTTTGATATCTCTTAAGTCTCCTTTAAGACCCATCGATGCGAAAGGTAATTTATATTCCTTGTGTATTCTTCCTGGTCTAGGCGCCATTACATAGACTTTTTCTCCAAGTAATAACGCTTCCTCCACAGAGTGAGTTATCAGAATTATAGTCTTTCTAGTTTCTTTCCAAATTTTAAGAACTAAAGATTGCATTTTTTCTCTAGTCAAAGCATCTAAAGCTCCTAACGGTTCATCCATTAAAATTAAGTCAGGATCATTAATTAAACATCTCGCTAGTGCTACTCGCTGTTGCATTCCTCCAGATAGTTGGTAAGTAGGCGTATTTCCAAAACCTTTAAGCCCAACTATATCAAGCCATTCGTCAACTTTCTTTTGAGTTTGAACAACGTCCTCTTCCTTCATTCTCAAACCAAAATTTACATTTTCAGCAACAGTTAACCATTCAAATAAAGCACCTTGTTGGAAAACCATACCTCTATCGACACCCGGTCCATTAATTTCTTTATTATTAAGAGTAATTTTTCCTGAAGTAGGTCTGATAAAACCTGCAGTAATATTTAATAAAGTCGTTTTTCCACAACCTGAAGGTCCTAGAACAGTTAATAATTCTCCTTTTTTAATTGTGAAATTTAAATCTTTAAGAGCATGAACCATTTCTCCTTTAGGAGTTTTAAAAATCATATTTAAATTTTGAGAAATCAGATCACTCATAAAAGAACTATATTAGATATTTTTATAAAAAAATAGGCACCAATTTATTAGATCGGTGCCTATAATTTTATTATTCAAGAACTACGGTAAAAACTTAGTTGTTACTGTACCTCTTGGAGTATCAAAACCTTTTAAAAACTTAGCAAGGTTTCCACTCTTCATAGATTTTTTTGTTTCTTTTGGCGTTAAGAATTTGAAGCCACTCAAAGTGTCTTTCATGTCAGCAACTTTCATCTCTGACTCTTTAGACATAGCTTTCATATCACTTCCACCATTTCTGTATCTCTCATTAGCTTCATGAGTTAATTCTACGAAAGCCTTTAACATGCCAGGATTTTCTTTCATAAATTTATTTGTTACAGAAACGATATCTATTCCCATGATACCTCCAGCACGAGCTTCATCGACTGTTAAAAGTCTTGTTCCAACAGATGTAGCTGATTTAATAGAGTTACCTCCGAATAGACATGCCATTACAACGTCACCACTTACTAATGCAGCTGCACCTTCTTCAGGGTCCATTGCAATAATGTTCATTTTTTTTCTGTCAGCACCAACTATTTTCATACTTTCAGTGAAAACGTATTCAGCCATAGTTCCTAGAGGAACTGCAACTTTCTTACCTTCAAGTTCAGAAGCATTTGCTTTTGTAATACCAGACTTATTAGAAGTAACACATGTTGTTCCTCCCATTCCGTATTCCATTGCAACGTCTACTAAACTGATCGGCGCTTTAGCCTTAACAGCATTTATGTAAGGCATTAAACCTTGTGAGTAAGAGATATCAATATCTCCTGCTAACATAGCATCGGTCATTGCTACACCGTTAGTAAAGTTAGTCCACTTAACTGGTACACCAAGAGCTTTTGCATATGCTTTTTTGTTCATGTCCTCAAGATTTGGAGATGGCCACTCCAAAAAGTACGCAACTCTTACTTCTTTCGCAGCTGAATTAGCTACTGTAGCTGTTAGAGTAAACGCAAATAAAATCCCAAGAACTGTGCTTATTATTTTTTTCATAGTTCTCCCATATGGTTTGTTAATTATTTAGATCTAAAATGAATTTTTTACTTATGTAAATAGGAAGAAAATTGAAATTGGGTCTAATTTAATGTACAACCAAAGATTGTAAACAATATTTCTTGATTTAATTTAACAAAGGTCTACTACTTTAAACATGAGCTCTTCGAATAGAACTAATATTCCAAATTCTTTAAACGAGCATTGGATGCCGTTTACTGATAATAAATCATTTAAAAAAAATCCGAGACTGATAACGGATGCTAAAGGAGTTTACCTAACTAATCACCAAGGTAAAAAAATGATAGATGCTAGCTCAGGTTTATTCTGTAATCCTCTAGGTCACGGAAGAAAAGAAATAACGGAAGCTGTATCTAAACAACTTGATAAACTAGACTATTGTCAGCCTTTCAATCAAGGTTACGGAGGTTCTTTTGAATTAGCTACCAGAATAGCAAAAAAAACACCTGAAGGGATAAATAGAATTTTCTATACTATTTGTGGTTCTACAGCTGTTGAGACAGCGATTAAAATTTCTATTGCTTATCATAGAGCTAGAGGTGACTCAAAAAGATTTAGATTTGTTGGACGTGAAAGAGGTTATCATGGAATGAACATAGGTGCCACAACCGTAGGGGGGATGATTAACAATGTTAAAACTTTTGCGAGTGTTTTAATGCCCGGTGTTCAACACATGAGACACACACACTTACCTGAGCATAAATTTGTAAAAGGTCAACCGGAAACAGGGGTTGAGATGGCAGAAGACCTAGAAAGAATCGCAATGAACTTCGGAGGTGAAAATATCGCTGCATGTATTGTCGAGCCGATAGCAGGTTCGACAGGAACACTGGTTCCACCAAAAGGATATTTAAAACGTATAAGAGAGATTTGCGACAAACATAAAATACTTCTAATTTTTGATGAGGTTATAACAGGATGGGGTAGAACAGGTTCAGCTTTTGCGTCACAAGAATTTGGTGTTACTCCAGATATAATAACAATGGCAAAAGCCACAACAAATGGAGTAGTGCCAATGGGTGTTGTAGCTGTGAAAGAGGAAATTTATGATACGGTTTTAGATGGATCATCCGCGCCAGAAGGAACACCAGAATTATTTCATGGATACACTTACTCTGGAATACCAGTTGCAGTTGCAGCTGGAATAGCTGTACAAGATATATTCGATAAAGAGGATATTTTTAAGAGATCTAAAAATATGTCACCATATTTTCAAGAGGGATTACATTCATTAAAAGATTTGAAAGAGGTAGTTAGCATAAGAGGTTACGGTATGATGGGTGGGATTGAGATGAGAATGAAAGATAAGCCTGGCAAGGCAGGGTTTCAAACCTTTAAACATTGTTACGATGCTGGGGTTAATTTCAAAAATACTGGAGACTCACTGATAATAGCTCCTCAATTTATATGTGAAAAAAATCACATAGACGAAATAATTGAAAAACTTAGAACTGGTATTTCGAACTATTCTAAGTCTTAAATTATGATTGTTGGAGTTCCTAAGGAAATTAAGCCTCATGAGCATAGAATTGGTTTAACACCTGATAGTGTAAAAATTCTTCATGACAAAGGCCATAAAGTTATTGTTGAAACCAATGGAGGTTTCGAAGCTGGCTTTACTGATGAAGATTACCAAAGAGCTGGCGCAATGGTTTATTCAAATGCTAGAGATATTTTTAAAGACTCGGAAATAATAGTTAAAGTGAAAGAGCCTCAAATGAGCGAAGTAGAGATGATAAGAGAAAATCAAATTATTTATACTTATCTTCACTTAGCTGCTGCAAAAGAATTAACTTTAGGTTTAATGAAATCTAAATCTATTTGTATTGCTTTTGAGACAGTCACTGATGATAAAGGCAGGCTTCCATTATTAGCTCCTATGAGTGCTGTTGCCGGAAGAATGTCAATACAGGCTGGGGCACATTCGTTAGAAAAAAATCAAAGAGGAAGGGGTTTATTATTAGGAGGTGCGCCTGGAGTTGACCCTGCAAACGTTGTAATTTTAGGTGGTGGAGTCGTCGGGGAAAATGCAGCAATTATAGCTACAGGCATGAAAGGAAAAGTTTATGTTGTCGACAAATCAAAAGAAAGATTAAAGGAATTGCATAAAATGTTTGGTGATAAAATTATCCCTACCGAAAGTGATAATACTGATTTGAAAAAACTTATTTCTGAATGTGATTTATTAGTAGGAGGAGTTTTAATTCCTGGCGCTGAGGCACCCAAGTTAGTTACAAAAGAAATGATTAAATCAATGAAAAGAGGCTCAGTGATCGTTGACGTGGCAATCGATCAAGGCGGATGTGTTGAAACTAGTAAACCAACTACACACGCCAATCCAACTTATATAGTTGATAATGTGGTCCATTATTGTGTAGCTAACATGCCCGGTGGTGTACCAAGAACATCTACAATGGCTTTGAATAAAGCAATATTACCTTTACTAACTAAAATAGCTGATCAAGGCTACAAAAAAACTCTTTTGGGAAATAAGAACTATTTGGCAGGTTTAAACGTATATAAAGGTCACATTACCTATAGAGGAGTTTCAGATGCGTTTAACCTTGAGTACACTCCTGCTGAAACTATACTAAAATCAAATTAATAAGTTTTTTTAATCATTTTGGGTCGAATCACTCTTTAAACCCATTTTGCGCAAACAAGACATTTTAAATAATAATTTTTTTTGATTTAATAATTTCATGAGTTCACAATATAAATTTGAAAATCATTCTGTCGATGAAATTAGACCTCATAACAAGGTTAAGCTTACTGATTTACTATCTAGAATTAATCAAGAAAAAAAAGTCGAGAGAAATAGAAATTTAGCATTAAGCGTAGCAGCGGTATCAGCAGTCACAGTGTTCGGTATAATTCTTACTCTTTAAAATTTATTTAATTTCTTTCAAATCAGACTTCATCATTTCACTAACTAACTCTTGAAAAGTAGTTTTTGGTCTCCATTTCAACTCTCTTCTTGCCTTTGATGAGTCGCCCCTTAGTTCATCTACATCAGTTGGCCTAAAGTAAACTGGATCTACCCTTACATAGACTTCACCTGTTTTTTTATTAACTCCAATTTCTTTTAAACCTTTTCCTTTCCATGAAATTTTAATATTTATGTATTTAAATGCTTCTTCTACAAATTTTTTAACAGAGTAACTTTTTCCAGTTGAAATTACATAATCAGAGGGTGTTTTTGCTTTTAACATCAACCACATACTCTCAACATAATCTTTTGCAGATCCCCAATCTCTTTTCGCATTTAAATTTCCTAGAGTAAAAAATTTTCTTTTTTTTCTATAAATTTCAGAAACAGCTCTAGTAATTTTTCTTGAAACAAATGTTTCACCTCTTCTTGGACCCTCGTGATTAAAAAGTATTCCGTTTACCGCAAAAATATCATAAGCTTCTCTATAATTTACGGTAGTCCAATACGCATACAATTTTGATATTGCATATGGGCTTCGGGGCCTAAAAGGCGTTCTTTCGTTTTGAGGAATTTCTGTATTACCAAATATTTCCGATGTAGAGGCTTGATAAAATTTTGTTTTCTTTTGAAGTTTTAAAACTCTAATCGCCTCTAAAATTCTTAAAGTTCCAAGAGCATCTGCATTTGCAGAATATTCCGGTATTTCAAAACTTGTATGCACATGTGATTGTGCTCCTAGGTTATAGATTTCGTCTGGTTTCGTTGACTGTATAATTCTCAAAATGTTGCTAGAGTCTGTTAAATCACCATAATATGGAATAAAATTTTTTGATTGTTTAATATCATTATAAATATGATCAATTCTTTTTGTGTTAAAGCTAGATGATCGTCTTTTTACACCAATTATTTTATAACCTTTTTTTATTAAAAAATCTGTTAGATATGATCCGTCTTGACCGGTTACACCTGTAATTAAAGCAGTTTTTCTTGGCATATGTTTACTTTAAATTGTTATTCTTTTTAATCAAATATATTTAGATTTAATATCTATTAATTAAGCTTTTTAAAGTTTGATCTCTCCTTTATTTGTTACTACATGAGGAAAAGGCATGACAAACATTAATTTTCCACCCTTTTCTATGTACTCTTTTTCTCTTTCAATTATTTCAGCTTTAAAATTCCAAGGCAAAACTATAAAAGCTTCTGGATTTATTTCTCTTGCTCTTTTCTCAGAAATCAATTCAATATCAGATCCTAAACATTTTAATCCTACTTTTTCAGGATTCCTCTCACTTATAAAAGGTATAATTTCTTTAGTGAGACCAAAATGCTGTAAAATTATATTCCCCTTTGTGCTTGCGCCTAGCGCTAAAACCTTTTTCTTTTTCTTGATTATATTAGAAACAAATTCCACTGTTTTAGTTTTCAATTCGTTAACAGTTTTTTCAAAGTTTTTATAAGTTTCAATATTAGTAAGTTTGAGATTTTTTTCTTTACTCCTTAAAAATTCTAAATGCTTTTTATATTCTTCTCTCTCATACTTATTCGATTTTTTTTTGCAAACATATAATCGTATACTCCCTCCATTAACAGAATTTGTTTCTGCATAAAATAATTTTAAACCTAGTTTTTCTAAAAGAAATTCAAAAGTTTCTAAAGAGTAATATGATAAGTGTTCATGACAAATATCATAAAAATTATTATTTCTTATCATGGAGTCCAGGTAGCTTATCTGACAACACCATACTCCATCATCAGCTAATATTTCTTTAATATCACTCGCAAATTCTAATGGATTTTCAAGATCATAAAACATTGCACAAGATGTTACAATAGTTGCTTTCTTTGCTTGAAAATTTTCATTAAAATTTTTTAAGTTAAAATAATTATTAATAATTTTAATATTTTTTCCATTATCAATAAATTTAATATTTTTTGCTGGTTCAAAACCAACTAAATTATATTTTCTGTCATAAAAATTAAGCATAGTACAATCATTAGATCCAATATCTACAACTATGTTACCGTCATGAGGTTTTACGATATCTAGCAATTGATTAACAAGTTCCCTCAAATCTTTTTTCATAGTATCATTAGTGGCCGTTCTATAAAAATATTGTTTATAGAGGAGATCCGGCTCGGTGATTTCTTTCAATTGTAATAACCCGCAATTTTTTTTATTTTTTTGTTTACTACATAAAACTAAAGTTAAGTGTGATTTAATTTTCGCCAATTCATTTTGTTTGTTTGTTTTCACAAAAGTGGGTGATAAATACTGCTCATCCAAGGTAAGTACCTTTTGTAGATCATGATTGCCACAAATTTTACAATTTTTGAGATATTTAATTTTATTTTTCATTAAATGAACTGAATTTTAAATTATTTAATTCACTCTCTACCATATCTTTTACTAGATGTTCAAAATTATATTTTCTTTTCCATTTAAGATTTTTTTGAATTTTTTTTGGATTTGCTACTCTAGCATTACTATCTTTTTTTCTAAAAAGTTTTTTATCAATTTTTAAATATTTTTTGTAATTTAGCCCCACATATTGAAAAGCCTTTTTTAAAAAATTTTCTACTGTATTCAATTTTCCCGTACCAATTACGTAATCTGAGGCCTTTTTTTGTGTATTAATTAACCACATAGCGTATACGTAATCTTTTGCGTGTCCCCAATCTCTTTTAGATTTAATGTTTCCTAAAAAAATTTTTTTTTGCAAACCAAACTTAATTCTTGCAACAGATTTTGCTATCTTTTTCAAAACAAACTTTTCATCTTTTCTTGGAGACTCGTGATTAAAAAGAATTCCTGTTGAAGCTTTAAAATTATAATTGTCTCTATAATTTTTTACTAAATAGTGACTGGCAACTTTCGCAATACCGTAGGCAGATTTTGGATCAAAATTAGTTTTTTCATTAATTTTTTGTTTGATATTTTTACTATACATTTCGGAGGAGCCGGCGAAAAAAAAATTAGCTTTAGGATTAATTTTTCTAATTACTGAAAGAAATTGATGGGTAAAATTAAGATTAGTATTAAATGTGTAAAATTCATTTTCAAACGAATGGCCATCGTAGGCTTGAGCTGCTAAATGATAAACCTCATCTGGATTAATTTTTGTAATTAATTTTTTAAGATCTTTATAATTTTCAAAATTTAGATAGTGTAATTTAATCTTTTTTTGAATAGTGTAATTCAAGTTTTTAATTTTTTTTATCTTTTTTCTTATTAAACCATGAACTTTGTATTTTTTTTTAATCAGCAATTCAGCTAAATAAGAGCCATCTTGTCCAGTAATTCCTGTTATTAGAGCAACTTTTGACATATTAATTTATATCTTATAGAAATTTACTATCATATCCCAGATAAGAATTGTGAGAAAAAAATTATATATTTATCAATATGTCCTTAAAAAAAATTTGGAATAAGATTACAAATAATCAAAAATATCAAGAATTTAAATATTTAAAGCAGAAAGAGAAGAATATTAAACTTTTTAAAAATAAATTTGAAGAAGAAATAAATCAAATAAATAAAAAAATTAATAAACAACATAAACTTAACTTTTTACACTCTGGTCATGCGGCAGATATAATCAACATACTTCCAGTCATAAAAAAACTTTCAAAAGACCACGAATGTAATTTATTTATAAATTTAGATAAGCCAATAAAATTTTACTATAAACACCCAGCTGGAAATTTATTTATAAATAAAAAAATTTATGAAATGTTGTTACCACTATTAAAAAATCAAAAATATTTAAATCAAATAGATATTTATAATAACAATGACATTGATATTAATTTTGATCTTTTAAGAAGTTTACCAATTAATCTTCTATTCGATAATTTAACTTATGCCTCAGTTATAACAGGAATTCAACCAGATCTCGGAGAACCTTATATATCTGCTGGCAATCATGAAAAATTAAAAAAAAAAATTATCATTCAGAGATCTTTTCGTTACAGAAATCAATTTATTAGTTACGATTTTTTGAATAATTATGATGATCTTTATTTTGTAGGCACTCAAGATGAATTTAATGATCTAAAAAAAATAGTAAATAAACTTAACTTCTACAACTGCAGGGATTTTTTGGACATGGCAAATATAGTGAATTCCTCAAAATTTGTTTTGGCCAATTCGTCGCTTACTTTTCCAATTGCTGAAGGTTTACAAGTTCCTCGCCTTCTCGAGTCGTGCCCAGATTTCCCTGCTGCACAACCACATGGAAAAAATTCATTCAATTTTTATTTTCAATCACATTTTGAGGAAAAATTTAGATATTTGAATTCACTATAGAAATAATGCACAATATCAAAAAAAAATTTTCCTCTTTTTATAAAATAACTATACAGAAAATTTTTCATTTCTTTTATGGCCATGTAACAAATATTTTAAATCCAGAAGATGACAAAGATATTTTGATTAAAAAAGTAAATTTACAATCAAATAATTATAAAATTTTTTTTTGTAACAAAACTAGAGTTTACACAGATACCGTTCACGATACTGCATATATAAAAGACTCTAAGTTGATTAATGGGCCTTCATATCAATACAGAAGACTTAAGGAAAAAGATCCAGGATTAGCTATAGCAGATTGTAAACTTAATTCTGTTCTTAAAAAAGGGACTCCAAGAATTCAAAGAAAATTTAAAGGGACTGTTTTTTCTACATTAAGCGGTGGTGGTGGAAACTTTAATTACTGGCACTGGATGTTCGATATCTTACCAAGATTTCATATTTTAGATTCTGCACTAAAATCTATAGAAGAAATAGATTATTTTCTTTTTCCCAATACCGGGATGAAATTTCAAATAGAGTCCTTAGACCTACTAAATATTCCAAAAACTAAAAGGCTATCAAGTTTACATTATAGACATATTCTTGCAGATGAAATTATAATTACATCTCATCCGTACACTTTATTAAACAATCCAAGTATAGACTCTTTGAAAATACCTCATTGGATTTTTGATTATTTAAGAAAAAAATTTTTAGATAAAGTAATTAAAACCACTTACTTAAAAACATTTCCTGAAAAAATTTATATTAACAGGAAAGATAGTTCGTCAGTTGTGAGACATATTACTAATTTAGATGAAACCGAGGATACTCTAAAAAATCATAATTTTTCAAGCCTTACAATGAGTGATTATTCTTTCAGTGAACAAGTTGCCCTTTTTTATAACGCAAAAGAAGTCATAGGATTACATGGTGCAGGATTTGCTAATATAATTTTTAGTAGAGAAAATACCAAGATTATAGAGATGCGATCAAATACTTCTGGAGATGTAATTAAGAATCTAGCAATAAATAATAAATTAAAATATTTTGACATTACCTGTGAACCACAAACTTTAAAGTATAACGATCAAGCTGGTGATATAAAAATAAACATCGACCAACTAAATAAAATATTGTCGAATTAAGAAATGGTTATAGCATTTTATATAGATGAAATGAATTTTAGAGGAGTTGCTAACTCAACTTATAATTTTGCTTTAAATAATGAAAAAATTCTTAAAAATAGATCCTTAATTTTTTTTAATAAAGAAAATAAGTCGAATAAATTAGAAATGATTAAAAAGTTTAAAAAAAAATTTATAACCATTCCAATATCAAATTTCGAAGAGATAGAAAATTTTGAAAAGAAATTCAAAATTAATTATATTTATACCCAAAAAGGCGGTGAAAGAGATAAATGGGTTTCAAAAAAAATAAAAACACTTGTTCATTGCGTTTATCCTCAGTTTTTAGGGGAAGTTCATGGTTTTAAATACGCTTTTATTTCAAAATGGTTAAGTAAAAATTTTTCCAATAATAAATTAGATTTTATTCCTTACATTGTTGATATTGATAAAACTAAGCAAAATTTAAAGAAAAAACTTAAAATAAAAAAAAATTTCACTACACTTGGATATCATGGAGGAGAAAGTAGTTTTGATATAAATTTTATTAAAGACGCAATTTTACAGACTGTAAAAATAAGAAAAGATATATTTTTTGTCTTCTTAAATGTAAATAAATTTTGCAGCCATTCTAGAATTAAATTTTTAAAAGGCACTGCAAGTGAAAGGTATAAAAAAAAATTTATTAACACATGTGATGGAATGATTTATGGGCGAAGTTTAGGAGAGTCATTTGGACTCTCATGTGCTGAATTTTCAGTAGTTGATAAAAAAATAATTTCATATAAATTTAATAGGCATAGATCGCACGTTTATCATACTTCAAAAGATATTTTTTTAGAGTATAGTTCTTACAAAAATCTTTTAAATATTCTTTTAAAATTTAAATTTAATCGAAATAAAAAATATTTAAGCGAATATAAGAAGTATAATGCAAGGATTGTTATGAAAATTTTTGAGAAAGTTTTTTTGAGCAATAAACCCATGAAAAAAATAACATTTTTAGATTACTTATATAATTTAATTAATCATATAAATATGTATAAATATTATATTAAACATAAAATTTACAATCATTATTACAAATTCATAGAGTCCAAATTAAACATAACAAAAGCGTAAAATCAGATTGATATTCCAAAATTATTGTTTAAAAAATTATACAGCTAGTATAGAAATATAAAATTATTAAGGCGAGGTAGCTCAGTTGGTTAGAGCACAGGACTCATAAGCCTGGGGTCGGCGGTTCGAATCCGCCCCTCGCTACCAATGAAATCAACGTTAATTAATTTTAATACAACTAAAATTATTTATTTGGTCACAAATTGATCACACTCAGAATGAGATTATTTTATTTTTTTTTAAGATAAGTATAAATAGCAACCCAAATAGTTCCCAATAAAACTAAACTAGGTATACCCATATAGCCTATAAAACTTTTTAAACTTAAATCAATTTCGTTTGCACCAATGAAGATAAGATAGATCACTAATAAAACAATAAAAAACACACGAGCGTCTTTAAACCCAGAGCCTTTGAGAATATCTTTAAATTTTTTTTTCATTTTTTCTTTTTCCTTTTTTCTCTTTTTATCTCTTCAGCTACTAATTTCTGATATGCTTTAAAGGTTTTTTCTCTAGCTTGTGAGTCCTTTAAAATTTTCTTTGAAAAAATTGTTTCAATAATCATTGGATAACCAATCCAAACCACAACCATACCAATCAAAGCAATTGCCCAATGTCCCTCTAAATAAATAATCAAGCCAAACGTTGTATAAGCTAATACAAGTGACCAAAAAACGTTTTTAGATTGCAAACTACTGAAGAAGGCCCAATAAATAATTCCAAATATAATAAAACCAGCGATTATAAAACTAATTGGAAAAGTTAGTGTGATAACTAAGTCCTGTATATTAAATTCAATTTTATTCTCCATTATTATTTATATTCTTTAATCTTAAAATCTACTTCGTATAGAAACGCCTCAGAATTAGGAAGCATAGTTTTTGCGTACTTTAGTTTCTCATCAAATTTTCCAGCAACGATTATGCCTTTAACGTTATCGTCTTTTAATTCTTTTTTGACCCAACCCATATATCTAGATAGTTGACCAATCGTATCATCACTTGTTTGGTTTTTCTTCAGTTCAATCACTACATAATTTTTAGTTTTTTTATCTTTAGCAAGAATATCAATCTTCCCAATAGAAGTAGGATACTGTTGACTTATCACTCTTCCTTCTTCTTCTATAAGGTCATATTTTTTTCCGAACTCTGTCCTATCCCAATTTTCAATAATAAAATCCTCGAGTTGTTTTTCTAAGTAGAAAACCCCTTGGCTTATGGGAGAAGACTCATTTTTAATCTCCATAGAAACAAATTTTTTATATGAATTAATTATTTGTTTCAGATCATTTTCTATAATTTCGTTAGAAAGCTTCTGGTTGTCATCGTTAACAAACTCAACTTTATTTGAGTTAATATTGGGAGCATAAGACTTAAAGAGAAAAGATTCCCCATATCGTGCTGGGTTATCTATATGTTCGTTTATCTTCTTATTGTTATTAACAACTTCATCAGGCCAAGTTTGCGGGTACTCTGCTGTTTCACTAATTCCATAAGCTAAAATTAATTTATTTTCTTTTTTATAGAATAGATAAACTGGATAAAAACCATTGCTCGTTTGCATTTCAGGTGCCAAAAAAGAAATCCAACTGACTCTTGCTGGTACGCCTTGTCCAAATGATACTTTCATATTTAAATCTAAATATTCTTTAGGATAAGACGACCATTTAAGATTGTCAGTTTTAGACTGCAAAATAAACGAGTTAAGTATCTCATTAATATTATTCATTAAATAATCATACAATATTCTGGTCACAAATTGGACTCACTCAGAAGCAAAATAAGTTTTCTTGTTGTATAAAAAGTATTGTATAACGTTAAGAAGTGAAGGGTAGAGGTTGCTGGCCAGGACTCATAAGCCTGGGGTCGGCGGTTCGAATCCGCCCCTCGCTACCAATGTTTATGAAAAATATATCAATTTTCTGCCTCACACTTAAACCAGGTCACGAAAAGAAAATAAAAGAGCTCTCCTATATCCCTGTAGGTCTAGGTACGCAAATTTTTTCAAAAGAATGTTTTAATGATAAAACTGGTGAAAATATTGCATCTAAAAACTTATTTTACGGCGAGTATACTTTTCACTATTGGATATGGAAAAATTACTTAGATAAAATCCAAACAGAATGGGTAGGTTTTTGCCAATATAGAAAATTTTTTGTTACAAAAGATTTGAATGAAGAAAAGTTAAGCTATCAAGAATTACAAAATTATATAATAAAAAATATAGACGAAAATCAAAATTTTGATTGTATATTAGGAAAGCAGTTTACAGTGCAAAATTTTAAAATTTCAAAAATAATTAAAAATCATTTTTTAGAATTTTTAATGAAACCCAATCTTTTATTTAACAAAAAAAAAAGAAATCTTAAATTTCATTTTGATCTTTTTCACGGTAAAGGAAATTTAGATGCAGCTATAAATTTTCTTGATGAAAAAGACAAAAACGATTTTAGGTATTTTATGGAGTCAAGAACCTCTTTTAACCCACATAATATGTTTATTTGTAGAACGAAAATTCTAAAAAATTATTATGAAACAATTTTTCCATGGCTTGAAAGGTGTGAAAAAATTTTTGGATTTAATAATTTAAAAGGTTATGGTCTTCAAAGAATCTACGGTTTTTTAGCAGAAAGGTTTTTATCTTATTGGTTCAATAAATATTATTTAGTTAAAGAAAACTCAATTATCGTGAAAGATTTATCTGATTATAATGATTTGTAAGAATTACAAAATCTCTCAAAAGATGGTAGTCTTTTATCTTTTATTGAAATCTTGAATTTTCTTTTCGGCCAACTAATTTTCAAATTCTTGTCCATCAAATTTACTCCGCTTTCATATTGAGGCTTATAAAAATTATTTAGTTTGTAATAAACAATATTTAATTTTTCATAACTCAAATATGCATGGGCAAAACCCTCAGGAATATAAAGACTTAAACAATTTTTTTCTGAGAGAATTATCTTAAAAATTTTACCGAATGTTTTTGATTTTTTTCTTAAATCAATAACACAATCTAAAATTTTTCCTTTTAAAACACTTACATATT
>CACDQG010000015.1 GCA_902554785.1 uncultured Pelagibacteraceae bacterium
AAATCTAATTCCTTTTTCTTGCATGTAATCTTTAATAATTGGGTTTAAATTTTTTAACAATTCACTTCGTGCTTTCGATCTTTGTTTTGCAATCGTTTCGATAAGATTATTTCTATCTTGTCTCAATTTAGATACTTTTGACCTTAATTCTGTTACTTTCTTTTTGTATTCTTCTGGTGAGATTAATTTTTTTTGTTCAATAATTTTTTTTTCCTCCTCTTGAACTT
Organism: uncultured Pelagibacteraceae bacterium; assembly: GCA_902554785.1. Classification (GTDB taxonomy): domain Bacteria; phylum Pseudomonadota; class Alphaproteobacteria; order Pelagibacterales; family Pelagibacteraceae; genus Pelagilacustribacter. The sequence goes on from CACDQG010000015.1 coordinate 228, forward strand.
TTTTTTCTCTTTGATTAATTGATTTCAAGCCGCTTTCTAATTTTTTCTTTAATTCTGTTTGAGCTTTTTTTCCAGCATTACTCTCATTTAAAATGTATTTAAAATCAAGATAATGTGGAAGGTCAGCATCAGCAGAGTTAGTTAAAATTATTGAGAAAACTAAAATACAAAATAATCTTTTATATAAATTCATTAAAAGGTAGTTCCTAAATTAAAATTAAAACTTTCTGTCTCATCAGTGCTAGCTTTAGAAATATTAGTTGTTAACGTAAAAGTCATTGGACCTAAAGGTGACCTCCAGCTTGCTGCTATACCTGTTGATGACCTTATTTTATTACTGTCATCTATCGTTGTATCATAATCTACACCCCATACATTTCCAAAATCTAAAAATAAACCGACATCTGTGTTGCTACTTTCTGGTAAAAGATTTGGAAGATTCGCCTCGAAATTTAGTGAAGCAGCATAATTTCCGCCTATATGATCAGTTCCATCAACTGGACCAACTTTATTTTTTTCAAATCCTCTTAGTCTTCGATTTGAAAGTTTTTTTCTTTTACTTAATCTTACATCATCATCACCTAAACCGTTCGCGGCGGTTAAATAAAATTTACTTGCTCCAATAATATTCTCTGAAATAGATTTATATACACTTGTGGTGATGGTATTAGAAATATACCTTTTATCAGCATAAATTGGAAATCTTTGACTAAAGCCAGATATAAATCCGTTTGTTGGCATAAATGCTCGATCTCTTTGATCAATTCTAAAACCATAATTACCTGCAATCTCGTTAAATGAACCACTTTGTTTTTTTAGCGAAGATGAGGCACTATCTAAAGTTTTTAAATCATCGTGTGATGCTGTTAAACCCAAATTAGTAAAAATGTCTTTGTATTGTTCAAAACCAGTATTTACACCTACTTCTAAAACAGAGTTTTCATATCCTCTATCAGGAACATCATTATCTGTTGTAGAAATGAAATAAGATAAAGAGTTACCTAGAAAATTATAATTAGGATTTGTAAAGGCTAAGGTTCCTCCAATTGACTCTTGATCAACCTCAACGTCGAAGTCTAATTTTTTTCCTTCTCCTAACCAATTATTTTCAGTAATTTGTATTGCAAAAGATCCACCATTAGTCCCTATGCCTGCTCCTGCACTAATTTCACCAGTAGGCTTTTCTTCAACTATTATATCTATTATTTTTAAATTTTCTTGAGATCCATCATAAACTTTTTTTGTAACGCTATTAAAAATTTGTCTTGCTTTAATTTTAGATATTGATTTATCTAAATTTAAGTTAGTAAATGGATCACCTTCATCTAAAAGAAGTTCTCCTCTAATTACAGACTCGTTTGTTACATTGTTTCCAATAATATTAATTCTTTCAACTAATTTTTTTTCTCCCTCAAAAATATTAAATTTTAGAGCAATTGAGTCCTCGCTTATCTCTTCCTCAACATTATGTTCAATAAATTGTAAATTATTTTTAGCTATTAACTCATCGATATCTTCAAGAATTTTTTTAATTTTAAATGGAGAGTAGTAGTCACCTATTAATTTATTATATGATTTTTCCAATGAGGAGAATAATCCTTTATCAAAAGTAGAGTCTAAATTAGTAGAAATTTTATTAATTGTGTATCTTGTTCCCGCATCAATTGAGTAAATTAAATTTATATTTTCTTTAGAAATTAACTCAGCAGAATTTGATAAAATTTTAACATCATAGTATCCAATGGACTTATAATAATTTTCTAATAGCCTTAAATCTAAATTTACTAAATTTTGACTAAACACTGTATTTCTAGAAATAAATTTATAAAATCTATCTTCTTCGCTGGCAATTACGTCTCTGAGTCTACTTTCTTTTATCTTTTTATCACCAATAAATTTTATGGAGGAGATTTTAGTTTTATTTCCTTTTTTAATTTCAATTAATAAGTCCAAATTCCTTTTATCAATATCATTAATTTTAGCTGTCACTTCAGCAAAGTTAAAACCAATTGATGAATAAAGTTTTTTTATTTTTTCAATATCTCCTGATAGATAGGATTTAATAAAAGATTGTTTTTCTTTCAATCTTATCTGTTTTTTTATCTCAGTTTTAATTTTATTACTTGGTTCACCAGAAAAGATTAATTGATTGATAATAGGATATTCTGTAAGTTTTATTATTAAATTATTATTTTTAATTTCAATCTCAATATTTTCAAAAAAATCTGTTGAGTATAAATTATTTAAGATTTCATCTATTTTTTTACTATCAATTTCTTCATTAATATCTATTTCCCCGTAAGTAATTATCGTTTCATTGCTTACTCTACTGTTTCCATCGATAATTATTTGATTTATTTTATTTGCTAATACACTCTTTGATAAAAATAAAAAGAATAGTGAAATAAAAATTACAAAATTTTTAAATTTATAAAACATTTTTAATTACTGTATTTCTCGCCCAATCATCTATTTTTTGAATTTGATTAATATTTTTTGGTTTTCTTATAGCATATTTTTTATAATTACGATCGTTAAGAATTGAGATAATGCTTTTAGATATGGTCAAAAAGGGTATTTTTTTTCTGAGAAATAGGTCTACCAAAACCTCATTACATGCATTAATAATTATTGGTGTAGAGGGATGCTCATCTATTCTATTTTTTAGCTTTATTATTGGAAAAATATTTTTATTCACTTTTTGAAATGTTAAATTTTGAATTGTTAGTTTCTCTTTTTTTTTATTCTTTTTTTTTAAAAAATCTTCGATGCAAAGTTCATCATTAAATATTGCATTAGCTAAGGGTATAATCATAGATGTATCGTGATAAATTAATTTATTAAGTCCGTTTTTCAATTCAACAATAGCATGAACCAAAGAATTTGGGTGAATAAGAATATCTATCTTTTTATTAGGTATAGAAAATAATTTTTGTGCTTCAATCAATTCGAGAAGCTTATTCATTAATGTGGAAGAGTCGATTGAAATCTTTTTTCCCATTTTCCATTTTGGATGGTTTAAAGCGTCTATTGGTCTTATATTTTTAAATTTTTTTTTTTTTAAATTTAAAAAAGGACCACCAGATGCGGTAATATAAATTTTTTTAATTTCTTTCATTTTGTGTAATTTCAAAAGTTTAAAAAGGGAGAAATGTTCTGAGTCCACAGGGATTATTTCAGTTTTGTTTTGAAGACACTTTTTTTTAATCAAATTCCATCCGCAAATAATTGACTCTTTGTTAGCTATTAAAATTTTTTTACTAAGATATATCATTTTTATTGTGGGACCTAACCCGTCAATTCCGGGTATAGCTGAGATAGTAATATTTAATTTATTTTTTATTTTTAGTTGGTCAAAATTTTTTAAAAATTTAGTTTTTTTTTTATTTTTATATTTGTTTTTCACTCGCTCGAATACAGATGGATCGTTTATTAGAAAGTATTTTGGATTATATCTTTCAATTTGTGAACATATTTTTGAGAAACTTTTATTTGCTACAAGTAATTCTACTTTAAATAAGTTTTTTCTTTTATCTATTATACTTAATACAGATAACCCAATTGAACCCGTCGAACCTAGAATTGATATACTTTGTTTCATTTAAAAAGAAAAATTAATATAATAATACCTAATGGTAACCCTACCAAAATCCCATCAACTCTGTCCAGAATACCTCCGTGACCTGGTAATATATTTCCCGTATCCTTAAGTTTTGCTTTTCTTTTTAGATAAGAAAAAAATAAATCACCCACTTGACATCCTAAAGATGTTGTTAAAGAAATTATAAGAATTTTTAAATTTAGATTAATTGAAAAATAATTAAATAATAATAATACAAATACCGAAGTTAAGATAAATGATCCAATAGCACCCGAAATAGTCTTATTTGGACTTATTTTTGTTAATTTTGGGCCTTTAAAGTATTTTCCAAAAATAAATCCTCCAATATCTGAAGCAACACAGCCTAAAAGAATAATAAATAAAATTATCTTTAATTGAAAAAAATGCGCTAAAAAAAAGAAAAAGAAACAAAAAGTAAAAATATAAATAATAAATAACGAATTCAAAAAAATTTCGTTTAATTTTTTTTTACAAATTTGTTTAGTTATTTTTGAAAATTCTATTAATGAAAAAATCCCAATAATTATTAATCCATATACCATGAAAAAACTATATCTAAATATAAGAAAAATAAAAAATAATAAAATTATTGAAGTAATAAATCTTTTTTTAAGGTTTTTTGAATTCATATACCACCAAAATTTCTCTTAATTTTTTTAAATTTTTCTGTAATTTTTTTTAAATCATTTGCGTTAAAATCAGGCCATAATTTTTTTAAAAAAAATAGCTCTGTATAAGCGCATTGCCAAAGCATAAAATTACTTAGTCTCTTATGACCGCCTGTTCTAATTAGAATATCTGGATCGGGTAGATTTAAAGTATATAGATAATTTGAAAAATTTTTAAATTTTTTATGATTACTAATTTTTTTTGTAGCCATAATAATTTCATCTCTTGATCCATAATTTATTGCTAAATTTACTATAATTTTTTTATTTGATTTTGTGAGCACAATAGTTTTCGTCAGTATTCTTTTTAAATCCTGAGGCAGTTTACTCATTTCTCCTAAAATATTAATTTTAATACCCTGGGAAATAACATGGGATATTTCCTTATCAAAATAATTCTTAATAATTTTAAATAAAAAAGATATTTCTGATTTTGGCCTTTTCCAATTTTCTGAGGAGAACACATAGAAGGTGAGTATTGGAATTTTATAATTGATTGAGCTTTTTACTATTTTTTTAACAGTTTCTACACCCTTTAAATGACCGTAGTTTCTACCTTTTTTCTTTTTTTTCCCCCACCTTCCATTGCCATCCATTATAAAGGCAATATGGCTGAGTTTATTCATATCTGACTAATCTCTTTTTCTTTTTCAATTAAAATTTTCTCAATATTTTCAATATTTGTGTCTGTTAATTTTTGAATACTTTTTTCAAAAGTTTTATTTTCATCCTCTGAGATAGATTTATTTTTAAGTTTTTTTTTTAAATCTTCATTTGCCTCTCTTCTAACATTTCTTATAGACACCTTACCTTTTTCACCCATGTTTTTTAAAATTTTAATCAAATCTTTTCTTCGATCTTCTGTTAAATCAGGTATTCTAAGTCTTACAGTCTGTCCATCTAGTTGTGGATTAATTCCAAGTTCAGATTTTTGAATTGCAGACTCAATTAGTTGAGTATTTGATTTATCCCAAACTTGAATAGATATCAATCTCGCTTCAGGCACGCTAACAGTAGCTAATTGATCAACTGGCATTAATTGTCCGTAAACGTCAATTTTAATAGTATCTAACATATTTGCGTTAGCTCTACCTGTTCTCAGTGTAGAAATATCTTTTTTAAATGATTGGATACTTTTGTCCATTTTAACTGAATAGTTTTTTTCGTTAAACTCGCTGCTCATTTTAAACACCTTCTCCCACTTTATATTTTACAAAATCTAAAATTTTAATTTCTTTAGAGGTTGAATTCTCTTTCAAAATATCTGAGACTTTTTTTTTTGGATCCATAATCCAAATTTGGTTGAGCAAAGAGTTTTCATTTAAAAATTTTAATAATTTTCCTGAAGAAATTTTTTCAGCTATTTCTTTGGGTTTACCTGAATTAATTGCTTCAGCTTTAATAATTTCTAATTCTTTCTCAACAATTTTTTTATTTATATCTTCTTTTTCAATAGCTAAAGGGTTTGAAGCAGCAATTTGCATTGCAATCTTTGTTCCAAGTTCATCATTTTTTCCTTTTGTGATACCTTCTATTTTAACAACAGAAATTATTTTGCCAATATTTTTTTGTATTGCAGAATGAACATAAAAGAAATTAAGACCTTTTTCTTTATCAAAAAATTGAGATCTCCTAATTGTTATTTTTTCTCCAATTTTTGCAATTAAATTCACTAAAGAGTCTTTTACTGAAAGCCCATTTTTCATTTGAGAATTATTAATCTTATCTAAGTTACCTTTAGATTTAAAATTTATACTAGATAATTCTTTACAAAAATTAATAAAGTCCTCATTCTTAGCAACAAAATCTGTTTCACTATTAACTTCAATTATTGATATCTCTCCATTAAGTTCTTCTGCTAGTGCTAGGCCTTCGGAGGCCGTTCTATTCATTTTTTTTGAAGCTTTAGCTATCCCTTTTTTTCTTAAAAATTCTACAGATTTTTCAATGTCTCCTTTTGTTTCATCTAAAGCAAGCTTGCAGTCCTTGAATCCAACACCTGTTAATTCTCTGAGTTTTTTTATATTATTCAAAATATTTTTTTCTGACATTTTAGATTTAATTAATAAACTATTTTTTTTTGTTTATAGTATTAGTTGATTTATCAGTTTGTTCCTCTGATCCTTTAATAAACTTTTCTGCATCTTTAATAGTATTTTTTAAAAGTTCACAATAAAGATTTATTGATCTTCTTGCGTCATCATTTCCAGGAATAGGAAAATTTATACCTGTGGGGTCTGAATTGGTATCTAAAACTGCAATAATAGGGATGCCAAGTTTTTTTGCCTCAGCAACTGCAAGTGACTCAATATTCGTATCGATTATAAATATTAAATCTGGTGTTTTTTTCATTTGTGATATTCCACCCAATGATCTTTGAAGTTTTTCTTTTTCCTTGCCAAATTTTAAAATTTCTTTTTTTGTAAAACCTAAGTTTTCTTTTGATAGTTGATTTTCTAATTTTTTTAATCTTTTGATTGAATTTTGAATTGTATTCCAGTTAGTTAACATTCCTCCAAGCCATCTATAGTTAACAAAATATTGTCCAGTTTCTTTTGCTAATTCACTTATCTGTTCTGAGGCTTGTTTTTTTGTTGAAACAACTAAAAGCTTACCGCCACCAGAAATAACCTTATGAACTTTGACCAATGCAGTTTTAATAAATTCGACAGTTTGAGTTAAATCAATAATATGAATAGAATTTTTTTCACCAAAAATATATTTTTTCATCTTTGGATTCCACCTCAAGGTTTTATGACCTAGGTGTACACCAGCTTCTAATAATTGTTTTATATCTACTTTTGGTACGTTCATTTATTTTCCGGTTAATCCACCACAGTAATTCCAAACTAATGGACCGGTAGGGTAATACCCTTGAAACTGTGTGCGAAATTATTCATTGATATATACAATAGAGCTGAAAAATCAACTATCTAAACAATGATTTTTTTAACGTATTCCTTGGCTTTTAAAGCCTTAAACTGTTTTAAATCAAACATTCTGTTATTTTGTAAAGAAAAAAAAGCTTTTTTATTTTTGTCATTGACTATTATATTAATTTCAGTGTCTCCTTTTTTAGACAATATTTCCTTAATTTCATCAATTTTAAAGCTATTTTTTAATTCAATACTTACTTTAGAGTAAGGTTTATTTATAAGCTCATCGACTCTTAAGATTTTTTTTATATTGACTCTTTTTTTTGAAGTATCACCTAATGCATTTTCTTTTTGTAAAGTTAAGACGAATGACTCTGACTCTTTTAATAAGTTTCTATTTTTAAATAAATTCTCAGCAAAAAGAAATAGTTCGAATTCCCCATTTTTATCACTAAACTTTATTATTGCATACGGGGTTCCTTTAGCACTTTTTTTTTCTTGTATTGACATTATAGTTCCTGCCACCAAGCTTTCATTAATTTTTTCATGATTATAAAAATCATGGTAAGGAACTACTTTTAGATGATTAAAGATGTCATCATATTCATTCAATGGATGATCTGAAATAAAAAAACCAAGAGATTTAAATTCTTCTGCTAAAAGTTGCTTAGGTTTCCACGGCACCGAGGCCAGAAACTCAAAATCATTAGATAAACTTTCACTCATTTCAAAAAGATTTGATTGATTATTTGACTTATCGTCGTTTATGTTCTTAATTTTTTGTATAATCTTTGGAATAGATATTATAATTTTATTCCTATCTTTATCAAATTCATCAAATGCTCCGGCTTTTGTTAAGCCTTCTAACTGAAGTTTATTTACATCTTTAGAGTCTACTCTATTAATAAAATCTATAATTGATTTAAATTTTCCATTTTTTATTCTCTCCCTAACGATATTTGAAATAGCCTCATAGCCAACATTTTTAATAGCACCTAATCCATAATAAATTTTATCTTTCTCTGCTTTAAATTCTGCAAAACAATTATTAATTGATGGACGAACAATTTCTATATTTAGCCTTTTTAACTCCTCTACAAATTCCCTCAATTTTGAAGTATTTGTTAACTCAGTTGACATTGTAGCAGCTATAAAATCTTCTTTATAATACGTTTTAAGAAAAGCAGTTTGATAAGCAATTAAAGCGTATGCTGCTGCATGGCTTTTATTAAATCCATACTGTGCGAATGGTTCAATTTTAGTGAAAACAAAGCTTGCAACTTCTTTTTTAATGCCATTTTTTATTGCGCCATTGATAAATCTTTCCTTTTGTCTATCTAATTCCGATTTTTTTTTCTTACCCATTGCTCTTCTCAAGATATCAGCTTCACTTGCTGTAAATCCTGCAAGAGTCTGAGCAATCTGCATTACTTGTTCCTGGTATATTATAATTCCATAAGTTGGTTTTAATATTTCTTTTAAAGTTGGGTGAATATAATCTGGCTCCTTTAGTCCATTTTTACAATCATTGTAAATTGGAATATTACTCATCGGGCCTGGGCGATATAAAGCTACTAAAGCAATTATGTCATCAAATTTATTAGGTTTCATTTGTTTTATAGCCTCTCTCATTCCAGCACTTTCTAACTGAAATAAACCAGTTGTCTCACCAGTTGACAAAAGAGAGAAAACTTTTTGATCAGACTGATCAATTTTTGTTATATCTAATTCAATTTTCTTTGATTTTAACCTCTTAATAGTTTTATCAATTACTGTTAAAGTTTTAAGACCTAAAAGATCAAACTTTACCAACCCTGCATTTTCAGAAGAATACATGTCATATTGTGTTGATGGTAAAATCAAATTTGAGCTATGATCTACATATAGTGGGAATTGTTCTGCTAATTTTTCTCCAGCGATAACAACACCTGCAGCATGGGTTGCCATATTTCTATTAAGTCCTTCAAGTTTTAAAGATAATTCCAAAAGTTTTTTTACTTTTGGATTGTCTTTTAGTTCAACTTTAAATCTTGGCTCTCTGTCAATAGACTCTTGAAGTGTTAATGGTCGAGAAGGATCAAAAGGGACCATTTTACAAAGTTTATCTACATGGCCATAAGACAATCCCAAAACTCTTCCTACATCCCTTAAGGCCATTCTAGCTTTGAGTTTTCCAAAAGTGATTATGTGTGCCACACCACCTTTATATTTTTTTTTTAAGTATTCAAAAACTTTATCTCTTTTTTCTTCACAAAAATCGATATCAAAATCTGGCATAGAAATTCTATCTGGATTTAAAAATCTCTCAAAAATTAAATCATATTCAATTGGATCTAGATCAGTAATATCTAAGCAATAAGCCACGAGAGAGCCTGCTCCAGATCCTCTTCCAGGTCCAACAGGAATATAATTTCTCTTAGCCCACTTAATGTAATCAGACACAATTAAAAAATAACTCGCATAGTCCATAGAATTAATAATATTGATTTCGTGATTTAACCTATCATTGTAGACATCTTCAATTTGTTTCAAAGTTTTAGAGATATTTTTTTTAGAAATAAAATTTTTAATTCTATTTTCCAAACCTTTTCTAGCTTGGTGAAATAGTTCATCCTCTGGAGAAATTTTACTTTCATTAATAATTGAAGGGAGTATAGGCTTTGATTTTTTTGGTTTAAAATTAAATCTTAAATGAAAATTAAAATTATTTGATAGAGCTTCTGGAATATCTGAATATAGATTAACTAATTCCTCGTGAGTTTTTAAAAAGTGTTGATTGCTTAATTTAAATCTATTTTTATCATCTACAAAATTTTTTTCTCCAATACATGTTAATGCATCATGAGCTTCGTACATATTCTTATCAAGATAAAACACTTCCTGTGTAGCTATTAAGGGTATTCCCAATGATTTTGAATTATTTAGAAGGAAATTGTTGAAGTTTTCCTCACCATTTTCATTGTGTCGCTGGATCTCAAAATATATTCTATTATCATAATTCTTTTTTAATAAATCAATTAATTCATTAAAATTTTTTAACTTATTTGCCAAAAATAATTTTCCAAAAAAATCTCTATAATTTCCAGTCAATAAAATTAGATCATTATTATTTTCAATGAGATCTTTTATTGAACACGATGGATCTTCTGTTTCAGAACTTTTTAAATAACTAATAGATGATAGTTTAGTCAAATTTTTGTAACCATTCTCAGTTTTCGCATATAAAGTCACTTTACCAGTAACATTAAGGTCTTTAATATTAATCTGAGTACCAATTATTGGTTGAGTGCCTACTTTAGATAATTTCTCTGAAAATTCTAATGCTCCACACAAATTAAAACTATCGGCTAGGCCAAGAGATTTAATTTTATTTAATTTACAGTACTCTGCTAAATCATCAATTTTTATAGCACCTTCACAAATTGAGTATTGAGTGTGTATTTTTAAATTATTGAAACTTTTATTACTGACGAGCATTAACTCGTTTTATAACACCATCAGAAATAAACAACTTGTAATCAGCCCTGTTGGCAAGTTCTCTATTATGAGTTGCAAATATAATAGTTTTTTTAAGTTTTTTTAATTTTAAAAAAAGTGAAAAAATTTCTTTTGATGTTTTATAATCCAAGTTTCCAGTGGGTTCGTCTGCAAAAATTAATTTTGTTTCAGCTATTAACGCCCTAGCGATAGCTACTCTTTGCTGTTCGCCGCCAGATAATTGATTAGGAAAATGATTAGATCTATTTAAAATTTTTACATCTTTTAAAATTTTTTCAGCTTTTCCAATTATTAATTTTTTATTTTCTCCTCTTATTATTAGAGGCATCATAACATTTTCTATAGCCGTAAAGTCAGTAAGTAAATTATTGTCTTGAAAAATTATTGAGATTATTTTTTTCCTCAATTCATCTCTTTGCATAAGTGAAAAGTTTCTTGAGTCTTTTTTATTTATAATAATTTTACCTTTCGTTGGTTCATCTAACAAAGCTAATAGATGCAATAATGACGATTTTCCTGAACCAGATGGCCCAACTAAAGCTACCAGATCGCCTTCGGTTATTTTAAAATTTAAATTATCAAAAAGAGTTATTGAGCCGTTTGCATGAATAAAGCTTTTTTTTAAATTGATTGTCTCCAAAATTATTTTACTCATATCGTAAAGCCCTAAACGTATTCATTTTTGAAATTCTCATCGCAGGTAAATAAGAAGCTATAGCTGATATAATTAATGAAATAATAAATACTATTAATATAGAAATGGTATTTATTTCACTTGGTAATTTATCTAGAAAATAAATATCTGATGGAAAAATTTCTAAATTAAAAACAGTAGATAGAAAAATTCTCAATTTTTCAATATTTAGAGAAATCAAAATTCCAAGAATTATTCCACTTATTGTAGCAAAAAAACCTATGGTCAACCCAGTCAAAAAAAATGTTTTTTTTATGGATCGATTACTTAGACCTAAAGTTTTTAAAATTGCAATCTCTTTCGTTTTATTCTTAATTAGTATAGTTAAACCAGAAATAATATTAAAAGCTGCAACTACCACTATAAGTGAAAGAATAATGAACATAACGTTTCTCTCAACTTTTAAAGCACTAAAAAGAGATTTATTTAAATCTGACCATGTATAAATAAAATAATTTTGATTAATTTTTTGAATTTTTTTCTTGTAAAAATTCGCTTTTAAAGGTTCTTGTAAATATATTTCTAAATTTTGATCTTCACTTTCTTTGTCAAATAAAGATAATACATCTTTAATATTTAAAAAAATTATATTTTGATCAAATTCTACAAATCCTGTGTTAAAAACTCCAGCAATTTTAAAATTCTCTTGTTTAGGTAAACTTCCAATAGGAGTAGTTACAAAAACAGATGACATTAAACTTAATGCATCTCCCTTTTTTAAGTTTAAGTTAAAAGCTAGTTCTGAGCCTATGAAAACACCATTTGAGTCAAAATTATTTAGATTTCCTTCTAACGCAAAATTATTAAAGAATTTAATAATATTCTTTTCATTTTTATCTACTCCTTTAAAAATAACCCCTTTAGCATTATTATTGCTTATAATAATACCTTCACCTGAAAAAGATTTGCTAATACTTATGTTTTCAAATTTAGTTTTCAAATTTGTAATAAACGCTTTATCAATTTTAAAGCTATTTGGTTGAATAACTATGTGAGGATTAAGACCTAAGATTTTATTTGTTAAGTCAGTTTTAAAACCATTCATCACTGACATAACAATAATTAAGATTGAGACTCCAAGCATTATTCCTAAAAAAGAGAAGATAGAAATTATTTTTAAAAAACCTTCTTTTTTTTTAGGTCTTAAATTTCTTAAGGAAATAAGTCTCTCAGCTTTTGTAAACAATGTATTAATTTTTTAATTTTAATTTTATTTTTTCAAGGTTTAATAATTCGCTTTTAAAGTTAAGTTCTTTAAATTCAAAATTATCACCTTCAGACTTCGATCCAATAACAATTTGGTAAGGGACTCCAATTAAGTCATGTTTTTTAAATTTGTTAGACATATTCTCGTCAACATCGTCTAACAATACGTCAATATTTTGTTTTTTAAGATCTTTGTAAATTTTTTCAGCTTTTTCTAAGTTTTCTTTATTATTTTTACTAATGCTTGGGATAATTACGACATCAAAAGGTGATATGGATTTAGGCCATTTCATTATGTTATCATTAAAATTCGCTTCTATTGTTGCACCAACTAGACGTGAAACACCAATTCCATAAGAACCCATTTTTACAGAAGTCTTTTTACCATCCTTATCATCAATTAAACAATTCATTGGCTTAGAATATTTATCGCTAAAATAAAAAATATGCCCTACTTCAATTCCTTTTGTGATTATTTGATTTTCTTTTTTTACAATCTTATTAAATTCATCTTTTTTATATTTTTCATCTGTTACTGCGTAAAATTTATTGAAATCGTCTCGCATTACTTCCAGAGAACCGTCATTTGCTTCATATTTATTTAAATCTATTTCAAAAATATTTTTATCAGCATAAATTTGGCTTTCTCCTGTTTCTGCAAGTATTATAAACTCGTGCGAAAGATCTCCTCCAATTGGACCGGTGTCTGCTGCCATTGGTATAGCCTTCAAACCAAGTCTTTCAAAAGTTTTCAAATAAGAATAAAACATTTTATTATAAGATTTTTTTGCTTCCATATCCGAAATATCAAAAGAATACGCATCTTTCATATAAAATTCTTTACATCTCATCACACCAAACCTTGGTCTTATTTCATCTCTAAATTTCCATTGTATATGGTAAAGAAGTTGGGGTAATGATTTGTAGGACTTTACACTTGATCTAAACACGTCAGTTATTAGCTCCTCATTTGTTGGTCCGTACAACATTTCTCTCCCTTGACGATCTTTTATTCTTAACATCTCTTCTCCGTAATCATCATATCTTCCACTTTCTTTCCATATCTCAGATGATTGGATTGTAGGCATTAACATTTCTTGGGCACCGATAGAATTTTGTTCCTCTCTAACGATTTGCTCAATCTTTTTCATCACTTTAAATCCCAGTGGCAACCATGAATAAATTCCTGCAGAGGATTGCTTGATCATTCCTGTTCTTAGCATTAGTTGGTGTGATTTAACTTTAGCTTCTGAGGGAAGATCTTTCGTAATCGGAATAAATAGTTTTGAAAGGTACATTATTTTAAAAACTCTCTTAAATTTAACAAATCTATATCAACAAGATAATATATGACTGCAAAAATTATAGAAGTAATTAATGTGGTAATTAAAAATTTTTTTCTTATTTGAGGATTTTTAGGAGCTCCAGGATCCATCCCTCCAATTCTCTCTTTAAAAACTTCTTTATTTGAACGAATCCCTATTGGTAAAACTGAAAAAAATATTATCCACCAAATCATTACATAAACTATTATAGAGCCTGTTATACCCATTAAATCCTGGTAATATTGATGTTAGTAAATGGTTTTTTTCCAGTTTTTTCTCTTACTATCCTTCTGCAATTTTGTTTAAGAGTTTCAATTAAATTTTGCTGCTGCTTTTTATTATCCATTGAAAAAGTTCTGCAAATATTCATTATTTCATCCTCCATATCAAAAATAAAAGCATGGTCCTCATTATTTTCGGGTATACCTTTGTAGGAGATGACAGGTTTTTTTATATTACCATTATTTGAAACTATTAGTGTGATTTCAAGGTATCCATTTAAAGATAAATTTTTTCTATCTTTGATAGACTGAGAGTCAGTTTCTACGTTAACATTCCCATCAAGATAAACTTTTCCTGATGGAGCCTTATCGACTATTTCTGGATTATTTCCAGGTAGTATCTTTATGATATCTCCATTTTCAATTAGTAATGTTTTTGGAACTTGCATCTCTTTTGCAAAAGAAACATGTTCTGCCATGTGACGGTGTTCTCCATGTACTGGTATTATACACTGAGGTTTTACCCATTTGTACATATCTTTTAGATCATCTCTATTTGGATGCCCAGAAACATGGACAAAAGCATTTTCCTCACTTATCATTTCTATTTTATTTTTTACGATTAGATTCTGTAGGTGATATAATTTTTTTTCGTTTCCTGGAATAATTTTAGAAGAAAAAATTACACAATCTCCGCTTTCTAATTGAACATCTGGGTGAACACCATTAATTATTCTATTCATTGCACCCATAGGCTCTCCTTGACTTCCAGTAGCTAAGTATAAGACTTTATTTTTTGCAACTTTTTTTGCATCTTTGGGTTCCAAAGGATCGATAAGTCCTTGAAGATAACCACATTTTTTTGCTGCTTTATAAATTCTCTGCATAGATCTTCCAACTAGACATATATTTCTTCCCGTTTTTTTGGCGCAATAAAAAATTGACTCCATTCTAGCAACGTTAGAAGCAAATGATGTAACAAGAATTTTATTAGATTTCATTTCCATTATTCTTAAAAGACTGTCTCTTACTTCAGACTCTGATCCTGCTCTCCCTGGGCTAAAAATATTAGTGGAGTCACATATCATTGCGGAGACACCGCTATCTCCAATAGATTTTAATTTCTGTTCATCTATTTGCCCACCGATAAGTGGATTTGGATCAATTTTCCAATCACCAGTATGTAAAACAGTTCCAAGAGGAGTTTTTATGCTCAAGCCATTAGGTTCCAAAATAGAATGGGTTAAAGTAACAAAATCAATTTCAAAGTTGCCAAGTTTTATTTTACTATTTAGGGGTACTACTTCTAGGTACGATGATATTTCTATTTTTTTTTCTTTAAATTTTTCAAGGAGTAAAGCGGCAGTAAATGGAGTTGCATACATTTTACACTTTAGTCGTGGCCATATGTGTGCTACTGCCCCAATATGATCCTCGTGCGCGTGTGTTAAGACAATTCCAAGTAAATCGTCTTTCTTGTCTATAATAAATCCTGCATCTGGCATTATTAGATCAACACCAGGCACTGAGTCATCAGCGAAAGAGACCCCCATATCTATAATAATCCACTTTTGATCATCTTCTTTTCCATAGGCATATAAATTCATATTCCCGCCTATTTCACCAGATCCACCTAGAGGACAAAAAAGTAATTCTTCTTTACTCATATTAATTCTATGTATACTTTAGAAATTCCCTTAATTGTAATATTTTGATCAACAACCACTCTTTTTTTTTTTACAATTTTCTTAAATAAATTTGCGTAACCTCCTGTAAGTACTATTTTATATTTCATTTTCCATTTTTCTGTTATTTTGTTAATTATATTATTTATTAAACCATCATAACCCCAGATAAATCCAGCATTTAAAGCATCTTTTGTATTTTTACCATAACTCTTTTGTTTATTTTTTAAATGAAACATAGGGAGTAAAGCTGTTGATTGACTTAAATTTTTTATGGATATCTTTATACCGGGGGCAATCACGCCCCCTTCATATTTTCCGTTCTTAACAATGTCGAAAGTAGTAGCGGTTCCAAAGTCTATTATTAAACAATTATTAAATTTTTTACCCTCTATTGAATTTACAATTCTATCTGAGCCAAGTTGATTAATCTTTTTAATATTAATTTTGATAAT
>CACDQG010000016.1 GCA_902554785.1 uncultured Pelagibacteraceae bacterium
TAATAAAAAGTTTGCAGAGACTTATGTTGCTGAATTATTTTTAGCTTTAAGTCAGGATGCTTTAAATAAATCTTCGGAAGGATATAAAAAGCTAGTGGCTGACTCACAGACACCAAAGGGCCTTAATATGCAGGTTCTTAATGAATTGAAAAAAGGAAAATTCTTTACTAAATTCACCAAAGCTCTGGAAAACGTAAATAAAAGAGTAAGCAAGTAATACATGGAATATTTTATACAACAACTTGTTAACGGGATTACTCTAGGTTCAATTTATGGACTTATCGCAATTGGTTATACTATGGTTTACGGAATTATAGGAATGATTAACTTTGCACATGGTGATATTTTCATGATTGGTGCTTTTGTCGCTTTAATTTCATTTATAATTTTTGGTTTAACTGGAGTAGCGTTACCAATTATTTTACTTCTAGTTTTATTGATAGCCATGCTTTTCACAGCTTGTTATGGATGGACAGTTGAAAAATTAGCTTACAAACCGTTGAGAGGATCTTTCAGATTAGCTCCACTTATTTCTGCTTTAGGTATGTCAATTGTGCTACAAAACTATGTCCAAGTTGCTCAAGGAGCTAGAGTAAAGCCCATGCAGCCTTTGATTAGCGGTGGTTTAGAATTTTTTAAGAATTCTGAATTTATTGTTACAGTAAGTTATCTTCAAATTTTCATTGTTATCTTAACAATAATTTTAATGGGTATTTTTACTTATCTTATTACAAAAACAGATTTAGGTAGAGCTCAGAGAGCTTGCGAACAAGACAGAACAATGACTGCATTATTAGGAATTAATGTAGATAGAACAATTTCAATTACATTTATAGTTGGTTCTTCATTAGCATCAGTAGCTGGAATGATGTTTGTTCTTTATTACGGTGTAATTGATTTTTACATTGGGTTCTTAGCAGGCATTAAAGCTTTTACAGCTGCAGTGCTCGGCGGAATTGGCTCTTTACCTGGAGCAATGTTAGGTGGCTTGTTAATCGGACTTATAGAAACCTTCTGGGCTGGATATGTTTCACTTGAATATAAAGATGTTGCAGCTTTTAGTGTATTAATCGTAGTTTTAATTTTCTTTCCAACTGGATTTCTTGGAAAACCTGACATCGAGAAAGTTTAATGGAAAAGAAAGATATCATTCAGTCATTTAAAGATAGTTTATTTACAGGCTTAATTGCCTTAGCACTATTCGGCCCGATAGTTGGCCTTAGAACTGCATCTAAAGGAGAAGGTTTATTTATCACTCCTCAATGGGGAGTAGTTTTTTTATTAGTTGGACTTTGTATTTTAGGACGATTTTTAATTAATTTAAATTCCTCTAGAAAAACTGAAATTACTTTTTTTTCAAAGTTCACATCTAAGTTTTCAGCGATAACCGAGGATAAAGCAAAACACTTTGCAATTACTGCAATATTATTTGCTGTCGTGTTCCCATTTTTACCTTTTACCGACAGATATTTTATGGATGTAGCGATAATGATTTTAACATACATCATGCTTGGTTGGGGTTTAAATATCGTAGTTGGTTTAGCAGGTCTTCTCGATTTAGGTTATGTAGCCTTCTATGCAGTTGGTGCATATTCATATGCATTGATCGCAACTACTTTTGGTTGGTCTTTTTGGATTTGTTTACCTTTAGCAGGGTTATTTGCAGCTTTTTTTGGAATTTTACTTGGCTTTCCTGTTTTAAGATTAAGAGGAGATTATCTTGCGATTGTTACTTTAGGATTTGGAGAAATCATAAGAATTATTTTAATTAATTGGTATGAAGTAACCAATGGACCTGATGGGATCACTGGAATACCACGACCATCATTTTTTGGATTACCTTTTAAAAGATCTCCAGATGAAGGGGAAACAAGTTTTCATTTGTTTTTCAATCTTGAATATTCAACAATGCACAGAATAATATTTTTATACTATTTAATTCTAGTCTTAGCCTTAATTACAAATTATTTTACACTGAAGATAAGAAAACTTCCTGTTGGTAGAGCCTGGGAGGCTTTAAGAGAAGATGAAATTGCTTGTAAATCCTTAGGAGTTAATCCTACAAATACAAAATTAACTGCTTTTGCAATCGGTGCTATGTTTGGTGGTTTCGCTGGTTCATTCTTTGCAACACGACAAGCTTTTATTAGTCCAGAAAGTTTTACTTTTATTGAGTCTGCAATCATTGTTGCTATAGTCGTATTAGGTGGGATGGGTTCACAAACTGGAGTAGTTCTTGCATCAATTTTCTTAATTGGAATAACAGAAATGTTTAGAGATTTAGAACAATACAGAATGATAGCCTTTGGTGGAGCAATGGTATTAATTATGGTGTTTAAGCCAAAAGGAATCTTAGCGAATAGAAAACCAACTATTCTTATGCACGGAGATAAAAAATGAGTAATCTATTATCTGTAGAAAATTTAACAATGAAGTTCGGTGGTTTAACTGCAATCGATGATTTAAGTTTTGATGCTAAAAATAATCAAATAACCTCCATTATTGGACCTAACGGTGCAGGTAAAACAACTGTTTTTAATTGTCTTACAGGATTTTATAAACCTACCAATGGTCAAATGTTTTTACATAAAGAGGACAGTAAAATTTCTCTAAGAAAATATACTGATTTTAAAATTGCCTATGTTGCTAAGGTAGCCAGAACTTTCCAAAATATAAGGTTATTCCCCGCAATGTCAGTATTAGAGAACTTATTAGTTGCTCAACATAATGAATTAATGGTTGCCTCTGGCTATTCTTTGTTTGGCTTACTGAATCTAAAATCTTACAGAGACAAAGAACAATTGGCTGTCGATAAAGCAAAATATTGGTTAGATATAATCGGCTTAACTCATCGAGCAGACGATAATGCTGGTGATTTACCATATGGAGATCAAAGAAAATTAGAAATTGTTCGGGCTATGTGTATTGAGCCAAGGTTATTGTGCCTAGACGAACCAGCCGCTGGATTAAATCCAAAAGAGTCAGCTGAATTAAACAAATTATTAAAATTTATCAAAACAGAAAAACAAACAGGAATTTTATTAATTGAACATGACATGAGTGTAGTAATGGGGATCTCTGATCATGTTGTAGTTTTGAATTATGGTAAAAAGATATTTGAAGGAACAGCTGATCAAACTAAAAACAGTAAAGAAGTTATCGAAGCCTACCTAGGAGTAGATGAATAATGCTTAAAATTTCTAATGTTGAAACATTTTACGGTAAGATCCAAGCTTTAAGAGGTGTTGATCTTGATGTGAATGATGGTGAAATTGTTTCTCTAATCGGCTCTAATGGAGCGGGTAAATCAACTTTACTTATGACAATTAGTGGAGTGAATAAAGCCAAAAGAGGAAATATAGTTTTCAATGGTAAAAATATTGAAAATCAAGCACCTCACAAAATTGTTGATATGGGTATTTGCCAAGTTCCAGAAGGAAGAAGAATTTTTTCAAGACTAACAGTAGAAGAAAATTTAAGATTAGGAGCTCATGCCAACGAAAAAGGTAAGTATTTTGAAAATGATATAAAGGAAGTTTATGATCTATTTCCTGTATTAAGCGATAGAAAAACTCAAAGAGGTGGAACACTATCTGGAGGTGAACAACAAATGTTAGCTATTGGAAGAGCACTAATGAGTAAACCCAAAGTACTGTTATTGGATGAACCTTCGCTTGGAATAGCTCCTAAATTAGTTAACCAAATTTTTGTTTCAATAAAAAATATTAATAAAGAAAAAAATGTTACTATTTTTTTAGTTGAGCAAAATGCCAAAAAAGCTTTGGAGCTTGCAGATAGAGCATATGTTCTTGTAAACGGGAAGGTGACCATAAAGGGTCCTGGTCAAGAGTTGCTTAAAAATAAAGACATACAAGCCGCTTATCTCGAAGGTGGGTCAAAAAATTAACTTTTTTTTCATATTTACAAGATTGTAATTAAGGTGTTCAATATCATAATTAATTAATTAATAACAAAGGGAAATAATATGTTAAGAACGTTCAATAAACTTCTTTCATTAATTGCAGGAACATTAATGCTTGCAACAGTATCAGCTAAAGCTGAAGTTGTTGTTGCTTCTGCTGGACCTATGTCTGGTCAGTACGCTTCATTTGGTGCTCAGTTAAAAGCTGGTGCTGAAATGTGGTTAAAGCACGTAAATAAAAAAGGTGGAATTAATGGTGAGAAAGTTAAATTAGAAATCGGAGATGACGCTTGTGATCCTAAACAAGCTGTTGCTGTAGCCAACAAATTTGCTGGTCAAGGTGTAGCTTATGTTGCAGGTCACTTCTGCTCTGGTTCTTCAATTCCAGCTTCTGCGGTTTACAACGAAGAGGGAATTATACAAGTTTCACCAGCTTCAACAAATCCAGCGTTAACGGATAAAGGTGGTAAATATACTTTTAGAGTTTGTGGTCGAGATGATCAGCAAGGTGAAG
Organism: uncultured Pelagibacteraceae bacterium; assembly: GCA_902554785.1. Classification (GTDB taxonomy): domain Bacteria; phylum Pseudomonadota; class Alphaproteobacteria; order Pelagibacterales; family Pelagibacteraceae; genus Pelagilacustribacter. The sequence continues at coordinate 4,437 of CACDQG010000016.1, forward strand.
TTGCTGGTAAATTCTTAGCTGATAACTACAAAGGTAAAAAAGTAGCTATACTTCATGACAAAACTGCTTACGGAAAAGGTTTAGCAGATGCGACGAGAAAAAATATGAAGAAAGCTGGCCTTAAAGAAGCTATGTACGAAGCTTACACAGCAGGTGAAAAAGATTACTCTGCTTTAGTTTCGAAACTAAAATCAAATAACATTGATGCAGTTTATCTTGGTGGTTACCACACAGAAGGTGGTTTGATCGTAAGACAAATGAGAGACCAAGGTATGAAAACTAAATTAATCAGTGGTGACGCTTTAGTTACAGCTGAGTATTGGGATATTACTGGTGATGCAGGTGAGGGTACGTTAATGACTTTCTCTCCAGATCCAAGAAATAATCCTGCTGCTGCAGATGTTGTAAAAGAATTTAAAGCTGCTGGTATTGAGCCAGAAGGTTATGTTCTTTACTCATACGCTGCTTTACAAGTATTTGAACAAGCTGCTAACCAAGCTGGATCAAACGACCCTGCCAAGGTTCTTAAAGTAATGAGAAAAGGTAAGTTCGATACAGTAATTGGTTCACTAAGCTTTGATAAAAAAGGTGACGTGAGCTTGCCAGGTTACGTATTTTATGAGTGGAGCAAAGGTAATTACAAAGAACTGTAATTCAATTGCTTAACTAATTTAAAAGGGGGCTTAGGCCCCCTTTTTTATTTATAGAAAGGAATTTATGGAAATAACTTATGATGATTTTAAAAAAGTACAAATTAAAGTCGGTACTGTCTTAGAAGTAAAAGTAAATGAAAAAGCAAAAAAACCTTCATTAGTAGTTAAGGTAGATTTTGGAAAAGACATAGGGATTAAGCAATCCTCAGCTCAGATTACTCACTATTACAACCCAGAAAATTTAGTTGGTAAACAGGTTATTGGAGTTTGTAATTTTCCGACAAAAAATATAGCTGGTGTTGTATCAGAAGTATTAGTGCTTGGTGCAATTGAAAAAGACGGAAAAGTTGTCCTAGTGCATCCATCACAGAAAACTGATAATGGTTTAGATATTGCATAATGAGTTCTGAAACATTTAATTGGAGTTGTAGACATACATGGTCAAGAAGTGCAAAAAATACTTTTTGGTGTTTACTTGGATGTTCTATTGGTGATTTTGGAACTATATTATTTTTTCAATTAACTAAAATTCCCTTTCCTGTTTTAGCAATTATGGTTTTAGCAATTATCAACGGGATTATTACAAGTATTATTTTGGAAACAATTATCTTATTAAGACAAAACTTTTCTCTAAAGTTAGCTTTTAAAACAGCTGTTGGAATGAGTTTAATCTCAATGGTAAGCATGGAAATTGCTATGAATGCTACTGATTATTTTCTTACAGGTGGAGCTATTTTAACTTGGTGGGTTGTGCCGATAATGTTAGCTGTTGGTTTTGTTACCCCTTGGCCATATAATTATTGGAGACTCAAAAAATTCAACGAAGCTTGCCATTAAGTAATTTTGTTTAAGATTTTATCCTTAAAAACAAAATGATGAACAATTACTGCAAGTATATGAAGACTTACAAGTGCTAATAATAAGTAATTAGCGTAAATGTGAACTTGGTAATAAGCATCAGCTAAAACAAAATTATCTTTTTCAAATCCATATTTAAAAAAAATAAAATTAAGTGTTTCTCCCATATAAAGTTTCTTAAGAATTCCAGAAATAGTTATTGTAAAAATACCTAAATAAAGTAAGAAATGATTAGCCTTCCCAATAAAGACTTGGCCTTTAAAAAAACTTCTAGTTTCAGATGGACTTGGGTTAAAAAATTTCCAAATTAGTCTAAACAAAGTTAGATAGAAAACTGTTATTCCTACTAGGATATGTATATTTTCAAGTTCAATTCTTTCATCTGAAAATTCAAGCCCTACCAAATAAAATCCAAAAGGAACTTGGGCTATTAAGACAATAAATGTAACCCAGTGGAACAATTTGGCCAATAGGCCATATTCATTTTTACTGTTAAAAATTCCCATTATTAATTATAGTTAGACATGTCATCTAAAAGCACCATATCTAAATTCAGTATTTTTACAGTAGTATTATTCTCTACTTTTTATATCTTTAATTTTGTCACAGATAAAAAAGACGCTTTAGCCAATATTAATAATAAACAAATTGTTGAAGTTTTTAAGACACCCTCATGTGGATGTTGTTATGGATATGTCTTATTTTTAGAGGAAGAGAAATTTAAAGTTAAACAAACAGATATGAGAAGCCTTCATACAATAAAACAAAAATATAATATTCCAGTAGAAATGCAGTCTTGCCATACTACTATTATGGGTAAATACTTTATTGAAGGACATGTCCCGCTTGAAGCGGTTAATAAATTATTAAAAGAGCAACCTGATATTGATGGTATAGCTTTGCCTGGAATGCCTATTGGGACACCAGGAATGCCAGGCGATAAAGATGAACCTTATGTTATTTATCAACTTAAAGATGGGAAATCTTCAGTATTCATGACAATATAATCTTATGATACGAAAGATAAAAATAATAAAAACAATTATTATTATTTTTTCTTTAACCTTCCCTTTTTCTGTCAATGCTCAAACAGTAGAAGAAATTATTAAAGGCAGGAAAGCAATGTTTAGCGAAAACTACCAAAATGCCAAAAAAATATCTATTCTTTTGAAGTCTAAAAAGATTCAAGAGGCCAAACCTTTAATGAAAAAAATTTCAGACAATTACGATAAACTTTTAGATTATTTCCCTGAAAATACAAAAGAGGGTTCTAAAACAGAAGCGCTCCCAAGTATCTGGGAAAACAAAGATGAGTTTAATGCTTTAATGAAAAAAGCTTCAGATGATATGATTAAACTTGCTAAAGCAATAGATACTGCAGAGGACCTTAGAGCAGTGCAGAAAGAACTTATGTGGAGTAATTGCTCAGCTTGTCATAGCAAGTTTAGAGCACCTCATTAAATTAAAATGCAACTATTTCCATTAATTTTATTCGGTATTGCAACCGCGTTTTCTCCTGGGCCAAATAATATTATGACATCTTATACAGCTTTTAATTTTGGATTTAGAAAAGCTATTCCTACAATGCTTGGAGTTATTATTGGATGGACACTGTTAATTATACTTTTGCAATTAACTTCAGCTGCTGTTTTTCAAAAATATGCATTTATCCAAACTACAATTAAAATATTAGGATCAATTTACCTATTATTTATGGCATATAAATTATCTTTTGCAGGACAAACAAAAGATAAAAAAATTGATCCAAAGCCAGTAACTTTTTTAAATACTTTTTGGTTTCAATTCGTAAATCCTAAAAGCATTATCGTTGGTTTAACTTCAATTTCCTTATTTATCGATACACAAAATAATTACTTAAGAGACTCGATTATCTTAACATTTGTTTGGTTTTTGATGGCTGTTGGAAGTCAAACAGCTTGGTGTTTAATGGGAAAATACATGAGAAAATTCGCCACAAGTGATAAATTTATAAAGAATTTTAATTATACAATGTCTTTTTTACTTATCGTTTGCGTAATTTTGTTCTATGTATAGCGCATGAAATTTAATAGCAAAGATTCCTTTAAATCATTAGATAATATTTCATCATCTGGAAAAGAATATAAAATTTTCAATTTAAGAAAAGCTGAAAAGAATGAATTAAAGGGAATTTCAAAACTACCAAAATCCCTTAAAGTTTTATTAGAAAACTTACTAAGACATGAAGATAATAAAACTGTAGACAGGAAGCAGATCTTAGCAATTAAAGACTGGTTGAAAAATAAAAAATCAAACACCGAAATAGCTTACAGACCAGCGCGAACTTTATTACAAGATTATACAGGTATTCCTGCGATTGCTGACTTAGCAGCGATGAGAGATGCAGTGAAAGATAAAAATAAAAATCCAGATAAGATAAATCCATTGTCTACAGTTGATCTAGTTATAGATCATTCTGTAATGGTTGATGAATATGCATCGGGAAAATCATTCAATCAAAATGTTGAAAGAGAATTCTTAAGAAATGGTGAGCGTTATTCATTTTTAAAGTGGGGACAGAAAGCATTTGATAATTTTAGAGTTGTACCCCCAGGTACAGGAATTTGTCACCAAGTAAATTTAGAATATTTATCCAAAGTTGTTTGGACATCAAAAAGCGGAAATGATTTATATGCTTACCCAGATACTTTAGTTGGAACTGATAGCCATACTACTATGGTAAATGGTTTATCTGTTTTAGGTTGGGGTGTTGGAGGAATAGAAGCAGAGGCTGCAATGTTAGGTCAGCCTATTTCAATGTTGATTCCAGAAGTTATTGGAGTTGAACTCAAAGGAAAATTAAAAGAGGGAACAACTGCAACAGACTTAGTTTTAATCATTGTTGAAATGCTTAGAAAAAAAGGTGTGGTTGGAAAATTTGTAGAATTTTATGGCGAAGGTTTAAAAAATTTAACTTTAGCTGATAGAGCAACAATTGCAAACATGGCTCCTGAATATGGAGCTACATGTGGCTTCTTTCCAGTTGATAATGAAACTCTTAAATATTTAAAATTATCCGGAAGAGATCAAGAAACAATTGATTTAGTCGAGAAATATTCAAAAGAACAAGGACTTTGGGCAAGCAGTGATGTTGTGTTTACCGATACCCTTTCTTTAGATGTTAGCAGTGTAGTAACAAGCATTTCTGGACCTAAAAGACCGCAAGATAAAGTTTTACTCACAGAAGCTTCAACTGCTTTTGCAAAAGTCTACAAAGAAAATGCAAAAAGAGATCAGGCCATCGAAGCTAAAGTTGCAGGTACTAACTTTAATATAAAAGATGGCGATATTGTAATTGCTGCGATAACATCTTGCACTAATACCTCTAACCCCAGCGTGATGATTGGTGCAGGTCTTTTAGCGAAGAAAGCTCATGAAAAAGGATTAAAAGTTAAACCATGGGTAAAAACTTCATTAGCACCAGGATCTCAAGTTGTAACAGACTATTTAGAAAAAGCTGGTTTAAATAAATATTTAGATGAACTTGGTTTTAATTTAGTCGGTTATGGTTGCACAACTTGTATAGGTAACTCTGGACCTTTAAATCAAAATATATCAGATGCAATAAATAATAATGATCTTTACGCTGTCTCAGTTTTATCTGGCAATAGAAACTTTGAAGGACGAATAAATCCAGATGTAAAAGCTAATTACTTAGCATCACCTCCATTGGTTGTAGCTTATGCTTTAGCAGGTAATATGAATTTTGATATGTATAAATCTGCGCTTGGTAAAGATAAAAACGGCAAAGATATTTTCTTAAAAGATATTTGGCCAAGCAATAAAGAGATTGAAGATTTAATGTTAAGTTCTTTAAATGCAGAAATGTTTAAGCAAAGATATTCAAATGTTTCAGAAGGACCTAAAGAATGGCAAGCTATCAATACAACTGATAGTGACATTTATAACTGGGAAGCTAATTCTACATATGTAAAAAGACCACCATTTTTTGATGATTTACCTGACCAACCAGAAGGTTTTAAACCAATTGATGACGCAAGAATTCTTTTATTGTTAGCTGACTCAGTAACTACGGATCATATTTCACCAGCAGGAAGTATTAAAAAAGAAAGTCCAACCGGTGATTACTTTATGAAGCATCAAATACAACAAAAAGATTTTAATTCTTATGGCGCAAGAAGAGGAAACCATGAAGTAATGATGAGAGGGACTTTTGGAAATATTAAAATTAGAAATGAAATGGCTCCTGGAACTGAAGGTGGATTTACAACTTTGCAGCCAGATGGAAAAGTAATGAGCGTTTATGAAGCTGCAATGGAGTACAAAAAAAGAAAAAATGATTTAGTAGTAATAGCCGGAAAAGAATATGGGACAGGTTCCTCAAGGGACTGGGCAGCAAAAGGAACTAAACTTCTTGGGATTAAGGCTGTTTTAGCAGAGAGTTTTGAGAGAATTCATAGATCGAATTTAATTGGAATGGGAGTTTTACCTGTTCAATTCAAAGAAGGTTTTGATCGTAAGAAATTAAATATTACTGGAGCAGAATTAGTTTCAATTATTGATATTGATAAAGGCGTTAAACCAAGACAAGAAGTAACATGCGAGATTAAATATCAAGACGGAACAAGTAAAAAAATTCAAATGCTTTGTAGAATTGATACCGCTAATGAAGTGGAGTACTACAAAAATGGAGGAATTTTACAGTATGTTTTAAGAAATATGCTTGCAAATTAAATGAGAAACATAAAAGTAAAAGTTCATCCATCAAAATCAAATTTAAAAAAAGAAGATCAATTAGCTTGGAAAATTGCAGAGATTGCCTCTGATAAAGCTCAAATGGATAAAGACGCAGTTGATATGGTTATCAATAGAATTATTGACAATGCATCAGTTGCTATTGCCTCTTTTAATAGAGGTCCAGTTATTTCGGCGAGAGCAATGGCTCTATCGCATTCAAGAAAAAAAGGTGCTACAGTTTTTGGATTAAATCCAAAAATAAAAGTAGATTGTGAGTGGGCTGCATGGGCAAATGGAACAGCTGTGAGAGAATTAGATTATCACGACACTTTTTTAGCAGCGGATTATAGTCACCCAGGCGATAATATTCCTGCAATCTTAGCAGTTGCACAACAAATGGGATGTAATGGTAAAGATTTAATTAGGGGAATACTAACTGGTTATGAGGTACAAGTAAACTTAGTAAAAGGCATTTGCTTACATGAACATAAAATTGATCATATAGCTCACCTAGGTCCAAGTGTTGCAGCTGGTTTAGGGAGTTTGTTAAATTTGAATAGAGATGTGATTTATCAATCTGTTCAACAAGCATTACATATTACCGTCTCGACAAGACAATCTCGAAAAGGAGAAATATCTAGTTGGAAAGCTTTTGCACCAGCGCATGCTGGTAAACTTGCGGTGGAAGCAGTCGATAGATGTATGAGAGGTGAAGGAGCTCCTTCACCGATTTATGAGGGAGAAGACAGTGTTATAGCTTATGTTTTATCAGGACCAGATAAAGAATACTCAGTTCCATTACCCAATGTAAATGAGCCTAAGCGAGCGATACTTGAAACTTACACAAAAGAGCATTCAGCAGAATATCAATCTCAAGCTTTGATTGATCTAGCTAGAAGCCTAAATAAAAAAATTTCAAATGTTGGTGATATTGAAAAGATTGTAATTGAAACAAGCCACCACACTCACTACGTAATTGGTACTGGTGCAAATGATCCCCAAAAAATGGATCCAAAAGCGAGCAGAGAAACTTTAGATCATTCAATAATGTATATTTTTGCAGTGGCACTCGAAGATGGCGCTTGGCACCATGTCAAGTCCTATACTCCTAAAAGAGCACAAAGAAAAAGTACGGTTGAACTTTGGCAAAAAATTTCAACTAAAGAAGATCGAAAATGGACTGAAAAATATCATGATCCTAGCCCTAAAAATAAATGCTTTGGTGGAAAAGTTGTTATAACAATGAATGATGGGTCTATAATTTCAGAGGAAATTAACGTTGCAGATGCACACCCTGCTGGCAGAAGACCTTTTTCTCGTAAAGAATATATCAATAAATTCAAAAGCTTAACTGATGGCATAATTTCAAAAAAAGAGTCGGATAGATTTTTAAAGTGTGTCCAAAATCTCCCAAAACTAAAAGCAAAAGATTTAATGGGTTTGAATGTTGAGGTTAAACCATCAGTAAAAGATAAATCCAAAAGTAGTAAAGGTATCTTTTAATTATTTTATTTTTTTTGCTAAATTATTAGCACTTAACCAAGCACTTTCAACTTTAGGACCAATTAACCAATCAGCACAAACACCTATTCTTAATTTTTTATTCCAGTAACATTTGTAGGGTGAGCCATGAAAATTATAAGAGTATTTCCATCCATGTGTTTTTTTAAAAATAATTTTATTCTTTTTAAAA
>CACDQG010000017.1 GCA_902554785.1 uncultured Pelagibacteraceae bacterium
TATCAATTTTAACTTTTTTTTCTCTAAAAAGTTTACCAATTTTTTTTGCTTGATTAATTCCCATCATGTCTAGATTTCTTTGAGTTTTACAATCTTCAATTTTAAATCCTTCTGGGTCTCCGCCCCCAGGAGCTTTAGCATGTCTAATTAAAATAATTTTATCTCCATCCTTAGCTGGTTTCCAATTTAAATCTGATGCGTGAGTATGAAATGAAATTAAAGAGAATATAATTGTAAGTAGGGAAATAATTTGCTTCTTCATGGTGGATGAAATGATAATCTAACAAACTTATGTTGCCTAGGTCTAGAGGACATGGCAATTAGAATTATAATTTTTTGTTAGGTTGTATTAAAACACTTAATTGGTTTGTGTATAACTACTCGCTTTTTGGTTTAAATACTAAACATATACCATTGTTACAATATCTTTTTCCAGTGGGTTTTGGACCATCATCAAAAACATGACCGTGATGACCTCCACATTTTTTGCAATGGTACTCAGTTCTTGGATAACCAATGTGCATATCTTTTTTTTCTTCAAATACCCCTGGAATAGATTCGAAAAAAGAAGGCCAGCCTGAACCGCTTTCATATTTAGCTGTAGACTCAAATAATTTTGTTCCACACCCAACACAGTGATAAGAACCTTCTCTTTTTTCTTGATTTAAAGGACTGCTACCTGGAGACTCTGTTCCCTCTTGTTTCAAAACATAATTTTGTTCTGGAGTTAAATTTGGATTCCAATTTTTACTCATCTTTTACTTTATCGTCTACACCATATGGTATGAAGCTACCTTTATTTTCCATCTTGACTGCTCTAGCAGGGATGCCAACCATCGTTGCGTTTTCTGGGACATCTTTTACCACAACTGCGTTAGCTGCTATTCTCGCATTGTTACCAACTTTAATTGGCCCAATTATTTGTGCACCAGACCCGATCACTACATCATTGCCAATCGTAGGATGTCTTTTTTCATGTCGTTGTCTTTCGCTATCTATACTAGGAGAACTCCCACCTAAAGTGACGTTGTGATATATGGTAACGTTGTCTCCAATTTCTGAAGTTTCACCGATTACTACACCCATACCATGATCAATAAATAAATTTTTACCTATCTTGGCCCCAGGATGAATTTCAATACCTGTAAAAAATCTAATTGTTTGTGAAATAATTCTAGCTATTAAATCAAATCCAGCTTTGTAAAAAAAGTTTGATATTTGATGAAATAAAACTGCCTTAACGCCTGGATATGTGAGAATGATACTCAGTATAGATTTTGCCGCAGGATCTCTTTTTTTTATAGACTCTAAATAATCGTTCATAAGATGTATATAATGACTACTTGATAAATTTAAAGAAGAATATATAAAAATGCTTATGAGCAGTTCATTTCATTTAGCAATCCCAGCTGGTGATTTAAAAATAGCAGAGGCTTTTTATACCAATATTTTGGGATGTAAAACTGGAAACCGTGAAGACGGTAAATGGGTCGACATAGATTTTTGGGGCAATGAACTTACCTTGCATCAAACATCCATGAAACTTCCAAGAGAAAGACACGACGTAGATATGGGTCAAGTTCCAGTTCCACACTTTGGTGTTCATCTAAAAAAAGATGTTTTTGATAAAATTAAAGCAAATATTGAAGCTAATAAAATTAACTACATCGACAAACCTTACACAAGATTTGAAGGCACTGAATTTGAGCAAAATACATTTTTTATTGAAGATCCTAACGGAAATGTATTAGAGTTAAAAACGTTTGACTAATAAATCAACTTCATTCATTGAAAATAAAAACCAATTAATACAATATTTTAACGACGGTATTAAAAAATATACTAATCTTAGAATTGGCGTTGAGCATGAAAAATTTCTTTTTAATAGAAAAGATCTTAAAAGAATTGATTATGAAAAGATAAAAAAAGTATTTGAACTCCTTAAAAATAATGGTTGGGAGCTCCAATATGAAAAAGATAAAATAATTGGTTTAAAAAAGGAAAATCAAAAGATTACTACTGAGCCAGGATTTCAATATGAATTATCAGGTGCCCCTTTTAAAAACATACATTTAGTTTGTTCAGAAAATAGTTCTCATTATAATGAACTGAAAGATGTTTTTAGCTCTGCTTCTATTACAACTTCATCTATTGCATACGATCCTTTTAATAAATTAATTGATATCCCTAAAAGTCCTAAAGAGCGTTACAAAATTATGACATCTGAAATGCCAAAAGGTGGCAAATTAAGTTTAGATATGATGTACAAAACTGCCGGTATTCAGATTAACTATGATTACACATCTGAAGAAGATTTTGAAAAAAAATTCAAAATTGGAAACTATTTAGCCCCCTTAACTATTGCTCTTTTTGCAAACTCTCCTTTTAATGAAAGTAAACTTTCGGGTTTTTTGTCTTATAGAGGAAAAGTTTGGCAAGAAACTAATAGAGGTGGGATAATGCCAGTTACTTTTGAAAATGTTAATTTTGAAAAATATATTGATCATGCAATTAATTACCCAATTTTATTTATTAAAAAGAGAGAAAAATACTATTCGCCTAACGGTCAAACCTTCAAAGATTTTTTAAATGGTAATTTAAATTTTTTAAAGGGAGAAAAACCAACTTTAGAAGATTTTGAAAATCACTTAGGTACAATTTTTACGGAATTAAGATTAAAACAGGTTATCGAGTTTAGATCTTTAGATACATGTAATTTTGGTTGTATTTGTAACGGTCCCTCTTTCTTTACAGGATTAATTTATGGATCTTTAGATGAAACTTATGAAATAATCAAAAACTGGAAAAAAGAAGAGGTAATGGAAGCGTATTTAAACGCACCTAAACAAGGGTTAAACACTTTGTTAAAAAATAAAAAATTAATTGATTGGGCAAAAATATTTTTAGATTTATCTAAAAAAGGCTTAGACAAAAGAAATGAGCTTAATAAAAGTGGAAAAAATGAAACAATCTACTTAAAACATATAGAAGAAATAATTAAGAATAAAAAAACTAGAGCAGAAATGTTAATTGAACAATATAATAAAACAAAAAAATTGGATTTCTTAATAAATCATGATGAAAATTTTAGCTATTCAGGGCTCTGATCTTAAAAAAGTAAATATCAAAACTGATACAACTATTCTTTTGGCATCTGAAGCACAAACAAGAGGATACAAAATATATTATTTTGAGCCTGAAAATCTAAGTTTTTTAAATGGAAAGGTTATTGCTTCTTGTAAGTATATAAAAATTAACAAAAATAAAAAGAAATTCTACTCACTGATAAAACATATCAATTTTAATTTAGAAAAATCTAAAGTTATATTAATCAGAAATGATCCCCCATTTGATAATCGTTATTTATACACAACATTCTTACTAAACCATATTTCTAATAAGGTTAAAATTATAAATCACCCTTTTGCTGTTAGAAATATATCTGAAAAGTTATTTTCCATTAATTTAATGAGGTATATGCCTCCAACTTTAATTAGTGAAAACCTTTCAGAAATTAGAAGATTTTTTAAAAGGCATAAAGCTGTCGTGGCTAAACCTGTTAATGGTTTTAGTGGTAATAACGTAATTTTATTTAAAACTTTTAATGCTAATAAACTTCAAAAATTATTGAAAACTAATAATCATTTATTTTTTCAAAAGTTTTTACCTGGAGTTTCAGAAGGTGATAAAAGGGTTTTTATAATTAAAGGAAAGATTGTAGGTGCTATTTCTAGAGTGCCTAAAAAAGGCAGTATTTTATCTAATATGAGTAAAGGAGCTAAAGCGAAATTAACAAAGCTCACAAGAAAAGAAGTTAGTGCAAGCAATGCAATTGGAAAATTGTTAGTAAAAAATAATATATATTTTGCAGGAATAGATTTCGTACAAGAAAAATTAATTGGTGATATTAATGTTACTAGCCCTACTGGGCTGGCTGCATATAAAGATTTATCTGGAATTAACCTCGCTAAATTGTTCTGGAATAATATTTAATTGATAGTTGACAAAATCCTAAATTTCCTGCTATAAATTCATCAGCGCTGAGTTAAGGCAACTTGCGGGCGCTTTATAAAACCTGCTAAAGCGCATAAGTCATTTAGACCACCGCTTTAGCCGGTGGTTTTTTTTTAGAATAATCTAAAAATTTAACCAGGTATTTGAACCATATTGTACACCTGGCATATGCCGAAGTACTAAAAAGGAGAAGATGAACAGAATTAAACTTCGTTCATTCTTCTCCAGAAAGACGGAGAAAAAATGAACGAAACAATAAGAGAAACAGTAAGGGGGAAAATCAATGGCTGATTTTAAACATCCGGAAACTATTGGCTTACATGGTAGCGATTACAGAAGTGATCCTGCAACTACAGCTGTAGCAGTTCCAATTTACCAAACTACATCATACCAATTTAAAAATGCAGAACACGCAGCAAATTTATTTGGTTTGAAAGAATTTGGTAATATTTATACGCGTATAATGAACCCAACAGTTGATGTTCTAGAGAAAAGAGTTGCAGCACTTGAGGGTGGAGTAGCAGCATTAGCAGTTGGATCAGGGCAAGCAGCTTCAGCAATGTGTATTCAAAACTTAGCACAGGCTGGAGATAATGTTGTTGCTTCAACTGATTTATATGGAGGTACGGTAAACTTATTTAAAAATACTTTAAGACAACAGGGTATTGAAGTTAGATTTGCAGATCCTGCAGATCCTAAAAACTTTGAAAAAGTAACTGATGATAAAACAAGAGCTTACTACGGTGAATCTTGTCCAAACCCTTACCTTCGTGTATTCCCAATTAAAGAGGTTGCAGATATCGGTAGAAAAAAAGGTATCCCTTTGATAATTGATAACACTGCTTCGCCAGTAATTTGTAAACCTTTAGCTCATGGAGCTGCGATCGTAATGCACTCATTGACTAAATACATTGGTGGTCACGGAACTTCAATTGGTGGAATAATTGTTGATGGTGGAAACTTTGACTGGATTAAAGATAGAAAAAGACAACCATTAATAAATGAACCTGACCAAAGTTATGGTGGTGCTGTTTGGGCAGATGCAGTTCCTCAATTAACTGGAGCTAACATTCCTTTTGTAATAAGAGCAAGAGTGGTTTTACTAAGGGACTTGGGCGCTCCTTTGAGTCCATTCAATGCTTTCCAAATCATTCAAGGATTGGAAACAGTTGCTCTTAGAATGAAACAACACTGTAGCAATGCGGAAAAAGTTGTTTCTTTCTTAGAAACTCAAAAGAAAGTTAAGAATGTAATCTATCCTACTAATCATCAAGGTGAAATTAAAGAAAGAGCTAAAAAATATATGCAAGGTGGATATGGATCTTTAGTTGGAATGGACTTAGGTACAAAAGAAGCTGGTGCTAAGTTTATTGATAACTTAAAGATGCTATATCACGTAGCTAATATCGGTGATGCTAGAAGTTTAGCAATTCACCCAGCTACTACAACGCATAGTCAATTAGATGATGCAGCTTTAGCAGCAGCAGGTGTAACACCAGGTTACGTCAGATTATCGATTGGTATAGAACATCCAGACGATATTGTTGCAGATATCAAACAAGCTTTAGCAGCTTAAAAAAATAATCAGGTGGTCCCAATTTAATTGGGGCCATCATTTAAAGAACCTACCTTCTATTATAAATAATTGATTTTTTTGCTATCTTTTCAATTTTAGATATTTCTCTAAATTTATTTTTTGGATATTCTTTAACAATATCTGAAGTTTTTTGTATTATTGCATTACTTTTATACTTAATTTGTTTTTTAACTATTGTACAAAATTCAGATCTTGTTATTTCGAGAGAGGAAATGCAAGTCTCTTTTTTTTTCTTTGGATTTTTTTCCTCTGCATAAGCAATAGCATGTTCTATAGGAGTTTTGCCTGTTTGTTTTTTAACCCCATAACTTATAGCTGAATTTAAAGAAGATTGAACAATTCTACCGTTTGAAGCACCAGATCCAAGTAATGCTATTGACTCAGCGCACCCATTGAGCAAAAAGATTAACGTAAGTAAAGGTAAAGTTTTTTTCATAGTTTGAAGATTGCTTAATTGGTTTCGTATATCTGCTTACTCTTTAAATAAAAGATAATTGTGAGTTTAAAAATTTTTATTAACACAACTCGTAGTAGTTAAGGTTTTTATTTTTATTGCTGATTTGTCTTGGATTTAACTAATCTAAACGCTGTATTTTATAAATTTTGTTTATATTAGGCTGAAGGGATGAAGTAAGGTCTTTTATAGATCTTTCCTCAGATTTTTTAAAAAACTTAGATTTAGTTTGTTCTAATTGCCTTTTCACAATAGCGCAAATTTCAGAATTAGTTTTTTCAGAAAATGATAGACAAGGTCCCTTTTTTTTCTCAGGATTTTGTTCCTCTGCATATGCAATTGCATGTTCTATTGCGCTTTTTCCCGTTTGTTTTTTTACTCCGTAATCTATTGATGAAGAAACCGCTGATAGTCCAATATTTCCACCTGTTGCTGCGGTGGAAGTAGGTCCTAATAGAGCTAAAGAACTTGTGCAACCTGTTAATAAAACTAATCCTAGTAACAATCCTAAAATTTTTTTCATACTCCCTTTTTAAATTTATTCCTATTCAAGCAGAGATTTGTTTGTGATTAAACAAACGAATCACCCAAATTGAGTTTATATCTTTTACAACCTATAAGGGAATAGTTTATTTATGAAATTAATCTTAAGGGCTTATTGTTAAGACAACTTTCCAAATTTTCAATCATTTGCGAGTAAAATTTTGTGTAATTTTCTGCTGTTACATAACCTATATGAGGTAATAGTAAAGCATTGGGAAGAAATCTTAATTTATGATCTTGTGGAAGAGGTTCTTTATCAAAAACATCTAGACCAGCTCCAGCTATCTTTTCGTCTTTTAAAGCTTCAACTAAGTCATTTTCATTTATTATTGGTCCTCTTGAAGTATTGATTAGAAAGGTTGTCTTCTTCATCATTTCAATTTCTTTTTTTGTGATTAAGTTTTTATATCTTTCGCCTAAAACTAAATGAATAGAGATTATATCTGAGTTCTTAAGTAAATCTTCTTTGCTCATGGGTAGAACTCCTAATTCATTAGCATGAGAGAGATTTAAATTTTCACTCCAGGCACACACTTCCATTCCAAAAGCTTTAGCAACTTTTGCAACTTGGGATCCAATTTTTCCTAGGCCGATTAAACCTAACATTTTACCTTTCAATTCATAACCAATTGTTGTTTGCCAATAACCTTGAAACATATTGTCAATTTCTTGTTTCATGTTTCTATAAAGTCCTAGAATTAAAGCCCAAGTAACTTCAGCTGCAGGATTAGAATTAATTTCTGTACCACAAACAATAATATTTTTATTTTTTGCTGTTTCTAAATCAATTGCATTATTTCTCATTCCAGAGGTCATGATGTATTTTAATTTAGGTAAGCTTTCCAATAGAGACTTTGTAATTGAAGTTCTCTCTCTCATGATAAATAAAACTTCAAAATCTTCTAATTCAACTGCAGCTTCTTTTTCATCTAAAAAAGGTTCGTTAAAAACTTTAAAATTAAATTTATCTTTATATTTTTCAGTATCAACAATCTGTTGAAAAGCATTTTGATAATCATCTATTACTGCAACTTTAATCATTGGGTTTTTTTATTTGATAAATAAATACCAGAAATTATAAAAACTGCTCCAATAAAATGATAAAATTGAAATTTTTCTTTGAAAATTATAATTGCCATAAATGCGCTGAAAAGTGGCATTAGCTGAATAAACATAGATGATCTGTTAGGACCTATTAGTTCAATAGCTTTCTGCCAACAATAGTATGCTGCAATAGCGGGAAAAATAACTACATAAACCAAAATAAAGATAAAAGCTTTATTTATTTTTATGTCTAATCCAATTGATTGTTCGTATATAAATTGTGGAAACAAAAATATTAAACCTACAGTAACCATTGTTTGAATTAAAGAAAATTGAGATAACTCAAGCTTGCTTTTTTTTAATAAAGTTGAATATAACGACCAGCTTAAAACACAAACTAACATCCATATATCACCTTTATTAAAACTTAAAGATATTATTTTTTGAATGTCTGCATTTGAAATAATTGTTCCAACGCCAAATATTGATAAAATTAATCCAGATATTTGAAATATATTTGTTTTTTCAATATTCATAATTGATGAAAAAATAATTATCGTTGGAGGGATTGCAGCTAACATTAAAACTGCATTAATTACTTGCGTATAATTTAGCGCAAAATAAACAACTGAATTAAAAGTACTAATTGTTAATATGCCCATGAAACTTATTACCAAAAAATTTTCTTTAATATATTTTCTCTTAGCTAAGATTTCTTTTATTGTAAAAGGTATCAGTATAAACCATACCATGACCCATCTTAAAAAATTTAGAGTTAGTGGCGGGACTTCAAATAAAGTTGCGAATTTGCCAATAATAAAATTTCCAGACCAAAATAAAGCTGCTAAAGTTAGAAAACAATAAGCTATGTAATTTTTTGACAAATAATTCCTAATTAAATCTTTTTGAGCTGTAAGGAGTTAAATCTAAATTTGTTTTTTCTCCTGCAACTATTCCAGAGATAATTTTGCCTGTAATAGCACCTAATGTCCAGCCTAAATGTTGATGTCCAAAAGCATAGATAATATTTTTATTCTTTAACGAAGGTCCAAGAATTGGTAGAAAATCTGGAAGTGTCGGTCTAAAGCCAAGCCATTCATCTTCATGATTACCAAGGTCAGGTAAAAGTTCTTTTGCACATTTAATAATATAATCAATTCTTTTTTTAGATGGTGGGTTTTTTAAACCTCCTAGTTCAACAGTTCCTACAGCTCTTAAACCCTGATTCATTGGTGTCATACCAAAACCTCTATCCAAAAATATCACAGGTCGGCTAATTAAGTGATCTTTTCCTTTAAAATGAACATGATAACCTCTTTCCGTATCTAGTGGTATATTTTCTCCTAATTGATCAGTTAGTGACTTGGAAAAGGCTCCCGAAGCTACTACAGCTTTTTCAAACTTATACTCCTCATTTTCTGACCTAATTGCAGTTTCATTTATATTTATTTGCTCTAAATTCTTAACATTAGTTTGTATAAATTTTCCCCCGCGCTCTAAATATAGTCTAAATATTTTTTTTAGAATTCCGTGTGGATCCCTTGCGTGCATAGCGCTTTCATAAATAACACCAGCATCAAATACAGGTCGTAAATTAGGTTCTAAATCTAAAACTTCCTTTTGAGTTAATAGTTTTTGTTCTATACCAAGTTCTTCTCGAACTTTAATCTCTAATTTTCTACTTTTAAGATTTTTATTTGTCCAAATATAAATAATTCCTTTTTTTTCAACCAAGCCCGTCGTGTCAATTTCTTGAAAAATCTCTTCATAAGCATCATTTGATAAACTTAAAATTTGATGCATATTTTTTGCAGTATGCATCATAGATTTCTGATTACAATTTTTAAAATAATTTATGAACCAATTTAACATTTTTGGCATATAGTTCCATTTCAATGCCAAAGGACCGTAGGAACTAATTAACATTTTTGGCACATCATATAAAACATCAGGTCGGTTAAATTGTAGAACAGCGTATGGAGAAAAGTGACCAGCATTACCATAAGATGCAGGCTTAAATTCTTTTGATAATGGATCGTGTCTATCAAATATTGTTACAGGTATACCTTTTTTAATTAATTGAAGGCCAGTGCATACTCCTTGAATACCTGATCCAATTATTCCAACAGATTTACATTTATTATTTTTCACAATAAGAAATGATAATGTATTAATTTAAAATTAGGATGCGGTAGATTAGGCCAAAGCTTCTTTATTAACGACAGTTTCTTGCTGATTTTCTTTTTCTACATCTTTTTTATCTTTTTTCTTAAATAAAAAATCTCCCGTTAATTTAGATTTAGAGTTGTTAGATTTTTTTATATACCCGTCGATATCAGCACCATTTTCAGTCTTTAGATTATTAGCAAAACTTATGTCGCCTTTTACAGTACCTGTTGCTCCTACTATTACATCATCACCTGAAATTTTTCCGTCTAAATGACCGTGAACTTCAACACGATCTGCCTCTATTGTACCTGTCACGGAGCCTGTTTCTCTAATAATTATCTCTTTTGAGTAAACCGGACCTTTCACTAGTCCTGCTACATCTATTGCGCCTGAACTATTTATAGTTCCTTCAATACTAACGGTCTCGCTGATTAAGGATCTTTCTGAGTCAGTTATCTTATTTTTTTTATCGCCAAACATTATATTCTTCATAAATTAATCACCAAATAATACAATATTCAAGTGTTTAAAAAAATCAAATTTGACCAAAATAGGTTTTAAATACATCAATTAACTGGAGTGTCTTTGTACACCTTACACGACATAACTATACCTAAACCAAGCATAATAGCCATCATTGAAGATCCACCATACGACATAATTGGTAGAGGAGATCCGACAATAGGCAAAAGTCCCAAAACCATCATCATATTTACAACAACGTAAATAAAGAATGCTGTAGCAAAACTGTAACAATACAATTTTCCAAAATTACTTCTAGTTACATTTCCAATTTTTACAATTCTCCATACAATCAAAGCGTATAATAATAATATAAACAATGAGCCAAAAAATCCAAACTCCTCTGAGAAAAGTGTAAATATGAAATCTGTATGTTTTTCAGGTAAATAATCTAGATAACTTTGGGATCCTTGTAAAAATCCTTTTCCAAATAATCCGCCTGACCCGATAGCAATTTTTGATTGAATTATTTGATAACCTGCACCCAATGGATCTCTTTCGGGATTTAAAAAAGTAAGTATTCTTGATTTTTGATATGGTTTGAGAAAAGATATCGCTATCGGTAATAGAGCAATAAAAGCTAACGCAGAATAAGTAAAAAATTTCACTCTTACACCCGCTAACCAAGCTACGGCTAATCCTCCTGCAGCAATTAACAAAGCTGTTCCAAGATCTGGTTGTGTAGCAACTAAAATTATAGGAGAAATTAATACAACAATTGGTAAAAACAAGTACCTAATTTGATTTACGTTTTCTATTGAAATCCTGTGAAAATATTTTGCAAGAAATAAAATTAATCCGACTTTCATAAGTTCAGACGGCTGTAGATTCATAAAATATAAATCTAACCAACGCTTTGATCCAGATGAAGTAAGACCAAAATATTTTACTCCAAGTAATAATATAAAAAATAAAAAATAAATTAAATAACTTTGACTATGCCAAAATCTAATTTGAATAAATGAAAGAATAAGAAACATACAAAAGAAAACAAAAAATCTCAAGATGTGGCTATTGGTATGATATTTAAATTCACCTCCATCCGTAGAGTACATTGCTAAAATACTAATTAAACCTAAAATAAAAATTGAAAATACTAAAATATAATCTATTGATAAGATTTTATCTTTAATGCTTAATGAAGATTGTATCGATCTAGTTTTGTACATTAAATATTTTCTCCTATAGGGTTCACAGCTGCCTGTCTAAAATTATGACGTTCTAATACTTTTTTAATAACTTTTTTTGCTATTGGGGCGGCTGCTTTACCACCTGAACCACCGTGCTCTACTAAAACACTAATTGCATATTTTGGATCCTCGTATGGCGCAAAAGCGACGAATAAAGCGTGGTCTCTATCTTTATAAGGTAAGCTTTCTTGCTTAACTTCTGCTTCCCTTTGTTCTTGAGTAAATCTTTTTACTTGTGAAGAGCCAGTCTTTCCAGCAAAAGTAAATCTTTTGTCTTCTAACCTGTGCCGATATGAAGTTCCACCAGGTTCATTCGATGAAGAAAACATTGCATCTTTTATTAGATTAATATTTTCTTGATTTTTAAATAACGGTTCTAAATCAAAATTTGAGACTAATAAATCAGTAGGTAAAGGATCATTTGGATTTTCA
>CACDQG010000018.1 GCA_902554785.1 uncultured Pelagibacteraceae bacterium
CTTCCAATCCATTGCTTCGTAAATTTGTCTTTGTTTAAAAGAGTTAATCATATGATCATCTCCTCTAATAACATGAGTTATTTTCATTTCATGATCATCAACCGTGGCTGATAACTGGTATGTTGGAGTATTATCTTTTCTTAAAATTACAAAATCCTCAATTGTAGAATTTGAAATGTTTCTATCTCCTTGCACTAAATCTTTTATAATCGTATTTCCTGATATTTTACTTTTAAATCTTAATACTGGTTTTACTCCTTCTGGAATTTTTAAATCTTTAGCATCTCTCCATTTTCTATTATAAAAATATGGTATTCCTTGTTTTTTACATTTTTCTTTTTGTTCATTAATTTCTTCCTCAGAGCAATAACATTTGTAGGCAAAACCTTTTTTTAACAATTCCTCTGCAACTGAAACGTGTTTAGATATATTTTTAGATTGAATATACTCATCTCCATCATGCTCAATACCAAGCCAAGCTAAAGATGTAATAATTTGTTTTTTGAATTCCTCTTTAGATCTTTCTTTATCAGTATCTTCGATTCTTAGAAAATATTTACCTTTGTTTTTTTTTGCTAAAAGCCAATTGAATAAGGCTGTTCGAACTCCACCAATATGAAGAGGCCCAGTAGGAGAGGGCGCAAACCTACAATTAAAAGACATTAATATTAATTAGACTATTTTAATGAAAGTTTCTATATAAAGAAACAAGTTTACCTTGAATTTTTATTCTATTTGCAGCGTAAATTTTAGTTCCATAGTTTCGATTTGCTGCTTCAAGAGCGATAGTGTTTCCTTTTTTTCTTACTCTTTTTAAAGTAGCTTCCTGGTCGTCTATCAAGACTACTGCAATCTGACCATTATCTACATTAGAAATTTTTTTTATAATAACAGTATCACCGTCAGCAATACCTGCTTCAATCATTGAGTCTCCTTTTACTTTAAGACCATAGTGCTCTCCATTATTTTGAAGATCTTCTGGTAAAGCAACTCTATCAACTTCTTGTTGAATAGCTTCAATTGGTGTACCAGCGGCAATACTTCCTAATACCGAAACATCAGTAGATTTATTATTATTTTTATCTAATCCACCTTTGATAACGCTTGGAGTGAAAGTATTAAATATATCATTTGCGCTAGCGTTCTCTGGCAATTTAACCACCTCTAATGCTCTAGCTTTATGTGCTAATCGCTTAACAAATCCTCTTTCTTCTAATGCAGAAATTAATCTATGTATTCCTGATTTCGACTTAAGGTTGAGTGAATTCTTCATTTCCTCGTATGATGGAGAGATACCTGAAGATCTAATCTTCTTATTAATAAATAATAATAAGTTTTTTTGTTTTTTTGTTAGCATAGAACAAACCTCGTACATATATGTTCTATAAAAGTTCTTTTTGAATTACAACTTCAAATAAATAGCTAATTTATTGAGTAATTTGAATTAATTTTTTCATTAATTCATCAGGATTGTCAGATTTTAAAAGTGATTCTCCAATAAGAAAATTTTTAATGCCGGTTTTTTCGTAAATATATTTAGCATCATCTGCAGTTTTGATACCGCTTTCAGAAATAATAGGGCCTTTGTGTGTTTTAATAACTTCAAAAATTGAAATAGTATTATTTAAAGAAATTTCAAGTGTTTTCAAATTCCTATTGTTAATCCCAATTAATGCTTGATCAAATTTTAAGGCTGTTTCAGCTTCTTTCTGATCGTGCACTTCTACTATTACAGATAAATTATGTCTTAAAGCTTCAGAATAAATTTCGTCAGCTTGGGCTCCATTAAGAGCCGCAACTATAATTAAGATACAATCACAGCCATAACTTTTAGATAATGCTATTTGATAAGGATCTATAAAAAAATCTTTAGCTAAAATTGGAACTTTAATTTGTTTTTTTATATCTTGAATATAATCTAATTTTCCCAAAAAAAACTTTTCCTCTGTCAAAACTGAAAGACAAGTAGCGCCATTATCTACATACATTTTTGCGATGTCTAAATGATTAAATTTATTTACAAGAACACCAGCAGATGGGCTAGCTTTTTTAATTTCTGTTATTAAAGAAATATTATTATTTTTTTGGATAGTTTCTTTAAAATTTAAAAAAACTTGTCCTTTTATATTTTTTTCTAAATTATCTAAAGACTTTTCTTTTTTAATTAAGTCTAAGGAGATTTTTTTTTCTGTAATAATTTTTTCTAAAATATTAGTCATTAATTAGATTGAATTTTTTCTAAGTGTTGAAACACATTTCCTGAATTTAAATGTTTTGTAGCCTTTTCGTATGATATTTTAAAATCATTTTCTTTACCAGAAACAATTAATCCTGCTGCTACATTAAGAGCTACAGATTGAGAGAATTCATTTTTTTGACCTTTGAAAATTTCAATAATTTTTTTAGAATTATATTCTGCATTTTTTCCTTTCAAATTATTTTTATTTACAGAATTAATCCCTAAAATTTTTGGATCAATAATAAACTCTTTAATAGTTGCATCTTTAAGTTCTACAACATATGTTTTTGTGAATGGTGATATCTCATCCATCCCATCTTCGCTATGAACGATGAATGCGTGAACAACTTTATTTTCTTTAAGGGCCTCAGCGAAAGGTTTCATCCATTTTTTATCAAATACTCCAATTACCTGTCTTTTTACTTGTGCAGGACTACTTAAGGGACCAATCAAATTGAAAATCGTTTTCTTTCCAATTTTTTTTCTAGCAGGTCCAACATGTTTCATTGCTGAGTGATAATTAGGCGCAAACATAAAAGCAAAATTAAATTTTTTTATGCTTTCCTCAGCCTCGTTTGCTTTCAAATTAATATTTATTTTTAAAGCTTCTAAAACATCCGCAGACCCACAGTTTGAAGAAACAGCTTTGTTACCGTGTTTAGCAACTTTTACACCCATACTCGCCAAAACTATAGCTGCAGCAGTAGAAATATTTAAAGAGTTTTGCCCGTCTCCTCCTGTTCCGCAGGTATCTATAGTATCTTGATCAGCTTTAACTCTAGTAGCTTTTTCTCTTAAAACAAAAATCCCTCCAGCTAACTCATCTTTAGTTTCACCTTTTTCTACAAGAGACTCCAAAATTTCTATAATTGAATTTTCGTTATATTTACCTTCCATAAGCTCATTGAATAGAGCTTTACTTTCTTCAAAGGAAAGGTTTTGACCTTTTTTTAAACTTTCTACAAAATTAGACATTTAATTACTTATAAAGTTTTTAATTAATTTCATTCCTACTTTAGTACTTATACTTTCAGGATGAAATTGAAACCCATGAATATCATATTCTTTATGCATTAATCCCATAATTGTTTTATTTTTAGTTTCAGCAGTAATTAGTAGTTTTTTTGGGAATTTTTTACGATCGACAACTAAACTATGATATCTAGTCGCTTCAAAGTTATTTTGAATATTCTTAAATAAACCCTTTTTAATATGTCTGATCTTACTTGTTTTGCCGTGCATTAAATTATTTGCATGGATAATCTTTCCACCAAAAACTTGACCGATGATTTGATGACCTAAGCAAACTCCAAGAATTGGAATTTTTTTGTAAACTTCTTTTACTATTTTAAGACAATTTCCCGCTTGATTAGGATTTCCTGGTCCTGGGGATATTACAATTTTATCATATTTTTTCTTTAAAACTGTTTTTCCGTCAATCTTATCATTTCTAATTACCTCAACATTTTTTTTAATTTTTGAAATGTAATGAAATAGATTGTAAGTAAAGCTATCATAATTATCTATTAATAAAATTTTCATTTAATCTACTGCTTTCATTAAAGCTTTTGCCTTATTAACTGTTTCAACATATTCCTTATCTGGTTTACTGTCAGCAACAATACCTGCACCAGCCTGAACATAAAACTTATCATTTTTTATAAGCGCTGTTCTTAAAGCAATACATGTGTCAAACTCATTATTTGGTGTGAAATATCCTATACCACCGGCGTATAATTTTCTTTTATTTTTTTCAAGCTCATCAATTATTTCCATTGCTCTAATTTTTGGTGCACCACTAACTGTGCCCGCAGGAAAACCTGATAGAAGAGTTTCAAAAATAGAAGTTCGGTTGCCAAACTTTCCTACAACGTTTGAAACAATATGCATTACATGAGAATACTTTTCTATCTTAAATCTTTCAGTTACCTTCACAGTATCTACTTTAGCTACTTTTCCAACATCATTTCTACCGAGATCTAACAGCATTAGGTGTTCGGCTAATTCTTTTTTATCTTTTAGTAGATCAGATGCATATTTTTTATCCTCTTTAGTAGTTTTCCCTCTTGGTCTTGTCCCTGCAATTGGCCTAATTGTAATTTCGTTTTTTCTAAGTCTTACAAGTATTTCTGGGCTGCTACCTAAAATATTGAAATCTTTATAATTAAAATAAAACATGAATGGAGAAGGATTTGACTTTCTTAACTGATTATATATTTCAATTGGTTTTTTATTAATTTTTCTAACAAATCTTTGACTAAGCACTACTTGGAAAATATCTCCTTTTTTTATGTAATTTTTTGCTTTTTTTACTAAAAGCTTAAATCTTTTTTTAGATGTATTCGACTTAATTAAGTTTTTGTTAGGTTTAAAGGTAAACTGGTCAGGAAGTTTTATATTTTCAAAATTCTCATATAATTCAAATTTTTTAAGTACAGACTCATATTTTTTTTTATAATTATTTATCTTGGTATCAGCAAATACGTTTTCAATATAGTGAATTTTTTTTTTTAAGTTGTCAAAAATAATTAAATTTTTAGGTCTTGAAAGTCTTACATCAGGTATTTTCAAATCATCACTACATTTATTTGGTATTTTTTCTATATATCGAATTATATCGTAAGAAAAATAGCCAACAAGCATCGAGGCCATCGACGGCAATTTACTTGGTATATTAATCTTAAAGCTTTTAATAAGTTTATTTAAATATTTTAATGGATCTGTTTTTATTATTGTTTTTCTACCATTATTATTTAGTGTCACTTTATCATTATTTATATCCCAAATTTTATCTGGATTAAGACCAATGATAGTATATCTTCCTCTGACTGTACCTTTTTCTACAGACTCAAAAATAAAACTATTTTTTTCTGCCAGGAGAAATTTATATAGGTTTTCTACCCTATTATAGTTTTTACATTTTATAGATTTGAATAAAATTTGATGTTTTTTTTTTAAATGATTTATTCTAAAATCGCTAAAACTTTTGTTTATTCTCATTAATATGAATTTTTAACTCGTTCTATTGTTCTATTATTAAGTTCAACTTTATATTTTTTATTAAGATTTTTATCGTGGGACTCATAAATTCTATTAATTAAATCTAATCGAGCTTTAGCCTCATATTGTTCATATTCATTAGTGCCTTTTTTAAGATTCTTATATTCGGTTTTAATTGCCAGAATTAAATAGCTTTTCGTCAACGAGTTATTTGTTATTAAGTCTATCTGGCCATCTTTAGTCAAAAAAATTCTTTTTATTATACCCTCTGAAAAAATTTCATTTTGCTTTAAATTTTTAATTACATAATTTTTAATTTCTAGTTCATTATCAGTAGCAAATTGATTAAATTTTTGTTTATCTAGAGCACCCATGCTTATGTCTTTAATAATTGAAGTATTGTTTTCTATCTTAATCTTAAAATTTAATTGAGCATTTAATGCTTCTTGGACCATAGGATCATTAAAAGATCTATTTTTTTTTTCTGATTTGATTATTTCAGCTAAATAATATTTATTATCTATTTTTATAATTTCAGGTGATTGAGTTGAATTCAGATTAAAAATTTTTTTAAATAAATTGTCTGGCAAATCTTTAATTTTATTTTTATTAGCATCCTCTTTATTTGCATCTACTTCACCTATTAAAATTATATTTAGATTATTATTTTCCGCTGTTTCTTTAAAAGATTGTCCATCTAGTACTTTATTCTCTAATATATCTAATTGTTTAAAAAAATTTTCATCATATTCTTTATTACCACTAATTTTTTCAGGTGTAATTTCTGCGTAATGAATAGTTTTAAATTCAGTAAAAAAAATATTCTTATTTCTTTCAAATAAATCTTTCTTACTTTTTTCTGAAGGTTTATTTTTTAAATGGTATTTGTCTAAATCAATGTATTTTATAGTTTTTGATTGATTTTCTTTTCTATACTGTCTGTTTACTAAAATTTCTGGAATAACTAATCCAGCAGCCAAAGAACTTAGAAACTGCCTTTTTTTCTCTTGAATAACAATATTATTTTCAAAATCTGAATGAGTAACACCACTTTTTATAATAAATTTTTCATATTCTGTTCTTGAAAATTTATTATTTTTTGAAAATAATTTATCATTCTTTATTATACTCCTTAATGAATTATCACTTACTAGTATTCCAAGTTCTTCAATCTCTAAAGCCATTACTTTTTCACCAATATAATTTGATAAAATCTTTTCGATTAAGTCTGTTGTAGGTAAATTTTTAATTTGCTCTTCAGTCAAATTTAACGTTCTTATATAGTCGATAAATTCTTGCGTACTTACCTTTTCCGAGTCTATAGAAGCTATTATATTTTGATTTCCACCTCTGAACACGTCACCCATACCCCAGAAAACAAAAGGTAGGATAATTATTCCAACTAAGAGTTTTACAAAAAAAGACTTTGAATATTTACCTATTGAAGTTAACATTATAATAATTTATTAAGTTTCTAAAATTATACACCTATAGATTAAATTTTATATTAAGGCAAATAATGAGATATTTTATTGGAAATTGGAAAATGTTTGGTGTTCCAAAATCTATTAATATACTCAATAAAATTAATTCTTTTTACTCAAAAGACAAAAACCGTAAAAAATACAGAGTTATTATCACACCACCGTATACGCTTATTCAAACTTATGCAAAATATTTCAAAAAAAAGAATATTTATATTGGTTCTCAAAACTGCTATCAAAAAGATCAGTTTTCATCCAATACAGCAGCAGTTAGCCCTTATATGATTAGACAAGTTGGTGCCCAATATACTTTAGTAGGTCATTCTGATAATCGAAGCGAAGGCGATACAGATATCATGCTAAAAAATAAAGTTAAATTTGCTCTAAAAAATAATTTAAGAGTAGTTTTTTGCATTGGGGAAAATAAAAAAGATAAAAAAAATAAAAAAACTTTCGGTGTTCTTAAAAGACAGCTAACCAGAGTTTTAGAAAAAAATTTTAATGTAAATAATATTATAGTTGCATATGAACCGATTTGGTCAATAGGGACAGGCAAAATACCAACTAAAGCAGATTTAGAGAATATTACCTTTTATGTAAAAAAAGTTTTGAAAAGTATATTTAAAAATAAAAGTCCTGCGGTTCTTTACGGTGGATCAGTAGATGGTAGCAATGTTAGAATGTTTAGAGATTTAAGAGGAATCGATGGTTTTTTGGTTGGTGGAGCTTCAAAATCTTCCAAAAAATTTATTGATATAATAAAGAATTACTATAGATAGTCATCATGGAAAATTTACTTATATTAGTTAATATTATTCTCGCTGTAATATTGATTATAGTAATTTTATTACAAAGATCTGAGGGTGGTGCTTTAGGCCTAGGTGTTTCACAAGACAATTTCACGTCCGCAAGATCTGTCGGCACTTTCTTAACTAAATTTACTTCAATAATTGCAGCTTTATTTATCATTTGTAGTATTGCAATTGTAGCCATTTCAAGAGATGAGTATCGCGAAACTCAGTCAGTTTTAGAAAAAGAAGAAGAGGAAAATTCAAACCTTCCACAAATACCGCAATCAAAGTAATTAAGACTTTGTAATTATCAATTTTTAAAGTATAACATACTTCCATGGCGCGATATATATTCGTTACTGGCGGCGTGGTCTCATCTTTAGGAAAAGGATTATCATCAGCATCACTAGCTTACTTACTACAATCAAGAGGCTACAAAGTAAGAATAAGAAAACTCGATCCTTATTTAAATATCGATCCTGGCACCATGAGTCCTTTTCAACATGGTGAAGTTTTTGTTACAGATGATGGTGCTGAAACAGATTTAGATTTAGGGCACTATGAAAGATTTTCAGGCATCTCTGCAAAAAAATCAGATAATATTACAACAGGAAAAATTTACAACGATGTATTAAAGAGAGAGAGGCAGGGAAAGTATCTAGGGAAAACTGTTCAAGTAATTCCCCACATAACAAATAGAATTAAAGAATTTATTAAAAATGATGTAGTAAAAGAAGATTTTGTAATTTGTGAAATAGGAGGAACGGTTGGTGATATTGAGAGCCTTCCTTTTTTAGAGGCAATTAGACAATTTTCTAATGAGATAGGTAAAAAAAACACTCTTTTTATTCACCTTACGTTAGTTCCTTATATGAAAGCTTCTGATGAAATAAAAACTAAACCAACTCAACACTCGGTTAAAGAACTTAGAAGTATTGGAATTCAACCAGATATAATAATTTGTAGATCTGAAAGGACAATTCCAGTTGATCAAAGAAAGAAAATTTCATTATTTTGCAATGTAGGAATAGGAGATGTTATTGAAACAGTTGATGTTAAAACAATTTATGAGGCTCCGATAAGTTTTAATAAAGAGAAACTCGATACAAGAGTACTTAAATTTTTTAAAATTAAATCTAGAAAAAAGGTAAACCTTTTACCTTGGAAGAAAATTACTAAATTAATTTTAAACACAAAAAATAGAGTAAATATTGCAATTATCGGCAAATATGTTGAGTTAAAAGATGCTTATAAATCATTGGATGAAGCTTTAACTCACGGGGGAATAGCTAACAATCTTAAAGTAAATTTAATAAGAATTGAGTCTGATAATTTAAAGAAAAGCGATATAAGCAAAAAATTAAAAGGTGTTTCAGGAATTTTAATACCAGGAGGATTTGGTAAAAGAGGTACTGAGGGAAAAATAGCAGCTATAAACTTTGCAAGAAAAAACAAAATTCCATTTTTAGGTATTTGCTTTGGCATGCAAATGGCTGTGATTGAATTTGCTAGAAACAAATTGAAAATAACAAATGCAACATCTAGTGAATTTGGGCCATCAAAAGCCTCGGTAGTCGGCTTGATGAGCGAATGGACAAAAGATGGTAAAGTGATGAAGGGAACTGACGTAGATTTAGGAGGGACAATGCGTTTAGGCAGCTATGAAGCGAGACTAAAAAAAGACACAAAAATAAGTAAAATTTATAATTCATTGAAAATTCAAGAAAGACACCGCCATAGGTATGAAGTTAACATTAATTACAAAGAGAATTTTGAGAATAAAGGAATGATTTTTTCAGGTTT
Organism: uncultured Pelagibacteraceae bacterium; assembly: GCA_902554785.1. GTDB lineage: Bacteria > Pseudomonadota > Alphaproteobacteria > Pelagibacterales > Pelagibacteraceae > Pelagilacustribacter. The sequence goes on from CACDQG010000018.1 coordinate 9,318, forward strand.
GTCGCCAGACAATAAGTTGCCCGAGATTGTTGAATTAAAAGATCACCCATGGTTTATTGGCGTTCAGTTTCACCCCGAATTTAAATCTAGACCTTTAGCACCACATCCTTTATTCTCATCATTTATAAAGGCCGCAAAAATAAATTCGAAAAGATGATCAATCATAAAGTAAAATGCTCAAATTTTGAAATAGCTAACAATAAACCGTTTACTTTAATAGCAGGACCATGTCAGCTCGAAAGTGAAGAGCATGCTATAAAAATTTCAACTGAATTAAAAAAAATTACGAGCGATCTGGGCATAAACCTTATTTACAAAACTTCATTTGATAAAGCTAATAGAACAAGCCTAAAAGGAAAAAGAGGTTTAGGTTTAGATAAATCTCTTCCAATTTTTGATAAATTAAGAGAGGAGGTTGGTGTACCAGTCTTAACAGATATTCACTCTGCAGAACAATGTTCTATCGTTTCAAATCATGTTGATATCTTACAAATTCCAGCTTTTTTATGCAGACAAACAGATTTATTGATAGCTGCAGCAAAAACTGGAAAAATAATAAATGTTAAAAAAGGACAATTTTTAGCTCCTTGGGATATGGCTAATGTAATAAAAAAGATTGAAGACTCAGGCAATAAAAATATTTTAATTACAGAAAGAGGCGCGAGTTTTGGCTATAACACTCTTGTTTCAGATATGAGGGCTTTGCCTATAATGTCAAAATTCGGTTTTCCAATTGTTTTTGACGCAACTCACTCTGTGCAGCAACCAGGAGGAATGGGTGAGAGGAGTGGTGGTCAAAGAGAATTTGTTCCTCATTTAGCACGTGCAGCAATTGCCGTTGGTGTTGGAGCAATTTTTATAGAAACTCATGAAGATCCAGATAACGCTCCCTCAGATGGTCCAAACATGGTGCCATTAAAAGAAGTTAAAAGTCTTTTAAAAAAATTGTCAGATATCGATAAGTTAATAAAGTGAAAATTAAATATGTAAAAGGTAGACAGGTTTTTGACAGCAGAGGAAACCCTACTGTTGAAGCTGAAGTTTTTTTAGACAACGGTATTTCTGCATCAGCAATATCTCCATCGGGTGCATCTACAGGTGCTTTCGAGGCTCATGAATTGAGAGATAAAGATAAAAATAAATTTCTTGGTAAAAGCGTTAGTACAGCAGTCAAAAATATAAATGATAAAATTTCATCAAGATTAAAAGGTTTAGATACCAATGATCAAAAAAATGTAGATAAGATTTTAATAGATCTAGATGGTAGTGAAAATAAAACTAATCTTGGTGCCAATGCAACACTTGCAGTTTCATTAGCTAATTCAAAATGTTCTGCTTTAGGAAACAAAAAATCTTTGTTTAAAAATTTAGGAAACAATTTTTCTTTACCTATACCTTTAATGAACATCATTAACGGAGGAGCACACGCAGATAATGACTTAAATATTCAAGAGTTTATGATAAGACCAGACTCATCAAGAAATTTTATGGATGCTATTGAGAAATGTTATTTAGTAATACAAAATTTAAAAGAATTATTAAGATCAAATAAAATGCTTACTAATGTCGGAGATGAAGGAGGATTTGCTCCATCAATTAATTCAAATGAAGAAGCCCTCGAATTAATTGTAAATTCAATCGAAAAATCAAAACTAAAACCAGGGAAAGATGTAGTTATTTGTCTTGATGTTGCAGCTAATGAGTTAATAAATAAAAAAGGTGAATATTCAATTAAATCAAAAAGCTTCACGACAGTTGAAGATAATATTAATTATTATAAAAAATTAATTTCTAATTATCCTATTAAATCGATTGAAGACCCATTCGCGGAGGAAGATTGGGATTCATGGAAAAAAATCACGAATGAAATTGGTAAAGATGTACAAATAGTTGGAGATGATTTATTTGTAACCAATACTAAACGTCTTAAAAAAGGTATTAATGAAAAATCTGCTAATTGTATATTAGTTAAACCAAATCAAATAGGAACTCTAACTGAGACTTTAGACGTAATTTCGATGGCAAAAGCTTCAAATCTGAATACTATAATTTCCCATAGATCTGGAGATACAGAAGATACATTTATTGCTGATTTGGCTACTGCAACAATGTCTTCTCAAATAAAAACTGGATCTTTAGCAAGATCTGAAAGAGTAGCTAAATATAACAGGTTATTACGCATCGAGGAAGAACTTGGAAATCAAGCAAAAATGGCTAGAATCTAGATCATGCGACTTATTGAAAGTTTGAAGAGAAGAAAATTTATATTATTTAATGTTTTTTTTACTCTTTATATAGGAATTAATTTGATAGGAGGTGAAAGAGGATTAATTTCTTATTTTAATAAAAAAACATTTTATGAAGAGCTGGAAAACAAAGAAAAATTATTGACTAGCAAATTAGAGGAGATCGAACATAAGATATCTTTAGTTAAAAAAAACGATTTCGATT
>CACDQG010000019.1 GCA_902554785.1 uncultured Pelagibacteraceae bacterium
AAGTTATTGACCTCAGGTCTTCTCATAATAAGTTGCATACAAATTAGTGAGCCAAATGAAAAACCAGATACCCAGCATTGGCCATAATCTAAATTTTGTCTTTCAATCCAGTCTAAAGCTGCAGCTGCATCAGATAATTCACCTTGGCCGTTATCAAATACTCCATCACTTTTTCCTACTCCTCTAAAGTTCACTTTAATCACTGAAAAACCGTTTTCTAAAAAGACATTGTAAAGCAATTGAACAATTTTATTATTCATTGTTCCCCCGTACTGTGGATGTGGATGCAAAACAATTGCAACTGGAGATCCAAATTTAGGATTTTTATAATACTTTGCCTCAAGTCTACCTGCTGGACCGGGAATAAAAATTTCTAAACTTTTAGGTTTCATTTGATAATGATTATTATTAAAAAAAAAAGTACTGAGTTATAACATGTTTTTATGCGACAAATTTTTTTTTTTAATCCTGACTAAAAGAGTAGGAATTCAAATAAAACTGTTGTATTACAACGCTTAATTATGAGATTAACAAATAAAGGAAGATACGCTGTAATGGCAATGGCTGACTTAGCAAATAACGCTAATAAAGGGCCAATAAGTTTAGCGGAAATATCATTAAGACAAAATATTTCATTAGCTTATTTAGAACAGATATTTTCACAACTGAAAAACAATAAATTAGTGAAAAGCTCTAGGGGAGCAAAAGGAGGATATATTTTAGAAAAACCAGCATCAGAAATAAAGTTATCAAATATTATTCATGCTGTTGATGAGGAAGTTAAAACACTTAACTGTAAAAAAAACTCGAAAAGAGGATGTAATAATAAATCTGTCAAATGTATCACTCATAATTTATGGGATCAATTAGATCAACACATCAATGGTTTTTTTGAAAAAGTAAAACTACAAGACTTAACTAAAATAAATTAATTATGAAAAAAGAAGAATTTAATAATCACGAATATAAATATGGTTTCACAACTGAAATTGAAAACTTTAAGGCTCCAAAAGGTCTTTCAGAAGAGACAATAAAATTTATTTCTAAAATCAAAAAAGAACCGCCATGGATGCTAGAATGGAGATTGAAAGCTTTTGCGAGACTTAAAGCTTTAAAAGAGCCTAATTGGCAAAAACCAAAATATCCAAAAATTGATTATCAAAATTTATATTACTACTCTGCTCCAAAAAGCATGAAAGAAAAACCAAAAAGCTTACATGAGGTAGACCCAAAATTAATTGAAACATACAATAAATTAGGCATACCGCTTAATGAGCAAAAAAGACTGAGTGGAGTTGCTGTAGATGCTGTTTTTGACTCAGTCTCCGTTGCAACAACTTTTAAAGGTGAACTTGATAAAAAGGGGATAATCTTTTGTCCAATATCTGAAGCTATTCAAAAACATCCTGATTTAGTAAAAAAATATTTAGGTTCTGTAATACCAATTAGCGATCACTATTTTGCAACACTTAATTCAGCAGTATTTACTGATGGTTCTTTTGTTTATATTCCTCCTAATACGAGATGCCCGATGGAGTTGTCGACTTATTTTAGGATTAACGCATCGGAAACTGGTCAATTTGAAAGAACATTAATTATTGCAGACAAGGGGAGCTACGTAAGCTACCTTGAAGGATGTACAGCTCCTATGAGAGATGAGAATCAATTACATGCCGCTAATGTTGAATTAGTTGCCTTAGATGACGCTGAAATAAAATATTCAACTGTACAAAATTGGTACCCTGGTGACAAAGACGGTGTTGGGGGTATATATAATTTTGTAACTAAAAGAGGAGCTTGTAGAGGGAAAAATTCAAAAATTTCTTGGACACAAGTAGAAACAGGATCTGCAATTACCTGGAAATACCCAAGTTGTATCTTACAAGGAGATAATTCCGTAGGTGAGTTTTATTCAATCGCTATTACAAATAATTTTCAAAAAGCAGATACAGGCACTAAGATGATACACTTAGGAAAAAACACTAAGAGTAAAATTATATCGAAAGGAATTTCTGCTGGTAAAGCCGATAACACCTATAGGGGATTGGTAGATATTGGTTCAAAAGCTTTAAATTCAAGAAATTATACGCAATGTGACTCATTGTTAATGGGTAATAAATGTGGCGCACATACAATACCTTATATTAAAAATAAAAACTCTTCATCTACTGTTGAGCATGAAGCCACAACATCAAAAATTAATGAAGACCAACTTTTTTATTGCAATCAGAGAGGTCTAAATCAAGAGGAGGCAGTAAGTTTAATAGTAAATGGTTTTTGTAAAGAAGTACTTCAACAACTTCCTATGGAGTTTGCTGTAGAGGCTCAAAAATTAGTTTCAATAAGCTTAGAAGGGAGCGTTGGATAATGCTTCAATTAGAAAATTTAAAAGCCTCTGTAAATAACAAGTCAATTTTAAATGGTTTAAATTTAGTAATTAAACCAGGGGAAGTTCATGCGATAATGGGCCCCAACGGATCAGGAAAAAGTACCTTAGCAAACATCCTTTCAGGAAAAAGTGGTTATGATGTTACTGGAAGCTTAAAATATGATGGAAAAAATCTTCAAGATATTGCAATCGAAGAGAGAGCACAAAAAGGGATATTTCTAGCATTTCAATACCCTTTAGAGATTCCTGGTGTGAATACGACTAACTTTTTAAAAACTTCATTAAATACAATTAGAAAAGCAAAAGGGGAAAAAGAATTAGATACATTATCGCTTTTAAAATTAATTAAAGAAAAAGCATTGGAGTTGAATATTGATGAAAAATTTTTATCCAGACAATTAAACGTCGGATTTTCAGGTGGAGAAAAAAAGAAAAATGAAATTCTTCAAATGAAACTCCTAAAACCTAGATTAGCTATTTTGGATGAAACAGACTCAGGTTTAGACATTGACGCATTAAAGATTGTGGCTGATGGAGTAAATTCTTATAAAAATAAGAATAATGCTTTTTTAATCATTACCCATTATCAAAGATTACTTGATTACATTAAACCAGATTTTATTCATGTGCTATCTAAAGGCAAAATTATTAAAACCGGATGTGCTGACTTAGGTCAAGAATTAGAAAAAACTGGATATGAAAACCTTAAATAATGGAGCAATTATTCAACATTAATTTAAAAAAAATTTCTTCTTCAAAAGAGGAGGAAGCCGATAGACAAAAAAATCTCAATTCATTTTTAGAGACTGGTCTTCCGAACAAAAAAGATGAAAATTGGAAATTTACTGACTTAAATCAAATAATTAAAGGAAATTTTAAAAATATTATTAATAATCATGAATCCTCTTTTGATAAAAAAATCCAACTAATTGAGGACTTTGAACACAATTCTATCATATTAGTAAATGGATTTTATAAATCAAGTGACATTAAATTTGAAGAAAAAGAAAAAGTAAAAATAGAAAAATTCAATTTATCTGAAGAAATTATAGAACATCCAAATAATAACCTTTACTGCCTAAACAAAGCCTTAACAATTGGAGGATTTAAAATAGAAATAAAAGAAAATTATAAATGTAAAAAACCAATAATAATTTATAATTATTTTAATTCAAATTTAGAAAATAAAATTATAAATAATTCAAATAAAATTAAAATAAATAAGAACTCTAATTTAACACTTATTGAATATAACATAGATGAAAATAGTAAATTTATAAAAAATACCTTTGAAAATCTTGAATTAGAGGATAATTCAATTTTTAAAAGTTTTACAATTCAAAAAACGAAAAGCAAAGGTTATTTTTACAAAAGTATTTTAGGATCGCAAGGAAATAATTCAAGTTATCATAATTTTATCCTAAGCTCAGGACTGAAATTTAACAAAGTAGACATAGAGATGAACTTAATAAGGGAGAAAAGTAATTGCTTTATTTTATCTGGATTAGGCTTAGGTAAAAATGAGCACCAAGAAATCAAAACTCAAATAAATCACTTGGCACCCAATTGTAGAAGCTACCAAAAGATAAAAAATGTTTTAGAAGGAGATAGTAATGGAGTTTATCAAGGTAAAATATTTGTAAAAGATATCGCTCAAAAAACTGATGCTTACCAATTAAGCAAAGCACTTATATTAAATAATAAAGCAGAATTTAATGCCAAGCCGGAATTAGAAATATATGCTGATGATGTAAAATGTTCTCATGGATCTACTTCAGGGAGCGTTGATGAGGATGCTATTCATTATTTAATGACTAGGGGAATTGAATTAAAAAAAGCAAAAAAACTTTTAATAAATGGTTTTCTTAGTGAGATTTTTGAAAATATTCCAGAAGAAAAAATTAAAGCATTGCTTGAAAAAAGTATAGAGGAACAGATAGATGGAATTTAATAATATAAAGTCAAAGTTTCCAATTTTTAAACAAAAAATTAAAGGTAAATCTTTAATATACCTAGATAGCGCCAATTCTTCGCAAAAACCAAAGACAGTAATTGATGAGATATCAAGATTTTATGAAACTGAATTCTCAAATGTTGGAAGAAGTGTACACACGTTAGCGGTTAAAGCTACAAATAAATTTGAGGAAACAAGAGATATAGTTAAAACTTATATTAATGCAAAAAACAGAGAAGAAATAATTTTTACTAAAGGAGCTACAGAGGCAATAAATTTGGTAGCGAATACATATGGTGAAAAATTTATAAAATCTGGAGATGAAATTATTGTCACAGAATTAGAACATCACTCAAATTATGTACCTTGGCATTATCTAAGAAGAAACAAAGGTGCTATTATTAAATTTGCATCAGTGAATGAGCATGGAGAAATAAATGTTGACGAATTTAAAAAACATATTACTGAAAAAACCAAAATGATTGCATTTACTCATATTTCAAATGTTACAGGTACTATCATGCCTATCAAAAAAATTATTGATTTATCTAAATCTAAAAATATACCTGTTTTAATTGATGGTACTCAGGGTGCTCCTCACTCAGCTCTTGATGTTCAAGATTTAGGTTGTGATTTTTATGCTATTTCTTGTCATAAAATGTATGGTCCAAACGGACTTGGAATTCTTTATGCTAAAAAAAAATGGGTTGATGTTTTGCCACCATATCAAGGGGGCGGCGGGATGATAAGTGATGTTAAAAAAGACAATATAAGTTATGCAGACTCTCCTACAAAATTTGAGGCCGGGACAATGCAAACCGCAGAAGTTGTAGCTTTTGCAAAATCTATAAAGTTTATTCAAGACTTAGGTATAAAAAATATTGAAAAACATGAAAAACAAATACTCGAGTATGGTTTAGAAAAATTACGGAAAGATAATTCTGTAAATATTATAGGAAATCCAAAAAATAGAGCTTCTATTATGTCTTTTACTATAAAAGGAATTCATCCACATGATATAGCAACAATTTTAGATGATGATGGTGTTGCAATAAGAGCTGGCCATCATTGCTGTCAAATTTTACATGATAAGCTTGGAATTCCTGCTTCAGCAAGAGCTTCAATTGGAGTTTACAATAGTAAAGAAGATATTGACGTTTTAAGTGATTCAATTAAAAAATGTAAAAAGGTATTTCAAATTTAAATGGAATTAAAAGAACTATATCAAGAAATTATTTTAGACCATGCAAAGAATCCTAGAAACAAGGGAAAGTGCAAGGGATATAATCATGATGCTAAAGCACATAATCCCCTATGTGGAGATAAAGTTCATATTTATCTAAAATTAGAAAAAGACAAAAATATTTCAAGTCTAAGTTTTGAAGGTGAAGGATGTGCAATATCTTTAGCATCTGCATCGATTCTCACAGATACTTTAAAAGGAAGAGATTTACAATTTACAAAAAAAGTGAGTGAAGATTTTTTAAATATGTTAAAAAATAAATCAAAAATTACATTAAATAGCTTAACTGAAGATCAAATAACAACTATCTCTTCATTATCTGGTGTACAGGAATTTCCAATGCGAATAAAATGTGCAACTATGGCATGGCATACGCTTTTATCGGCTTTAGAAAAGAAACAATAATATGAGTATTATGAAGGAAAAAATAATAACTGAAATAAAAAAAATTTATGATCCAGAGATACCAGTCAATATTTTTGAGCTTGGTCTTATTTACAAAATAGAAATAAAAGATGATAAAAAAGTAATGATAGAGATGACTTTAACTTCACCTAACTGTCCTGTAGCCGAAAGTTTGCCAAACTCTGTTAAAAAGAATATATTAAAGATTGATGGTATCGAGGATGTCGATTTAAAATTAGTATGGGATCCTCCTTGGACTAAAGATAAAATGTCAGAAGCAGCAAAACTAGAGTTAAATTTATGAGTGGACAAGTAATTAGACTAAGCGATAACGCAGCTGAAAGAATAAAGTATATAATGTCTAAAGCAGAAAGTTCAGCTATTGGAGTGAGAGTGGGAGTGAAATCTGGTGGTTGTGCTGGCATGTCTTATGTTATGGAATATGCAAAAGATATAAAACCTAACGAGGAAGTAATCGAAGAAAAAGGTGTTAAGGTATTAATTGACACCAAAGCAATAATTTACCTTTTAGGAACTGAAATGGATTATAAAAAAGAAAAATTTTCTTCTCAATTTATTTTTAAAAATCCAAATGAAACTGAGCGTTGCGGCTGCGGCGAGTCCTTCAAAGTTTAACCACTATAATACATCTCAAACTCAATTGGATGTGGCGTGTGTTCAAAATTATAAATTTCCTGAAATTTCAATTCAATGTAAGCATCAATTTGATCGTCAGTGAATACACCACCCTCAGTTAAAAATTTTCTATCTTTATCTAAGTTTTGCATAGCCTCTCTCAAAGAACCACACACAGTTGGTAATTTTTTAACCTCATCCTCTGATAAGGAATATAAATCTTGATCGAAAGCTTTACCTGGGTCTATTTTATTTTTAATACCATCTATACCCGCCATTAACATTGATGCAAAAGTTAAATAAGGGTTACCAGCTGCATCGGGAAACCTTATTTCCATTCTTGCTGCCTTTGGGTTCATTATAACGGGTATTCTACAAGAAGCAGATCTATTCCTAGCAGAATAAGCTAAAATTACTGGAGCTTCAAAACCTGGAATTAGTCTTTTGTAACTATTAGTTGTCGCATTAGAAAATGCATTTATTGCTCTAGCATGTTTTAAAATTCCACCAATGTAATATAATGCTTCTTTTGACAAACCAGCATACTCTTTTCCCATAAAAACTGGAGTGTTTCCTTTCCAAATAGACTGGTGACAGTGCATCCCAGAACCATTATCTCCCTTCACAGGTTTCGGCATGAAAGTAGCTGTCTTACCAAAAGAGTGTGTAACCATTTGAACAGCATATTTATATAGTTGAACATTATCGGCTTGATTAGTAAGAGTTCCAAAATACATACCAAGCTCGTGTTGACTCGGAGCTACCTCGTGATGATGTTTTTCTACTTTTACACCCATATCTCTTAGCGCTTTCAAATACTCACCTCTCATATCTTGAGCGCTATCAACTGGAGGGACTGGGAAATAACCACCTTTAATACCTGGTCTATGACCCATATTTCCATTTTCGTATTTCTTTCCAGTATTATATGGGCCTTCTGAACTGTCGATACTAAAACTAGTTTCATTCATATCGTTTTTAAATCTAACGTCATCGAAAACAAAAAATTCAGGTTCGGGACCGAAATAAGATTTATCCCCGATTCCTGTTTTCTTTAAATAGGCTTCAGCTTTTTTTGCTGTACCTCTTGGGTCTCTTTCGTACGGATTTTTTTTAACTGCATCTAAAATATCGCAAAAAATATTAAGAGTTGTGTGTGAATTAAAAGGATCAATAATTGGTCTTTCGAGATCTGGCTTTAAAATCATGTCAGACTCATTTATTGCTTTCCAACCTGCAATAGAAGAACCATCAAAAAAAACTCCATTATCAAGCATATCTTCGTCAACAACAGTAGTATCCATTGTAAGATGCTGAAGTTTACCTTTTGGATCAGTGAATCTTAGGTCAACGAATTCCACTTGTTTGTCTTTTATTAGCTTTATAACGTTTTTAGAGCTCATAGTTTTCCTTAAGTAATAATAGTTTTAAATTCCGGTTGAACATATATAAGGTCTTTTTTTGTAGTATAATTAAATATAAATATCAGCTATGCGTTATTCACATACAATCAAAACTTGAAATGAGAGAAGCAAATACTTTTGATTTATCTTTGTTAATTTTGTTAGCAATAATTTGGGGCTCTTCCTTTTTTAATATAAAAATTGCTAGTTATTCTTACGATCCGATTACTCTCGCACTAGTTAGAGTGATATTCGCAAGTATACCCTTGTTAATTTTGTGTTGGTTTAAAAAAATAAAAATAGAGGCATTCAATAATAATTGGAAGTGGTATGCTTTAATTGGATTGTGTAACATCGCTATCCCTTTTGTGTTAATAGCTATAGGCACTTCAAATATAAACAGTTATTTAGCAGCAATATTAATGAGCACAACACCTCTTAGTGGCTCGATTTTAGCTCATTTTTTTATTAAAGATGAAAAATTATCTGTTTTAAAAACTGTAGGCGTACTTATAGGTTTCAGCGGAATAATTTTATTATTTTTTGATAAAGTTGTCATTAACAGTAATAATTACATTTTTGCTTTAATAACGATTTTAGGATCGACTTTTTACTGTATTGGTGGTCTATTAACACTAAGACTTAGACATAAACAAAATGAGAATGTAACAACCTCAACTACTATATGGTCAGTCATATTTTTATTACCTTTTTCTTTAATTATTGAAACACCTTGGAATTCAAACCCGACTTTAGTCTCCACTTTATCTCTTCTTTATTTGGGTATTGTTGCCACTGGTTTAGCTTGGTTAATAAGATTTAGAATATTAACTGTAAACGGATTAGTCTTTCAAACGCAGGTAGCATATCTAATACCCATTTTTGGAATTATTTTTGGATATTTTTTGATGAATGAAATAATTACATGGAGAGTTTTAATTTCATTGTTTATAATTCTTATTGGAATATATATTTTTAAAAAAAACAACAAAGGTATTAAGCAATAAATGGGAACAGAATCTATAGAGGCAAGTTTTTTATCAATATTTGCTTTAATAAGTTTTTTTATCTTTTTATTAATAAGTAAATTTTCCCACAAAATTAAAAATGGCATTTTACTCGATGGTGACTTATCTAAACCCCAAGCTTTTCATGAAATTCCAGTCA
>CACDQG010000020.1 GCA_902554785.1 uncultured Pelagibacteraceae bacterium
ACTCTTGTAAAATGCCACAAAATTTATAGTTATTAAAAAGCAAATCATTTGGCCATTTAATTGTTACTTTTTTTGCTATTTTCTTTGAAATCACTTTTTTAAGTAAAAATGCATTAAGAATTGCAAATTGTTTAAAATTAATTTTTTTTGGATCAAGTTTAAAAAATAAGGAAATAAAAAGATTACCTTTTTTAGAAATCCATTTTTTTCCAATTCTACCTCTTCCTTTAGTTTGTTTCTCTGATGTAATGAGCGTTGGTTCTGAAACATTTTTTTTAATAAGTTTTATTGCAATATCGTTTGTACTTTGAACTTTTTTAAATTTTTTTATCTTTATTTGCATTATCCAATGAATAAAGTATCAACCAAATTATTTAATATAGATGGATATAAAAAAAATGTTATTAAAATTGAGCAACTAGCTAAAATAGAAATTTGAGCGGTTCTATTTTTTGTTGACTCGAAAGCAATTAAACTATCATCAAAATAAATAGTTTTTATAATTTTAAGATAGTAAAATGCCGACAATACAGTCGTAAGCAAGCCAATAATTGCTAACGCATACATCTCTTTCTCTATAACAGCAACAAAAACATAAAATTTGGCAAAAAATCCACCTAAAGGTGGAATTCCAGCTAAAGAAAATAATATTATTAATAATGAAATAGCTAATAGAGGATGTTTTTTTGAAATTCCTGAAAGATCAGAAATATTTTCTTTATATTGACCATCTTTTTTTAACAAATATAAGCAAGAGAATGCCCCAATATTCATTATTACGTAAATTGTTATATATACTATTGTGCTTTTGTAACCTGATATCGTACCTGTAGCGACCCCAGCAAGAGCATAGCCAATGTGCCCAATCGAGCTATATGCTAATAGTCTTTTAAAATTTTTCTGTATCATGGCTGCAACTGCACCTAAAATCATAGATGCGATTGATATAAAAATAATAATTGTTTGCCACTCCAATAGAATATTTGAAAAAGGAATAAACATAAATTTTATTAATAAAGCCAAACCAGCAGTTTTTGGTACGACTGCAAAATAGCTTGTAATAGAGGTTGGTGCTCCTTCATAAACGTCAGGTGTCCACATATGAAATGGAACTGCAGAAACTTTAAATGCAAGACCAACAAGTATAAAAACCATTGCAAATACGGCTCCAGTATTTTCTTTATTTAATTGACTCGCAATTAAGTCAAAATTTGTAGAGCCAGTAAATCCATACAATAATGAGCATCCGTAGAGCAATAAACCTGATGATAAAGCGCTTAAGACAAAATATTTAATTCCAGATTCAGTTGATCTTAAATTATCTCTATCTATTGATGCAAGGATATAAAGTGATAAAGATTGTAACTCTAACCCCAAATAGAAAAGTATCAAATCATTTGCGCTAACCATAAAAAACATTCCTAAAATAGAAAGTAAAATTATTATAGGGTATTCAAACTTATCTAATTTATTTTCAACAATAAAATTTTTTGAGGAATTAAGAACGAATAAAGAGGATAATAGTATTAAAATTTTAAAATAATTTGAAAAAGCATCTCTTGTAAAACTTTCCGAAAATACTTTTTCAGTATCATTTGGGCTTGATGAGATGATCATAATTGTTATGATTATAATTAAAGAAGTTAAATTGAATATTAAATTAAAGCTTTTTTTTATAAAAACACCAATCATTAAAACAGAAAAAATTGACAAAGATAAAAATATTTCAGGAAAAATTATATTTAAATTATAGATCATATCTAATTTGAAGTTAATGCAGTTTCATAATTATAAATTAAGCTATTAACTGAAACGTTAAAAGTCTCCATTAATGGGAGGGGATAAAAACCAAAAAAAATAATTAAAAATGCTAATGTAGCGAGCATTCCAATTTCTGACTTGTTTACGTCTTTTAAATTTTTAATTTCTGAGTTATTAGCGACACCAAATATAACTCTTTTGGTAAGCCACAGCATATAAGCGGCTCCTAACACTACACCGAATGTTGCTAGCATTGCTGCTAAATAACTTTTTTGAAATGTTCCAGTTAAAACAAGAAATTCACCTAAAAATCCTGAAGTGCCTGGTAATCCGAGGGCAGCTAAAGCAAAAATCAAAAATAATAGAGAATATTTGGGAATGTAATTTACAAGTCCTCCGTAAGTACTTATCATTCTCGAGTGTAGCCTATCGTAGACCACGCCAACACATAAAAATAATGCTGCTGATATTAAACCATGACTAATCATTTGATAAATACTGCCTTCAATTCCTTGTTTGGTTAAAGTGAAGATTCCTAGTGTTACGTAGCCCATATGAGCCACTGAAGAATAAGCAATTAATTTCTTCATATCGTCTTGCATTAAAGCAACTAAAGATGTGTATATAATAGCGATTATACTTAAAGTATAAATGAGTGGTGTAAAATATTCTGAAGCTATAGGAAACATTGGTATCGAGAACCTTAAAAATCCATAACCAGCCATTTTTAATAGTATAGCAGCTAGAATTACCGAGCCCGCAGTGGGTGCCTCAACATGGGCATCTGGTAACCATGTATGAACTGGCCACATTGGCATTTTGACTGCGAAAGAACTTAGGAACGCTAACCAAAGAATATTTTGATACTCTTTTGGAATTTTTATTTCATAAATTTGAGTTATGTCAGTTGTACCAGTTATCCAGTAGATCGCTATAATAGCGACTAGCATTAAAACTGATCCAAGCAAAGTAAATAAAAAAAACTTAAAGGCAGAGTAAACTCTTTTTGGTCCTCCCCAAACACCAATAATTAAAAACATTGGTATTAAACCAGCTTCAAAAAATAAATAGAAAATTACAAGATCGAGTGAGCAAAATACTCCAATCATGAATGTTTCTAAGATTAATATAGCTATTAAGAACTCTTTTACTCTTACTCTTATGCTGTTTATGCACGAGATAATACAAATAGGAGTAATAAATGTCGTTAAAACAAGAAAAAGGATTGAGATACCATCAACTCCTAATTTAAACTTTATAAAATCATTTATCCAAGATTTTTCCTCGACAAACTGAAATTCAGAGGTATTTACATCTAAAGAATACCACAAAAATAGAGAAAGTAAAAAAGTAGCAAAGCTACCAAATAAAGAAATATAAATAGAGCTATTATTATTCGTTTTATCTTTAGATAATAAGATAAATATAGAGCTTATTAATGGTAAAAAAATTAAAGTTGATAAAATTGGAAAACTCATTTTATTTTAATATTAAATAAGTTAATAAAATAGATAGACCTAATAACATAACAAAAGCATAATCGTAAATAAATCCTGTTTGAAGTCTTCCTGTTTTATTTGAAATAGTTTTTATTAATTTTGAAATACCATCTGGGCCGAATTTATCTATAATACCAATGTCTCCTTTTTTCCAAAAAAGTGAGCCTACTTTTTTTGTAGGATTCACAAAAACTTTTTCATAAAATTCATCTATATACCACTTGTTAAGAAGAAAATTATATAGCGGCATATTAGTATTTTTAAAATTTTCTAAAACGTTGGGATTTAAAACGTACAAATAATATGAAACCGGTATAGATATTAAAACTAAAACTGGAGTTGTTAATAAAAACCACATTGGTATAAAGTCATGTTTAATTTCGTTTAAAAAAAAGATGGATGATTGCCAAAAAATATTACTATAATCCCCAATAAATGTACCTTTGAGTAGATACCCAGAAAATATCGCTCCAATACTTAAAAGCATTAGAGGTATTAACATTATAAATGGTGACTCATGAGTTTCATGTATAGGAATTTTTTTATTGTTATAATCTCCATGGAAAGCTTTAAAAAATAATCTCCAAGAGTAAATTGAAGTCAAAAATGCTGTAAGAATTCCAATTGTGGCTGCGTAATTTCCTAAAGAAGAATTTTTAAGGTATGCAAACTCAATAATTGCGTCTTTTGAATAGAAGCCAGAAAGAAAAGGAAATCCAGTTAACGCTAAAGTACCTAACAACATAAAAATATAAGTAAAAGGAAGTTTCTTTCGAACACCGCCCATATTTCTTATATCCTGTTCGTTTTGAAATGCGTGAATTATGGAACCAGCTCCTAAGAATAAGAGTGCTTTGAAGAATGCATGGGTAAATAAATGAAACATTGCTACATGATATGCTCCAATTCCTGCTGCAAAAAACATATAACCTAGTTGACTACATGTTGAGTAGGCAACTATTTTTTTTATATCATTTTGAACTAGTGCAACAGATGCAGCAAATATAGCTGTTATCATTCCTACCACTGTAACTAAATTTAAAGCAACTTGAGAATATTCAAATATCGGAGAGCATCTGACCACAAGAAAAACTCCAGCAGTAACCATCGTAGCTGCATGAATTAAAGCTGAGACTGGAGTAGGACCCTCCATTGCATCAGGCAGCCAAGTATGGAGTAGAAACTGTGCAGATTTTCCCATAGCTCCAATAAATAAAAATATACATATTAGAGTAATTAAGTTCACCTCAAAACCAAAAAAAACTATTTTTTTATTAGCAAATTGACTTGTAACTTGAAATGCCTCATCAAAATTAATTGTGCCAAAAAAGAAAAAAATTAAAAATATCCCGATTGCTAAACCAAAATCCCCAATTCGATTTACAATGAATGCTTTTATTGCAGCATTATTTGCAGTTTCTTTTTTATACCAAAAACCAATTAATAAATAGGAGCACAAACCAACTCCTTCCCAACCAAAAAATAATTGTAAAAAATTATCTGAAACAACTAAAGCAAGCATTGAAAAAGTAAATAGGGATAAATAAGACATAAACCTTGGTTTATGAGGGTCGTGACTCATGTAACCAATTGAATAAATATGCACTAACGCTGATACAAAAGTTACTACAACTAACATAACAGAACTTAATGGATCCACGTTTATGGACCAGTTAGCTGTAAATCCACCAGAGCTAATCCACTCAAAAATTAAATAATTGCCATAAATATTATTTTGATATCCATTTAAGAAAACAAGGATAGATAAAATAGCTGAAATACAGACAAACAAACTTGTTGAAATTTCTGCAAAATAACTTGTAAGAGATCTACCAATATATCCTATTATTGAGCCTAATAATGGTAAAAATAAAATTGCGTACTCCATTTAGCCTTTCATTCCGTGAATATCTTCTACTCTTATAGACCCCCTATTTCTATAATAAACAACAATAATTGCTAGACCTATAGCTGCTTCAGCAGCAGCAACTGTTAAAATAAGCATTGTAAAAATCTGGCCAACTATATCTCCAGAAAAAATTGAAAAAGATATTAAATTAATATTAACCGCTAACAAAATTAACTCTATCGACATTAAGATCACTATTACATTTTTTCTGTTTAAAAATATTCCAATAACTCCCAAGAAAAAAATTATTGCTCCTAATGATAAATAGTGACCTAAACCAATTTCAATCATCTAGTTTAATTCCTTCATTAGATTTAACGTCTTTTAATTCTATCGATGTAGATGGAGTTCTAGAAATTTGGGTAAAATAACTTTGTTTCTTTACACCTATTCTTTTTCTAAATGTAAGAAGAATAGCTCCGATCATTGCTAGAAGAAGAACTACTCCAGCTAATTGAAAGTATAAAATATAATCTGTATACATTACCAATCCTAATTGATGAGTATTTGAAATTTTAGACATTACTAAAGTGCTACTAGACATAACATTTTCTTTGTATTTCCACCCACCAACTACTACAAGAAGCTCCAATAAGATTAATACACTAACTATTAAACCTGTAGGAATATGAGTTGATTTTTTTCCAATAAACCATGATTGTTTTTGCTCTGCAACATTAAGCATCATAACAACGAATAAAAATAAGACCGCCACAGCGCCAACGTAAACAATTAATAATATCATTCCTAAAAATTCAGCTCCAACCATAATAAATAAACAACCTACTGAAATAAAATCTAATATTAAAAAGAAGACTGAGTTAATCGTGCTTCTTGAAGTTATAACCATCAATGATGAAAATATTGCTATTATTGAAAAAAAATAAAAAAAAAAAGAGTGAATTATCATTTATCTATAAGGCTTATCTAACTTAATATTTTTTGCTAAAACAGATTCCCATCTATCTCCGTTATCTAAAAGTTTTTCTTTGTTATAATAAAGTTCTTCTCTGGTTTCTGTGGCAAACTCGAAATTTGGTCCCTGTACAATAGCATCTACAGGGCACGATTCTTGACATAATCCACAGTATATACATTTTAACATATCAATATCGTACCTAGTTGTTTTTCTACTTCCGTCGGCTCTCTCTGATGACTCAATTGTGATTGCTTGGGCAGGACATACTGCTTCGCATAATTTACAAGCTATACATCTTTCTTCTCCATTTGGATATCTTCTTAAGGCATGCTCTCCTCTCATACGTGGGCTTATTTGGCCTTTTTCAAATGGATAGTTTATAGTTTTGGATTTTCTAAATAGTTCTTTTATTGCCATTAACAAACCAGAGATAAATTCTACAAGAAATATAGTTTTAAAAAGCCTACCTAGATTCATAAATAATTTACCTTTGGTAATTTATCAAAATAAAACAAGAAACTTGCTGTTAAAATTAAATATATAAGAGAAAATGGTAAAAAAACTTTCCAACCAAGTCTCATAAGCTGGTCATATCTATATCTAGGAACAATTGCTTTAATCAAAGCAAACAATAAAAATAGAAATAAAATTTTTGATATCATCCAAACAGGTGCAGGAATTAAATTAAGTGGATAAACATCCATTAAAGGTAGCCATCCTCCTAAAAAAAGAATTGAACCCAAAGCACACATTAAAAGTATATTTGCGTACTCACCAAGCCAAAACATTGCATACATCATCCCAGAATATTCAGTTTGGTAACCCGCAACTAATTCAGCCTCTGCTTCGGGTAAATCGAAAGGAGGTCTATTTGTTTCTGCAAGAGCAGAAATAAAAAAAATTACAAACATAGGAAAAAGTGGTATCACGTACCACAAGTCCTTTTGAGCTATTACAATATCATTTAAATTTAAAGACCCAACACATAATAAAACATTTATTATTATAATTCCTATTGAAACTTCATAGGAAACCATTTGGGCTGCAGATCTAATAGCTCCTAGGAAAGGGTATTTTGAATTTGAAGCCCAGCCTCCCATTATTATTCCATAAACACCCAGTGATGAGACTGCAAACAAATATAAAATTCCTACGTTAATATCAGATAATACTAAATTTTCACCCATTGGAATTACAGCCCATGCAACTAAGGCTAAAGTCATCGTTACAATTGGTGCGAGGATAAAAACAATTTTATTGGCACTTGCAGGTATAATAATTTCTTTAAAAATATATTTTAAAGCA
>CACDQG010000021.1 GCA_902554785.1 uncultured Pelagibacteraceae bacterium
ACCAACCCCATTCATAGTTTGAACTACATCCTTGAAGCAAAAATAGAATAGAAATTATTTTTAAAAATTTCACTTACTGACTATATTTGTAAATGGTAGGTATTGAAACTTAAATTATAAGCTTTTTAGATCGTACTTAGCTAGTAAAGTTTTAAAAAATCCAGATGCTTGTTTCTCTTTGATCCAACTACTTACGTAATCATTCCAAATTTTATCTACTTTTGGAACCATCATAGCTAAAAATGCTGGATTTTTTCCTCCATCAGGAACTATGGCTAATTGAGGATATTTAATAACTAATTTATTTGCTTCTGTTGAGCTTGTGATGTTTCCATCAGCTCTTCCTGCTAAAACTTCTTGGAAATCTCTTGCGGGTGCCTCAACTGATTGAAGTTTTGATTTTGGAAAAAATTCTTTTGCTTTTTCTTCCTGAGAAGTACCTAATGTAGTAGCTATTGTAACACTACTATTGTTTAAAGACTCCCATGTTGAAAACTTTTTTAAATTCTTTTTTAAAACAAGCGGGACTGTTGCGTATTTGTAATATGTAGCAGTAAAACCAGCTACTTCAGCTCTTTTTGGTGTTTTAGTTACGCTTGTAGATATATCGTATCTATCAGCTGTTATTCCTGCAACAATGGTTTTCCATTCTGCTGGTACAAATTTCACCTTTACGCCTAAATCTTTTGCTAACTCATTCATTACATCAATATCAAATCCTTTGTACTTGTTTGTTTTTGGATCTTTCATTGACATTGGATCCCAGTCTCCTGTTGTCCCAACTCTTAACTCACCACTTTTTTTGATTGAGTCTAACTTAGATGCTGCTTGAGCACTTGTTGTTATAAGTAATACTAATAATACTGAAAAAATTTTTTTAATCACATTATGTTAATAGCTAATCTCCCTCTTTTTTTCGATTTGCAATTTGACCCACTTTAACAATCCTTTGAAAAGGGGTTGACTGAAAGGCAGTTTATCAGCTATAAAGAACAAAACAAGAACATTTATGAAGTTAACAATACCTTATTATTTACATAAAGTGGGAGCTGGTTTTCCTTCTCCGGCAACAGACTATATCGAGGATGATATAGATCTAAACTCTCACCTCATAACAAATGCACCAGCTACTTTCATCATTAGAGTACAAGGTAAATCTATGACTAATGTGGGCATATATGATGGAGATCTATTAATAGTAGATAAAAGTTTAAATCCAAAAAATTTCTCCACTGTTATAGCAAATATCAACGAAGAACTTGTGGTTAAGACTCTGGTTAAAAGTAAGGGCAACAACTACTTAACATCAGGTTCAAAAAACACATCAGATCGAATTAATTTAACAGATAATCCAGAAATAATAATTTGGGGAGTAGTAACATATGTCATACACAAACAGCAGTAGAAAAAAAGTTGCATTAATTGACTGTAATTCATTTTATGTTTCTTGCGAAAGATTATTTAATCCTAAAATACAAAATGTACCAGTCGTGGTGCTATCTAATAATGATGGATGTGTAATATCAAGATCTACTGAAGCAAAAAAACTTGGAATAAGAATGGGAGAACCATATTTTAAAGTTAAAGATTTAGTTAAAAGGAACAACGTTCAGATATTTTCTTCAAACTATGCATTATATGGAGATCTTTCTAGACGAGTGATGAAAGTTTTAAAAGGTTTTACTGATAAAATTGAAATCTATTCTATAGACGAAGCATTTTTAGATTTATCGCATATCAAAGATGAACAAGTCGAAGAATATGGAAAACAAATAAGAGAAAGAGTTTTAAAATGGACGGGAATACCAACAAGTGTAGGAATTTCAAATACAAAAACTTTAAGTAAAGTCGCAAATCATATTGCCAAAAAAAATAAAGCAGGAGTGGTATTTCTAAGAGAAAATATTGATAATATACTAAAAGATTTTGATATTGCAGATGTATGGGGAGTTGGAAGACAGTTATCAAAACTATATATTAAAAATGGAATAGATAATGCTTATAAGCTAAAAAATATTTCAAACACATGGGTTAAGAAAAGTACTAATGTTTTAGGTGCGAAAACAGTAATGGAGTTAAGAGGAATTCCTTGTATAGATTTAGAAACCGAGGAAACGAGAAGAAAAAGCTGTTGTGTATCAAGATCATTTGGAAAAAAAGTTGAGAGTTTAGACAAATTAAAAGAGTCTATAACTACTCATTGTTTAAATGCGGCAGAAAAAATAAGAACAGATAAACAAACCACGAGAGCTGTCACTATATTTATAAGAACAAGTCCATTTGATAAAAATAGAAAATACTATTCAAATTCTATTACTATTGAATTGCCAGTGGCAACTAATAACAGTATTGAACTTGTAAAAACTGCAATTAGCGGACTGGGAAAGATTTATAAATATGGTTACTTCTATCAAAAAGCTGGAGTTATTTTATCGAAGCTTAGAGACGCTTCTGAAAAAGAGCTAAATTTATTAGCACCAATTTTAGAGAATAAATCTCAACCATTAATGAGAGCAATCGATTTTACCAATGCAAAATATGGACGAAATGCAATCAGTATAGCTCAAGCTGGTATAAGTAATGATTGGAAAATGAGAAGAGAATACTCATCTAGAATAGATACAGCTTCATTTGACTTCCTGCCTAAAATAAATATATAATTTGTATAAGGGGTGTCATAAAGGCTGAGATTATACCCAAAGAACCTGACCGGTAATTCAGTAAGGGATAAATGAAAGATATATACTTATCAACACAAACAACGCTAATTATTACTCTAGTGGTTGGCGCTTTTTTTATCGCTTTAGGTTACATAAATTTAAAAAAAATTTCAGATAATAAAAAAAGTCACATAGTCGGTGACAGAAATGAGAGTGTTTTTTCATTAACAACGAGTTTATCAGCATCAGCTTTGGGAGCCTGGATATTATTTGGACCAGCTTCAGCAGCAACTTGGGGGGGAATAGGGGCAGTAATTGGGTATGCATTAGGCACGGCTGCACCTATGCTATTTTTATTAAATTTTGGACCGAAAATAAGGAGAGAGTTTCCTAACGGGATGTCTTTAACTGAGTTTATTAAAAGAAGGTTTGGGACTGGAATTTTAAAGATAATGTTAATCTTAATTCTATTTTATTTGATAATTTTTTTGATAGCAGAAGTCACAGCAATAGCTTTTTTAATAAATTTAATCTCAAAAACACCCTTATGGATAACATCTGGACTAACTTTAATTATATGTCTTTTATATATATTAAGAGGTGGATTTAAACTTTCGATTATTACAGATAAATATCAATGTATAATAGTTTTAAGCATAATATTATTTTCTATATTTTTAATTTTAGGAAATTTAGAAATAAATAGTTATGAAGTGATTAAAAAAAATTCTGCAAAACTTATAAGTAAAAATTATATTCCAAATTACACTGCTGGATTTACATTTTTTATTGCTGTAGCAGCAACAAACTTATTTCACCAGGGTAATTGGCAACGTGTCTTTGCTGCAAAAAATAACTTTATTTTAAAAAAAAGTTTAATCTACTCATCAATTATATCTTTTTTGATAGTTTTTTGGATGGGCTACACAGGTCTGATATCTTTTTCACTTGATCCTAAAATAAAACCTGATTTAGCTTTTTTTAAAATTATTTTATCTAATGATAATGTTTTAATAATTGTTTCTATTTTAATTTTAGCCCTAGCTTTAACATTAAGTACAATTGATACATTAATAAATGCTATTTCAAGCCTAATAATTATTGATGGAAAAGAACTAAATAAATTTTTAAGTGGTAGAGAAATAAAAGATAAATCCAATAAATTAATTTTATTACTATGTGTGATTGTTTTTATTTTTGCTTCTAAAGGCTACAGCATATTATATTTATTCTTATTTGCAGATCTTCTATGTTGTGCTGCAGTTGTAACAATATTCTATGGATTTTTTAAGAAAAAAATTAATACAAGATTGTCTTTAGTATCAATTATTCTTGGTTTAAGCTCAGGTTTATTATTTTTCCCAAGTCAAAATTTTCAATCAAGTATTTTAGTAGGTAATATTATGTCTATAGAAAATTTTAGTCCATTTATCTTATCAAACTTACTATTCATTTCATTTTTTGTAGCTATAGTTGTACCACTTGTAATAATCACAACTCACTCTTTACGTAATTCATTAAGATAAATAGATACAGCTATCCAAATTATTACGAAACCAAAAAACTTTTCATAGGTTAGAATCTCATCAAAATAAGTTATTCCCAAAAGAAATTGTGACGTTGGAGTTAAAAACAAAATCATACTTGCTGGACCGATACCAATTATCTTAAAACCTAAAGTATATAAAAAGAGAGGCACCAAAGTCATAAATCCAGACCAAAATAAATAAAAAGATAAAAGAGGTTCTTTATAAGAAAAAACATTTAACTCTAAATTTATTAGATAAATAAATAATGCAATTGCTATAGGAGATATTAGCAATGTTTCTATCAACAGACCTATATCTGATGAAACTTTAATTTTTTTTCTTATTAATCCATAAATACTAAAAGTTATTGCAACAGTAAGACCAATCCAAGGTAATTCACCAAGTTTTATTAAAAAGTAAAATAAAGAAATTACCACTAATATTACCGCAATAAATTGATTTCTATTTAGTTTTTCTTTTAAAAATACTCTTCCTAAAAATACACTTATTATTGGGTAGATATAATATCCTAAACTTGAGTCTAATAATTTATTTACACTGACGGCATAAAGCCAAGTTCCCCAATTTATACTTACTAATAAACCTGAAAAAAAAAGCAATAATTGATTTTTTTTCTTTTTAAAAATTTGATTAAATTCTGGCCACTTTTTATAAAAACTTGTTGTCAGAATTAATAGAACTGCTGTCCAAATTGTTCTGTGTACAGTTAATTCAATAAATGAAGCAAAAGATACAAATTTGAAAAAAATAGTACCTACAACACCCCACCAAAGAGATGCAAAAGCAGCATAAAAAATTCCTGATAATTGTTTTTGTTGCATTACAAATCTGGTGCAATATAAGTTAATTTTCTTTATAAAGATACGTAAAGCTTGTGGTGAGATGGGTGAGTTGGTTTAAACCAGGAGTTTGCTAAACTTCCGTAGTATTTAACTATGCTACCGAGGGTTCGAATCCCTCTCTCACCGCCAATTAGTTAAAATAACTATCTATTTGTACTGGTTCTTTTCTTAAAATATATTTGTAAACATTAATGTTTTCTAAAACTCGTTGAACATAATTTCTAGTTTCTTCAAATCTAATTTGTTCAATCCAATTAATATAAGAAATTTGACCTTTAGAAGGGTCTCCATTTACTCTCCTCCAAGTTTTTACTCTATTTGGACCCGCATTGTACGCAGCAATAGCAAACGGGAAAACGCCATTATAATCATTAAGTAATCCATTAAAATAATATGAACCAAGCTTAATGTTGTATTCTGGATCTGCTGTTAGCCGACTAATACTATAAGGTAGTTTTGCTTGTTTAGCTACGATCTTAGCAGTGTATTTCATTAACTGCATCATACCTCTAGCTCCAGCCCAACTATTTGCTTTCCTGTCAAATTCACTTTCTTGTCTGATTATTGCAAGAACAATTTCTTGTTTAGGCATCTGTTTATTATTTACAATTTTCGGAGTAGCAATAACTGGATAATTATATTTATTTAAAAATCTTTTTTCATAGGATGCTTTTTTTGATATTTGAATTGCAAAATCGTATCTTTCAACAGATGTAGATAACTCTGCTGCTAAAACTTCACTACCTTTCTCAATATTAAGTTCAGCCAAATGTTTAAGAATATCTTTAGCATATTGGCTTGCATCAAGTTCATGCAATAGAATAACATGTTTAATAAGTTTATTTTTTTTAAACTCTTTTTCATAATCCTTATCAAAATTACTTTCGTCTTTTAATTCAAAATTCCCACCAGGATTAACCTTATTGAAAGCAAGTTGTCCATAATAAGTCATTGGAAATTTTGCTGCCTCTGAAAAAAATTTATTAGCAGTTTCCTTTTCATTTAATTTTTCATATGACTCTCCTAACCAATATGCTCCTCTAGCTAAGCTTATCGGATAGCTGACATTATTGTAAAAATTTTGAAAATGATTAATTGCATACTCAGGAGATTTTAAAAAAGTTAGAGCTATCCACCCAGATAGCCATTCAGCCTCTGCAAAGGACGGACCAGATGATAGGGAGTGTTCACTAGCTACTTTATATGCTGTCTTATATCTTTTTTTGTAAATTAGACTTCTTGTAACACTCTCTCTCTGTTCCCACCATTTATCCGGTCTAACCATTTGTGTCTCAGTCTTATTCGCATTTTGATATAAAATTTCTAAAGATCCGTCTAATCGTCCTCTTCGGTTTCTCCATCTCAATCTATCAAACTCTAAACCAGGATCTTTTTTTAAATATTGAGGCACCTTTGCTATTGCATTATCTACGCCGTAAGAGTTACTCATTAATATTTGTCTTGCATTATAAAGAGCTCTTTGATCTGTAGGCAAATATTTAAGCATTCTTTTTAGGTCCCAATATTTCCTTTCCCATGCTAAATAATCAGCTCTCTTCACATGATCATCTGACGAGATAAATTTTTTAAACTTAGCTCTGTAATAACCCAAATCATTTTTTCTTATCTCAGCAGTAGTCCATCCTTCTTTAACTAACTCTTTGACTTTTTCTAGTTTTCCTTGTTCTAGATAGGCCTCAGCTAATTTAATTTTACCTAAACCACCTAAGGGAGGATATTTTTCAAACCAATTAATTATTGATGTAGGTGAATTATTTCTTAAATATATTTTTTCTTCTGCTAAATACCTTATTCTGTTAATTCTTGGATAATAGTCATTTTGTTCTATAAATTTTTTATATTCACTAAATGATGCTCCATTTCTAGTGGTTTTAAGATGCATCCAAGTAATTAATTTTCTGAATTCGCTATCTTTAACCTTTTGAGCACTTTTTAAAGCACTATTCCATTTTTTTTGTTTAATAAAATCAATTGTTTCTTTTGCTCTCTCAAAATCTTTTTTATTAAGAACTTTTGAACTTTTTACTTCTTTTGACGAAACTTTATATGTAATTGGTTTTTTTCTAGGGTACACAAATGTAGATGATACTTGTGTTTTTACTTCTTCTTTAAGCTCCGTTTTTATTTCTTTTTTTTTAGCAGGGTCTTTTTTTTGTTCAACTACGACTGGTTTAGTCTCACCTTTTTTTTCTAATAATGGCTTTGGCGCAGGTAGATTTTTATTAATACTTTCTTGGATCTGTTTTTCTGTTTTTTTAAAAATTGATGGTT
>CACDQG010000022.1 GCA_902554785.1 uncultured Pelagibacteraceae bacterium
ATCTATAGACGATTTTAATCCATCTTCATGAAATCCGTAACCAAAATAACTCCCACAAAACCAAGTTCTTTTTTTTCCTTGTATTAATCTTAGATCTTTTTGAAGTGCGGTATTCTTTGAATTCAAATATGGGTGTGTAAAATCAACTTTTTTTATAACAGAATTTTCGTTAATCTTAAAAATAGGGTTTAAAGTTAAAAAATAGTCTTTAGATGTATCTAAGTTTTGTAGTTTATTTAACCAATAGGTAATACAAGTCTTTTCTCCATCTGAAACAGAATTCCAACTAGACCATGCCCTTTTTTTCTGAGGCATTAATCTCTTATCAGTATGTAAATAAGCCTCATTCTTCACGTAATTGAATTTTCCCAATATATTTTTTTCTTGTTCAGTTGGGTTTTCTATCATTTTTAAACTTTGGTCTGCATGGGAAGCTAGAACTACTTGATCATAGTCAACATATTCATTGCCAATAATTACTCTGATATTTTCATCACTTCTAATTAACTTATCCACTTTATAATTTTTAAAAATTTCTCCACTAATTTTATCTGTTACTTTTTTTACATATGCTCTACTTCTATTTGAAACTGTGTACCATTGCGGTCTATTTTTAAATTTAAATAAACCATGATTAGTAAAAAAATTTAAAAAAAATTTTAATGGCATTTCCTTTGCTTTATTAAATGGCATTGACCAGATAGCAGCAACCATGGGAATTAAGTGATACTCAATGAAGTATTTTGACAACTTTTTTTTATTAAGAAAATTTCCTAGAGTCTCCTCTTTAATTTCACTTTCAAGTAATTTTGGAGCTGTTTTATAAAATGAAATTATCTCTTTAATCATATATAAAAATTTTAAATTAAGAAAATTTAATTTATTAGAAAAAATACCTCCCAAACCACTTCCACTATATTCAACGTTACTATTCTTAATTGATACAGAAAATGACATGTTGCTTTTTTCGTAAGGAACTTTTAATTCATTAAAAAAATTTACTAAATTTGGATAAGTAACCTCATTAAAAACGATAAAGCCTAGATCTACTGGGACAATCTTATCATCTTCTTTTATATCGTAGGTAAAAGAATGACCTCCAAAGTGATCTTCTTTTTCGTATAGATCAACTTTATATTTTTTTGAGAGAAAATATGCAGAAGATAATCCTGAGATACCTGAGCCGATAACAGCAATTTTCATTAAAAGAGATTAAGCAGCTTCATCTTTATATTCATCCATTGAAGGACATGAACATACTAAATTTCTATCTCCAAAAACGTTATCTACTCTAGCAACCGGAGCCCAATATTTATTATTTTTTACATACTCAGTGGGAAAAGCTGCTTCCTCTCTTGAGTAAGCATGCTTCCACTCACTGGAAGCTAATTCGACATAAGTATGTGGTGCATTTTTCAGCGGGTTATCTATTTTATCAAACTTTGATGACTCCACTAAGTTAATTTCTTTTTTAATTTTTATAAGGGCATTGCAAAATTTATCAATCTCCTCCAAATTTTCACTTTCAGTTGGCTCAATCATAATTGTTCCAGCAACAGGCCATGACATTGTTGGAGCATGGTAGCCAAAGTCAATCAGTCTTTTTGCTAAATCCTCCTCAGAGATTCCTGAACTTGCCTTTATTGGTCGGATATCAATTATGCATTCATGTGCAACATTTCCATTTTTACCAGTATAAAGAACTTTGTAATCTTTGGATAATTTTTTTGAAATGTAATTTGCATTTAAAATTGAAACTTGTGAGGCTTTTTTCAATCCTTCAGCACCCATCATCTTTATATACATCCAGGATATTGGAAGTATGCTTGAGCTACCCCAAGGTGCAGCTGATACAGCTCCCATTCCATTTTTAGGGCCTGCCTCTTTAATAATTTCGTGAGTTGGTAAAAAATCAGCTAGATGCTTAGAACAAGCAATTGGGCCCATTCCTGGTCCGCCCCCACCGTGCGGTATACAAAATGTTTTATGTAAATTAATATGACAAACATCTGGTCCAAATTTCCCTGGTTTTGCAACACCTACAAGTGCGTTTAGATTTGCTCCATCCATATAAACTTGTCCGCCGTGCTTATGAATTACTTCACAAATATCCATGATTTTTTCCTCAAATACTCCATGAGTAGAGGGATAAGTAACCATTAAAGCAGCCAAATCTTTTGAGTGTTTTTCAGCTTTATTTTTAAGATCATCTATGTCGACGTTTCCATCTTCGTCACAATTGACTACAACCACTTTCATCCCGCACATTTGGGCACTTGCTGGATTAGTTCCATGAGCAGAGTCCGGAATAAGACAAACGTTACGATTGTCTTGTTTATTATTCTTATGAAATTTTCTTATAGTCATTAGACCTGCGTACTCTCCTTGAGCCCCAGAATTAGGCTGTAAAGAAACTGCGTCGTATCCAGTAATTTCTTTCAGATCGTTTATTAAATCATTAAAAAGAATCTTATAACCCTCCATTTGATTTGTAGGAACAAAAGGATGTGGAAGTGAAAACTCTTTCCAGGTAATAGGAATTAATTCTGCTGTAGCATTGAGTTTCATTGTACAAGATCCCAAAGCAATCATTGATCTATTAAGTGCAATATCACAATCTTCTAGTTTCTTTAAATATCTTAGCATCTCAGTTTCAGAATGGTATTTGTTAAAAACTGGATGAGTTAAATATTTTGAAGTTCTTAAAAGATTTTTAGGAAGATTATCCAATTCAACCTTTACGTCTTGTTTAATTACTTTAGGTATCCCAAATATTTTTAACAATAAGTTAACGTCATTAAGTTTTTTTGCTTCATCAAACGCAATAGATAAATGATCTTTATCAACTTTTCTAAGGTTTATATTCTCTTTTAGTGCAGCCTCATAAATAGGAATTGTTTTTTCATTGGTTTTAATCGTAACAGTATCGAAGAAATGATCTGATAAAATTTTATAACCGCTTGCTTTAATATTATCGGCAAAGATTTTTGCTAATTTAGAAGTTCTATTCGCTATTTTAAGTATTCCTTCAGGTCCATGATAAATTGCAAAAGCTGCAGAAATGATAGCCAATAAAGCTTGAGCAGTGCAAATATTGCTTGTTGCTTTATCTCTTCTAATGTGTTGCTCCCTAGTTTGTAAAGAAAGCCTGTAAGCTTTTTTCCCGTGTCTATCTTTTGAAACGCCTATTATTCTTCCTGGCATTGATCTTTTAAATTCTTCTTTTGTAGCAAAAAATGCTGCATGAGGCCCGCCGTATCCCATTGGGATACCAAATCTTTGAGCACTACCTACAGCAATATCAGCCCCGAGTTCTGCTGGAGTTTTTAATCTAGCTAAAGCCAATAAGTCACAAACTAAAATAGCTTTTCCATTTTTTTTGTGTATTTGACTGATACTTTCACTAGGATCGTTTATCTCACCTAAAGTTCCTGGGTAAGATAAAACTCCACAAATAATATCTTCTTTAATTTTTGTAAGTTCTTTTTTTTCATCACCAATAATCAATTCTAAACCAAAAGGATTTGTTCTGGTCTTTATAAGATCAATCGTCTGAGGATTACAATTGCTTGAAATAAATATTTTTTTTGAATTAGTCTTATCTAATCTCTGGCTTAAACCTACTGCTTCTGCTGTTGCTGTTGCTTCATCTAACAAAGAAGCATTAGCTATATCCATGCCCGTTAAGTCAATTATTGATTGTTGAAAATTTAAAAGCATTTCAAGACGACCTTGCGCCACTTCAGGTTGGTAAGGTGTATAAGATGTATACCATCCTGGATTTTCTAAAATATTTCTTAGAATTACATTAGGTGTAATAGAATTATAGTATCCCATTCCAATAAAATTTTTAAAGATTTTATTTTTTTTAGATATAGATTTTAATTTTTTTAAAGCATCGTTTTCTGACATTGGTTGATCGATTTTAAGATCACCTTTTAATAAGATTTTTTCTGGCACAGTATTGATCATTAAATCCTCTAATGATTTGTACCCAACGTGCTGCAACATTTTGGACTGATCTTCCTCAGAAGGACCAATATGTCTTTTAATAAATTCTTTTGAATTATCGTCAATCATTTAATTTGGGTTCTCCTTACAAAATTTATCATATTCGTCTTTTGACATTAGGGAGTCATACTCACTTTTATCTTTTATCTTTAACTTAAAAAACCAGCTCGCGCCCTCAGGGTCAGTATTTACGCTCCCGGGGTCATCTGCAATGGCTTTATTTCCCTCAGTAATTTCTCCAGAAATAGGAGAGTAAACATCACTCGCAGCTTTAGTAGATTCTACAACAGCTGCTTGACCTTCTTTTTCTACGGCTTTTCCTGCATCAGGAACCTCCACAAAAACAATGTCACCGAGCATTTCTGTTGCATGCTTAGTTATTCCTACTGTGGCGACGTCTCCATCGAGTGAGACCCATTCGTGTTTTTTAGAAAATTTTTTTTCACTCATATTTGTTTCCCCTTATTTAACATAACTTTTTTTATAAAATGGAAGTTCAGAAATCTTACCCCCATATTTTTTTCCTCTTACTTCAAGCTGAATAGATGTACCTATTTCAGAAAATTTTGATTTAACATATCCCATTGCAACTGGAGCGTTTACACTCGGACCAAAAGTACCACTTGTAACGAATCCTATTTCATTATTATCTGACGAAAAGATTTTCGTGTTTTCTCTAGCTATAACTTTTCCATCTGGCTTTATACCAACTCTAATTTTTTCACTTCCGTTTACTAATAAATTTTTTATTTTTTCCCAACCATTAAAGCCGCCAACTTCTTTTCTTTTTTTAGCTATAGCCCATTTTAAATTAGCCTCTACTGGATTTATATTTTCATTTAAATCATGACCGTATAAACATAGACCTGCCTCTAATCTTAATGTATCTCTTGCTCCTAAACCTATTGGTTTAACGTCATTTGAAATTAAGTAATCAATTAACTTTTCGACTTTTTTATTAGAAATTGAGATTTCAAAACCATCTTCACCTGTATATCCAGATCTTGTTACATAAAGATTTTCATCTTCATACTCAAAATTACTTCCTGTCATAAATTTCAAATTAGCAACACCCGGAATTAATTTTTCTAAAATCTCTACAGATTTTGGCCCTTGTAACGCTATTAAAGATAAATCGTTGTTTAAAAGATGTTTATGATTTTTTTTTAGAAATTGTGAAATTTGTTTAATATCGTTTTCCTTACAAGCTGCATTTAAGATTATACAAAAACCCTTTTCTGTTCTTGTAATAATTAAATCATCAATTATCCCACCTTCGTTATTTAGTAAAAAAGAATATTTTGAATGGTTAACTTTCAAATTTTTTAAATCTGCTGGTATAATTTTTTCTAAAGACTCTATTAATGTCTCATCCCCTTCTAAAAAAAATTGTCCCATATGTGACACATCAAAAAATCCAGCGTGTGTTCTTGTAGAAATATGTTCCTTAACAATGCCATCTTTATATTGAATAGGCATTTCATAGCCAGCAAACGGAACAAACTTTGCTCCTAGGTTTTTATGATAATTATATAAAGCTGTTTTTTGTACTTCCATAATAACTCTTATCTAACCCCATCTGTCTATGTACCTGAGAGATTTAATCCTTCGGTGAGGCTTTCGCCTGCTTTCCAGAGTTATTACGATAACGGTCCTTTTGCCTGAGAGTTTCCGGGGTGGTTGCTCCTTCGGCGCCTAAATGGTCTCTCCCGTTACGTTGAGTACTCTCCTCTAAATACAATAAAAAGTCAAATATAAATTATTCAAGACTTGCTATGTTTTTTGTCAAAACTCTTCAATATTATTGCCGAAATTATGACTACACCGCCTATAAATACACTAACTGGAGGAATTTCATTTAAAAATAACCATACCCAAAGAGGCGCACATAAAGTTTCCATCAACATTAAAAGACCTATTGTTGCTGATTCAACTGTTCTTGATCCAATTGTTATACAAATAAAGCTAACTGCTAATTGTGGAACTCCAAGAAGAAAACCCATCCAAAGATCATGTTTTGTGAATTCAAAAGACTCTGCTAAGAAAAAACCGTAAATCAAACTAAATATTCCAGAGTAAAAAATCGCTGGAACCATATCAACTTTGGTATTTTTCCTTATTATCATTACCAAAATTGCAAAATTGATTGGGATTGCTAATGCCACTATATTTCCAAATAATGATCCGCCTGAAATAGAGTCTCCAATCATTATAATAATACCACTCATAGCCAGAAAGATTGAAATCAAACCGATTAAAGAAACTTTTTCTTTTAAATAAAAATAACCAAATATTGCCAGGAACATAGTTTGGGTGCTTATTATAAAAACAACATTTGCTACTGTTGTATTGCTCATTGCAACTACAAAAGCAACAAAGCTAAATGATAAAACAAAACCTCCTAATAAACCTTGAAGGCCAGACACTTTAATAATATTAAAGGTATTTTTTTTGTAAGTTACAAAAAGAAAAGCTATTAGAGCTAAAAGGAAAAAAAAAGATCTTAGAAATAATATTTGCCAGATACTTGCCTCTTCAAAAGATCTAATTATAAATCCTCCCCAGCTTAAACAAAATCCGCC
>CACDQG010000023.1 GCA_902554785.1 uncultured Pelagibacteraceae bacterium
ATAAATACGACACAAAAGCTGAAAAAAAATTAAGTTTAAATGATCCATTAAAATTCTCAATCGAAACAAATAACTTTATTAATTATTTAAACTCAGCCCCTTTTGTAAAATTTTTAAATAAATTAACTGGCATAAAAGAAACTTTAATAACTGATCCCTACTTGTTAGGAGGAGGATTACATGAACTACGAAATGATGGTTATTTAAATGTCCATGCAGATTTTAATCAACACCCTTCTATGAAATTAGACAGAAGGCTTAATATATTAATTTATCTTAATAAAAATTGGAAAAATAAAAACGGTGGTGAGTTAGAGTTGTGGGATAGAGAAATGACGAAATGTGTAAAAAATATTTTACCTATATTCAATAGAATGGTTATTTTCAGCACTACTGATTTTTCTTATCATGGAAACCCTAATAAAGTTAAAGTAGATAATGATTTTTCGAGAAAATCTATAGCATTATATTATTACTCTAATGGAAGACCATCTTCAGAAAGAGAATTAGGTTTGCATTCTACAATATTTAGGCAAAGACCTGGGACAGACGATGTCGATGGCAATTTAGAATTTAAAAAATTATTCGGTAAAATATATCTAAAAACAAAAAAAAAGGTTGTTTAATGGAGCGGGCAAAGGGACTTGAACCCTCGACCTTCTCGTTGGCAACGAGACGCTCTACCACTGAGCTATGCCCGCATTAATTAAGAACTTAACTCTATAGCCCTAATAATGCAAGAAAAGTAGAGCTTTTTTATTGATGTTATTTGTATACGTATTTATTAGTATTTAACCAAAAAATTAAGAATGATTAAAGAAAAACTAAAAAGGGGCACTGTACTCTACAAAATATATTTAATTTATCATTTATTCATTAGATATAAAATTTTTTTAAGAAAAAGAAAAAGCTTTTCGCAATTTAAGGAAGATTTATTCATAAACGAGTTTTTTAAAAATAAAAAAATTGGTAAATATGTTGATCTTGGTGCGTTTCATCCTATGCGTCTAAACAATACTTATTTACTTTATAAACGCGGGTGGTCAGGTACAAATATCGACTTGAATCCAACATCGATTGATATGTTTAATTATGTTAGAAAAAGAGACATTAATATTTGTGCACTCATTAGTAATGAAGATGGAATAGAAAAAAAAGCCTACTTTCAACACGATTGGAGTGCAGGAAATACAACAATTTTAGATAGTGATTTTGAAAAAGTTCTTACAAATGAAAGATCAATGGTAAGTAGAACGTTTGATAAATTAGTTACGCACGACTTTGATTTTTTAAACATTGACCTTGAAGGTCACGATTATCAAGTTCTTAAAACAATCGATTTTAATAAATATAATCCTAAATTAATTTGCATTGAAATTTTACAAAAAAGTGCTGATGGTGAAAAAATATTTAATTTTATGAAAAGCAACAATTTTAAATTTATTAAGCAATGTGATGTAAGCTATTTTTTTGAAAGGAAATTATGAAAATAATAGACTGTTTTATGTATTTTGATGAGGACCATCTACTTGAAATAAGATTAAATACTTTATTTGATTATGTGGATAGATTTGTAATTGTAGAAGCTAACATCGATCATGCCGGAAATAAACGGACACCAAAATTTAATATGAGTAAATTTAAGAATTTTAGCTCAAAAATTAAATACTTTTTAATTGAAGATCTGCCAACGCATAATAAATTTTACAAAAAAAACTGGGGACCGTCTTGGAGAAGAGAGAATTTACAAAGAAATGCCTTAGAAAAAGGATACTCAGACTGTAATCCTGATGATTTAATAATGATTTCCGATCTTGATGAAATTCCAAATCCAAAAAGCATAAAAAATTTTAGAGATACCGATAAACTAGGTTGTTTTGTACAAAAAGATTTTTTATTTAAATTAAATTTTATTAATACTACTGTGCCGAATTGGTACGGAACAAGGATATGTAAAAAAAAAAACTTGAAAAATCCACAGTGGATAAGAGATATAAAAGTAAGGAAACTCCCCTTTTATAAATTTTATAAGCCAAAATTTGATAAATTTATATTTGATGGTGGTTGGCATTTTAGTTCAGTAAAAACGCCAAAAGATATTTACCAAAAGCTTGACTCATACGCTGAACAAAAATGGAACAATGATGATTTTAAAAACTTAGATATAATAAAGAAGAGAATTGAGCAAAAGCAAGATTTATTCAAGAGGGGTTATGAATTTAAAGTAATTAAAATTGATAAAACCTTCCCAGAATATCTAGTTAATAATACTGAAAAGTTTAGAGATTTTATTTATAGTGAGTAAAATGTCACTTTCAGAGGACAAAAAAATTTATTATATTGTTCAAATGAAGCCTTTCCCGAAAGTAATTCCTGTATTCCCTTTAAGCGGAGTAATTTATTTTCCAAAAACAAACTTACCACTCAATATATTTGAGGAACGATATCTCAACTTAGTTAATGATGCTTTCAATAGGGATAAGCTTATGGGAATGGTTCAATCTCAAATTAGTAGGAATGAAGTTTATCGTATAGGCTGCCTGGGAAAAATAAGTGATTTTCAAAAAAGTAAAGATGGAAGAATATTAATTAATTTAACTGGAATTACAAGATTTAAAATTTTAGATGAAATAAAAAATGATAAATTATACCGTGAATTTAAAGTTGATTACAAAAACTTTGAGTTAGATTTAAAAAATACAGTTGTGAATCAAAATACGGAAAGTTTAATGGAAAAAGTAAAAATTTTCTTTAAACGTAACGGACTTTTATTAAATTGGAAAGAGTTTGAGAAATTAGATGAAACTCAACAAATAAATACCTTATCAATGATATCTCCTGTTACAAATGGAGAAAAACAAAAACTATTAGAGGCACTTACTATTGAAGATAAAATAAAAACATTAGAAGACATAGTTAATTTTTATCTTCATGAAGTAAATTTCAATAATCAAACTGTTCAGTAAAAAATTAATTAGCTGACTTATTCATCGAATCAAAAAAATCAGAGTTATTTTTTGTATTTTTCAGTTTTGAGATCAAAAACTCAATTCCATCCATTGTTCCCATAGGACTAATTATTCTTCGAAGCACATTCATTTTAGAAAGCTCGTCTTTTGCGAATAGAAGTTCCTCTCTTCTCGTACCTGATCTTGTGATATCAAGGGCTGGGTAAATTCTTTTATCTGCTACTTTCCTATCTAAGATTAGCTCTGAATTTCCTGTGCCTTTGAATTCTTCGAATATTACCTCATCCATTCTACTACCTGTATCAATCAAGGCTGTTGAAATAATTGTTAACGATCCTCCTTCTTCTACATTCCTCGCTGCTCCAAAAAATCTTTTTGGTCTCTGGAGTGCATTTGCATCCACACCTCCTGTCAAAACTTTCCCTGAACTAGGTATCACAGCATTATAAGCTCTTCCTAATCTGGTAATAGAGTCTAATAAGATAACTACATCTTTTTTATGTTCTACTAACCGCTTAGCCTTCTCTATGACCATTTCAGCTACAGCAACGTGTCTCGAGGCAGGTTCATCAAAAGTTGAAGCAACAACTTCTCCCTTTACAGATCTCTGCATATCAGTAACCTCTTCGGGTCTTTCGTCAATTAATAACACCATAAGATAACACTCTGGATGATTTGCTGTTATTGACTGGGCAATATTTTGAAGAATTATTGTTTTGCCTGCTCTTGGTGGAGAAACGATTAGAGACCTTTGTCCCTTACCTATTGGGCTTACTAAATCAATCAACCTTGCTGTATTATCAGGTTTTTTTTCTACCTTTGTTGACTCAACTTCAAGCTTTATTCTCTCATTAGGGTAAAGTGGGGTTAAATTATCAAATGCTATTTTATTTTTTCCTTTGTCGGGTTCATCAAAATTTATTTTGTTTACTTTGAGAAGAGCAAAATATCGCTCTGCGTCTTTAGGGCCTCTAATCTCACCTTCGACTGAGTCACCTGTTCTTAAACCAAATCTCCTGATTTGACTCGGGCTTACATAAATATCATCTGGCCCCGGAAGGTAGTTTGATTCTATTGCTCTCAAAAAACCAAATCCATCTTGGAGAACCTCTAAAACACCAGTTGCAGTAATCTGTTCATTTTTTTCTGCTAATTTCTTTAAAATTGCAAAAAGAATTTCTTGTTTTCTTAATGTGCTAGGATTTTCAATACCAAGCTTTTCAGCCTCATTAATTAGCTCTGCAGGGTTTTTTTGCTTTAGTTCTTGTAAGTTCATGAAATTGTTTTGATTATAGGGATGTATTAAAAATATATGACTTTTTCTGAAAATTTCAACCCTTTATTATAAAGGTTTAAAAACTACTACAAATATGACCACAATTAGTATTATTGTAGGTATTTCGTTATAAATCCTGAAAAATTTTGATGTTTTTTGATTATTATCATTAGCAAAATTATTTAAAAATTTTCCTAAAGTAAAATGATAATAGGTTAAAATGACTATTGCAACAATTTTAATTTGCATCCAAAGCTCTGCAAATATGCTTAAACCAAGATTATGAATTAATAAAACACCAAACAGCCAAGATAATAACATAGCTGGCATCATAATGTAATTATAAAGCTTTCTTTCCATAATTTTAAAAACTTCTTTTTGTGTCTCATGGTTTGCTTCTGAATGATAAACAAATATTCTTGGTAGGTACAATAGACCAGCCATCCATGAAATAACTGCTATTAAATGGAGAGATTTAAATAATAGATATAAGTTCATTTTATAAATACTTGACTACAAGTTTTTCTAGCAACTTGATGTGATCTTGACTATCATTTAAACAAGGGATTAAGTCAAAGTTCACACCGCCTTTCTCCATGAAACTTTCTCTTCCCTGAATGTTAATTTCCTCTAAAGTTTCTACACAATCGGATGCGAAACCCGGGCAAATTACCAATAAATTTTTAACTCCTTTTCCTGGTAATTCTTCTAGAGTTTTGTCCGTATAAGGTGTTAACCACTGTTGTGGGCCAAATCTTGATTGAAAAGTTGTCTTAATTTCCACTTTATTAAAATTCTCTTTAACCAGTCTTGTTGTTTTATGACAATAACAATGGTAGGGATCACCTTTATCAAAATAAGATTTTGGAATACCATGATAAGAAGCAATGATTAGATCAGGTTTCCAGTTTATCTCTTTGATTTTATTTTCGATACTTCTAACAATCGAGTCAATATATAAAGGCTCACTTTCATAATGTGGAATAATTTGTAAACTCGGCTGCCATCTCATTTTCATTAATGATCTATAAACTTCATCACAAACCGTTGCTGTAGTTGCAGCTGCATATTGAGGGTATAAAGGCAAAACAATTATATTTTCACAACCATCCTCTTTGAGTTTATTTAATTTATACTTAATGCTTGGATTTCCGTATCTCATCGCAAAGTCAACGATTATTTTTTCATTTCCGATTTTTTCATTCAGTTTAAGGGCTTGACTTCTTGTAAAATGTAACAAAGGTGATTCATTTGTATCTTTCTTCCATATTTTTTTATAAGCATGAGCAGTTTTAGAAGGTCTAAATGTTAAAATAAACAAGTTGAGAATTATTTGCCATAGAATTGGGTTCACTTCTATTACTCTTCTGTCTGATAAAAATTCCTTAAGATACTTTCTTATATCCCACCAACTTGTTGAGTCGGGAGTACCCAGATTTATTAAGAGTATTCCTGTCTTGCCAAACTTTACTTCTGGATGTTCATCATTCATTAAAATTCCTATAAAATTTTATTAATTTTTCTACTTTATCAGGATCTGTTTGTGGAAGTAACCCGTGACCTAAATTAAAAATATAAGGTAAATCTTTAAAAGTTTTAATATATTTAGTCGCTCCATCGTACATTTCTTTGTCTGATTTCAATAATATATTTGGATTTAACCCACCTTGAATAACAACATTTTTAAGTTTTTCCTTTGCCCAAGCTGGACTTACTTCGCTATCTAAACTGATTCCATCCGGTTTCACTATTTCGTTAAAATCTGCATATTTTTCTTTAAGTCCTTTAGGAAAACAAATACTTGGTATTTTTTCTTGTTTGCAAAATTCTACAATCTTCAGATTAGGTATATAGCAATAATCGTTAATTAAGTTTTTAGGTAAAAGTCCTGACCAGGAATCGAAAATTTGAATAACATCTGCACCTGCATTAATTTGATTTTTAATATGAATGCATAAGTATTTAATTAACTCTTGTATAATATCATTTAATTTTAACTCTGTATTTTGTGTTTCAATGTTTTTAACTTTATTTTTTTGTTTAGCAATAT
>CACDQG010000024.1 GCA_902554785.1 uncultured Pelagibacteraceae bacterium
ATTAAACCAGAGTATAGTATTAAATCTTTTTG
The DNA here is from genome assembly GCA_902554785.1 of uncultured Pelagibacteraceae bacterium. GTDB lineage: Bacteria > Pseudomonadota > Alphaproteobacteria > Pelagibacterales > Pelagibacteraceae > Pelagilacustribacter. Next base: position 33 of record CACDQG010000024.1, read on the forward strand.
TTTTACTTTTTCCATCTATTTTAAATATTCTCTTTTTTTTGAGAGTTTAAATCTTCTGTAAACTAAAATTAAGACTAGTAGTAAAAATACTGCTCCAATTCTAAATTCTGTTCCTAAAATGTAATCAGCAAATTCCTCAAAAAGACCTAGCCCCATACCTGAAACCGCTACTGCAGGTAAGTTTCCAAGTCCGGCAACGATAACTATCATAAAAGATCTTACTGTATATGGAAGCCCTACATAAGGGTGAAGTGTTAGAGTTATTGAAATTAAGGCCCCTGCAATTCCACATAGCGCAGCATTAATACCAAAAGTTGCAGCATAAACTTTTTCTGTATCTACACCTAAAATTTTTGCAGCCCTAGCATTTTGTGCTGTAGCTCTTATAGCTCGTCCAAGCCTAGATTTTTTCATATAAATGACCAAAGCTACTGCATACAGAACACTTATAAAAGCTGAGAATATTTTTGAATTTGGAAGGGTTACTGAATTATCAAATAACATTGTTGTTCCGTATTCAGACTGTGCAACAACTACATCTGCACCAAAAATAAAATTCATTAGTTGCTGGAATACAATGGCGATACCAAAAGTTGCTAAAATTGAAATAAATAAATCTCGGTCCACAACTTTATTAATCACAAGTTTGTAAAGTCCCCATCCCACAAAAAACATTATAATTGGAGAAATGATAACTCCCCATGCTGGATGAATTCCCCAAAGATAAATAGTGTATGCTATATAACCTCCAAGAATAACTAAATCACCTTGTGCAATATTGATTATGTTCATCACTCCCCACTGAAGAGCCATGCCATAAGCAATTAGTGCAAATAAAATTCCTAAAAGAATTCCGTCCAAAGAGGCTTGGACCATTAACATAGGCGCTTTAAAAATAAGAAAGTCCATATAATTTCAAAACTTATAAAAGAAAAGCCCCTAGTTTACTAGGGGCTTTTCAAATTGTTCAGAAGTTATTAGCTTCTTTCAGACCATTTCGGGATTGGATGATAGAACTTATCAGAAGCCCACTTTGTAGGAGCTACTACTCTATTCTCACAATCATCGCCTTTACATCTTACTTGGAACAAGATCATTGGCTTGGCAACGTTTTGGCCACCAGGTCCAAATTTAATGTTTCCATAGAAAGTTTGCATTTCTGTATCAACTAGCGCATCTCTAACTGCATCTCTGTCAAAAGAATTTGCTCTTTCGAACGCATCTTTAAACACTAACAATGCTGCAGAAGACTCTGCTGATTGATATGGCGGGTCATATCCAAATTCTTTTTGGAAGTCTTTAGCGTATTTCTTACCAGAGCCAAAGAATTTATCTTTGTAAGATAAATTTTTGTGCCACTGAGAAGCACACAATGCGAATTCTGATTTCTTTCCGTGTTGTTTAGAAAGTTTTGCAGCATCACAGTGTGTCATCGCTAACATAGGAACATCAACTTTCATTTCAGAAATTTGTCTGATTGCAGTTAATGCACCTTTTGTGTGACCTGATACAACAAGTACATCTGGCTTAACAGCTTTTACTTTAGCCAATGTAGCTGCCATATCGTTAAGTTCTTTTGGTAGTTTGTCATCGATGATGATCTCAGATCCAGTTCTTTTCGCTGCATCTAAAATACCAAGTCTCACGTCTTGAGAGAAAGCATCTTGTTCAAATGCTTGAGCAATTTTTACTCCTTTACCACCGTTTTTTTCTACCGCTAAATCGATAGCTACTTCAAGGTATTGGTTAGCTGGTGATAACACCGCAAACAAATATTTGTATCCTTTAGTAAATAAAGATCTAGATGCACCATTCGCTTCAACCATAGGAATTTTATATTTCTCGGTTACTGGTGCAATGGCTTTCGTTAAACCTGAACTGTATGGTCCAAGCATGTAATGAACGCCATCTTGTTTAATTAGTCTTTCAGCTAACTGAGCGGCTCTTTTTGGGTTTGACTCATCATCATAGTAGATGATCTCAAACTTATATTTCTTACCTTGTACTTCTACTCCACCCATTTTGTTAATTCTGTCAACGGCCATGTTATAACCATTTTGAGTATGAACACCATTTGAAGAGTATTTACCTGTAAGAGATATTGCAGAACCTAACACAATGTATTCACCTTCTACTTTTGCAAAAGAAGAAGTAAAAGAAACAAGTGCTAAAGTTATTGCTGAAATAAATGTAACAAATAGTTTTGCTATTTTATTCATTATTTCCCTTCTTGTTATTAATTAATTAATTAAAATTAAATAATTAAAACAAGAAATAGAGATTTTGACAACAGTTAGAATTGATTAAAAATTCTGTGTCGCAGCAATGTAAACTGCTAAAATTAAAAGAACACACGCAGAAATTGTATTTAATAGCTTTGGTTTGCTTCTCAACCATACAGAAATTTTTTCAGCTGCTAATCCATAAATCATTAACGTTAAAAAATCTAAAACCACGTATGTAATTAATAATATTAAAAACTGTGAAATAATATTTGATCCGAAATTAATAAAAGTGGGAAAAATTGTTCCAAAAAATAAAAGAGCTTTAGGGCTTAAGCCAGCAACTAATAATCCATCTTTGTAAAATGATAGCGGTGATTTTAAATTTTGATTTTTAGAATTAAAACTTCGAATTTTTGAAGTAAAGGTATCATAGGCTAAATAAATTATATAAAATATCCCTGCCCATTTTAAATAGTAAAGGACTTGTGGGTTATCGCTTAAAAAAGAACCAATTAAAAAAACTACTAAAATAGCTTGGATAGTATTTGCAGATATATCTCCCAAAGCAGTCCAAATAGATCTATTTAATCCATAATTCAATGTGTGTGAAACTATAACAACCCTAGGCGGACCTGGAGAAATAAATAAAAATAAAATGATTTGTAAAAATATTATATAGTCTGTTGGAAACATTTGATTAGTCACTATATATAAATTTATGAAGAAAAAAAGTTTTATCCCTCAAACAAGAGTTAAAAACCCTGAGCCTAAAGAAAAGGATGATAATTGGATTATTTGGGCTGCTTGGGCAGATAGGATTACTTTTGAAGAGATAAAAGAAAAAACTGGAAAGAATGAGTCTCAAGTCATTAAAATAATGAGAAAAAATTTAAAACCAGGCTCCTTCCGCTTATGGAGAAAAAGAGTGCATAATACTAGCATCAAACATAGGAAAAAGTTTCAATTAGGCAGAAAAAAACTAAGAGAAAAAATAAAATTAACTGATATATATTAATTATGAAAAAAGTCACAATGTATACTGGCAATCCATGCTCATTTTGTGCAGCAGCTAAAGCTTTATTAAAAACAAAAAATGTTGAGATAGAGGAAATAGATATTTGGGCAGATCCAGCTAACGCAAAAGAAATGTTACAAAGAACCAATGGCGTCAGAACTATTCCTCAAATTTTTATTGGGGATCATTACATTGGTGGTAATGATAAACTTCAGGAAGCGAACAGAAACGGTGAATTAGATAAAATTTTAAAAGGAGAATGAGGAGAAATTTTTTAAAATATTTAAGCTTAACAATTTTTTCATCTTTTATTATTCCATTTAACTCACTATTTGCTAATACAAAAAAAATTATCAATAAAAACCTTACAAAAAAACAAAAAGAAATAATGTTTAACGAGGGCACTGAAAGACCCTTTTCTAGTGATTTACTAAGAGAAAGTAGAAAGGGTTTTTATCATTGCGCTAATTGTGGAAATAAACTTTTTGCTTCTACTAGTAAATTCGACAGTGGTACTGGTTGGCCATCATTTTCTGAGGCTTTGCCTGGAGCATTTAAAACTAAGATAGATTATAAATTTGGAATGAAAAGAACAGAATATCATTGTGCTAAATGCGGTGCACATCATGGACATGTCTTTAACGATGGACCAACTAAAAGTGGTAAAAGATTTTGTAATAATGGTCTTTGTTTAATTTTCAGGCCTGAGTAAAATTATTTAATATCTTGAATAAAAGGCATTGCATCCCCTGCTCCAAGTTTAGTTGTAGATATTCCAGCAACTTTATTTGCTAATTCTAAACACTCTTTTATTGGTTTTTCTTTAGATAACCCAAAAGCTAAGCCCCCATTAAAAGCATCTCCTGCGCCAGTAGTATCAATAGCTTTTACTGCACTTGCTTTTAAATAAGTTTCTTCTTTTCCATCAGAATAAAAGAGCCCTTTTTCTCCTAGCGTGATTATTATTTTCTTTATTCCTAAATTTAAAAGTTTATCTGCTGCCTGCTTTGCCTCTTTCTCGCTAGCAATCTTTATTCCAGTATAAAATTCGGCCTCAGTTTCATTAGGCGTAAAAAAATCGATATTATTATAAAACTCTTTTGAAATTTCAGATGCCGGTGCAGGATTTAAAATAGTAATGCATCCATTTTCTTTAGCAGTTTTCAAACAATGTAATGTAACATCTTTTGGAACCTCTAATTGAGTTAAAAAAATTTTTGATCTTTTTATTAAATTAATTTGTTTTTCAATTTCATTTATTCGTAAAGAACTTGGGGCGCCTACAATTACATTGATTGCATTTTTTCCAGTATTTTGATCAACTAAAATTCCTGCTACGCCAGTTTGTTGATTGCCATCTTGAATTATATTTTCTGTAGAAATTTTATTTTTTTCAAGAGTTTTTAGAGCTAACTCACCGTAAGCGTCTTTACCAATTTTACTTATAAAGTTTGTATTTCCGCCAAGTCTTGCAATCGCTATAGCTTGATTGCAGCCTTTTCCTCCTGGGCCTACATTATATTTTTTGCCTAAAATAGTTTCGCCTATTGATGGGATTTTAGGTCCAGAAAAACTTATGTCAGCAACAAAAATACCTAGGACTGTTATTTCACTCATTAACCAACTTTAGCGAGAATTGGGAAGGTCGTCAAAATATAATAACTTATGACTTGAATATAATTTGTAGTAATCAAGATGCCAGTAATTAATAGAATGGCTCCGCCAGATTTTGTAATAGTTCCATAATATTTTCCAAAACCTTTTTTAGAATTTAAAAATCTACTCATATAGTATCCGGATAATATAAATGGGATAGCTAATCCTAAAGAATAAAATGATAATAATAAAATTCCTTTACTAATTGTAGCCTCAGTAGCAGACAAAGCAATTATAGATCCTAAAACCGGACCAATGCAAGGTGTCCAACCAAATGCAAAAGCCGCGCCAACTATAAAAGGAAATGCATAATTATCTTTATAATTTGAATTAGTTTGAATTCTTTTTTCAGTATTTAAAAAAGAAAAATTTAAAAAACCTAACATTTGTAATGAAAAAATAATAATTATTAATCCTGCAACAATTCGTAACTCATTTGAAAAGAAAAGAAGCACGTTTCCTATTGCAGAAGCGGCCGCTCCAAGTGTTATAAAAACGAAGGAGAAACCTAGTGAAAAAAGAATAGTTTTAGTCAAAACTATTGATTTGTCTTTGTCTATTTCCCCTAAATCTTTTCCAGTAATATATGAAATATAACCTGGGATAATTGGAAGTACGCAAGGGGTGAGAAAACTTATAAATCCAGCCCCAAAAGCAAACACAAGTTTAATGATCATATTACGTTTATATTTGCCTTTGAACTTTACCGCAATTACAATATTGGCTCATGATAATTAAATACGCAGGTTTTTTATTCACTCTTTTGTGGTCATATACTTTCATAAAGTCTCAAAGTATTTTTAAAAAAGGATCAGGTATTTTAATTACTTTATTTGTAACCAATATATCCTGGTTCACGTTTATCGCAGCTTGCTTTTATGGCCTAAAAAATTTTAGCTTTTACCATGCTTTACTTGGTATAGCTTTAAGTGTTATTTTGGTTCACCTGGCTTTTTCTCGATTAACTTTATTCATCAATAACAAATTTCAAGATAAGAACACTCTTTTAAAAATTAAAACATTGATTGAATATTTAATTTTAATAACAGTTGGATATTTTATATTTTTTTAAAAAGTATTAATTGTAGATAAAACTTTAAAATTTTTATCAGTGATGACTACTTCACCAGATCGTGTTGTTTCTCCTGTTATCGCCAAGATAAT
>CACDQG010000025.1 GCA_902554785.1 uncultured Pelagibacteraceae bacterium
TTAATAAATGATATGAAATTAGACGAAAATATTGATGAAGAAGAAAAAAAAGATGATGTTAATGATAATAACGACAAACAGTCAAAGACAGATAATCAAGAACAACAGGTAAAAGAAAAAGACGAAAAATATGAAGAAATGTCTATTGATAGTGGAGTTCCAGATTTAGAAAATGAGACAAAAGACTCAGATAAATCTGACGAAGAAATCGAAGTAGAGAATAGCTCAAGGCCTGATCTCAAGAAAAAAGCAAGTTTAAATTTTGGTGATTTAAAATATAAAACATATACTGAAGAGTTTGATGAAGTTATAAAAGCTGAAGATCTTGAAGAGTCAATTGAACTAGCTAGACTAAGAAAAAATCTCGATCAACAGTTAATTCAATTAAAAAATTTTATTTCAAAATTAGCAAATAAGTTACAAAGAAAATTATTAGCTAAACAAAATAGATCATGGAATTTTGATTTAGAAGAGGGTTTGTTGGATACATCAAAATTACCAAGAATAATTATGGATCCATTTAATTCTCTATCTTTCAAAAAGGAAAAAGATATTCAGTTTAAAGATACATTAGTAACAATATTGATAGATAATTCTGGTTCTATGAGAGGAAAACCTATTTCTGTAGCAGCAATCTGTGCAGACATTCTTTCTAGAACTTTAGAGCGATGCATGGTTAAAGTTGAGATACTTGGTTTTACCACTAAACATTGGAAGGGTGGCTTGGCAAGGGAAAAGTGGATGAAGAATAATAAGCCCGTATTACCTGGAAGACTAAATGATTTAAGACATATAATTTATAAATCAGCCGACACTCCGTGGCGACAAACAAAAAATAATATGGGATTGATGTTAAAAGAGGGACTTCTAAAGGAAAATATCGATGGCGAGGCTTTAAAATGGGCTTTTAATAAAATGAATAAAAGAAAAGAGGATAGGAAAATTTTAATGGTAATTTCTGATGGAGCTCCAGTAGATGACTCAACTCTGTCAACAAATACAAGTGATTATTTAGAAACAAACTTAAAAAAAACTGTTAAGTTTATTGAAAATAAATCAGATATTGAACTTTTGGCAATAGGGATTGGACACGATGTGACAAGATACTATAGTAGAGCAGTTAAGATTACAGATGTACAAGACTTGGGTGATGTAATGATAAATCAACTAACTGATTTATTTGTAGATAAAATTAAGAATACTCTTCATTAAAGCCTGAAAGTTGATGAAGAATTTTCTGTGTAATCTTTAATTTTGGATAATAAAAGTCTAAATGGTAACAACATAGCCAGTGAAATAAGTAATTTTACAGCTAGATCTCCTAAGGCTAATGTAACCCAAGGTATTCCGGTTGCATAAAAAGCTATGGAGAAAAATAAAAACGTATCCGTTATTGAGCCAAGAATCGATGAAGTTAATGGTGCAATAAACCAACTTTTTTTTCTTAAAAGATCAAAAATTTGAACATCTAAGTTTTGCGCAATAAAAAAAGCTAAACCTGAACCAATTGCAATCCTTATCGAAATTATTTCTGAAAAATTAGTAGAAACAACTAATGTAAGTATAATTCCAATTATAAAGCCAACATAAACTACTTTTCTAGCTACAGGTTTTCCATATGCTCGATTTGCTAAATCGGTAATTAAAAAGGTAATAGGATAACTAAAGGCTCCATATGTTAAAATTTCATTTAAGCCTAAATGATTTATTGGAAATTGAACTAAGTAATTAGAAACAACTACAACAAAACCCATCAAAATTGATAGTTTATAATATAAACTCATTTTATAATTTTGCAGTTATAGATGCTTTAATTTTTCTTACTTTGTTTGACAATTTAGTTTTTTTTGCAGTTAAAAGAAATTTGTCTAAACCACCTTTGAAGTCTACAGTTCTGAGAGCTGAGTTAGAAACATTTAATTTTATATTTTTTTTTAAAATATCACTTCTAAAAGTAACTTTTTTTAAGTTTGGTAAAAACCTTCTTTTGGTTTTGTTTTTAGCATGACTTACGTTGTGACCTTTTAAAGGTGATATTCCTGTTAATTCGCATCTTTTAGACATAATTCAATGCTTTATAAGTCTAGTAAAAAGAGTGGTCAAGCGTTTATTCCAACTGCTTCACTTATATTTTTAAGATTTTCTTTTTCTAAAATTGAAATTAACTCTTTTTTCATCTCTCTAACTACTCCTGGGCCTTTATAAACCATCCCAGTATATAATTGTACAGCATTTGCCCCTGCGGTGATTTTATCAAAAGCAGTTTGCCCTGAGTCCACTCCACCTACGCCAATAATTTGAATCTTTCCCTTTATTTCTTTATAAAATTTTTTAATTAATTCAGTAGATAAATTTTCTAATGGTTTTCCAGATAATCCTCCAGCTTCATTTTTTTTATCATCTGATAATTTTTCCCGATTACTATCAGTTGTATTTGAAATTATTAAACCAGAGATTTCATACTTATAAATTAATTCAATAATATTACTTATTTCATTTTCGTTTATATCAGGTGAAAGTTTTATCAATACTGGTTTTGAAATATTATTATTTTTTTTTAACTCATTGATGCCTTTTAGGAGTTTTTCTAATTCTTTTTGATCATGAAACTTTCTTAAACCTTCAGTATTGGGGGAGGATATATTTATTGTTATGTATCCTGCATGAGTATGTAATATTGATAAACAATGATAATAGTCTTCTTCTTTATTTTTGGTATCTCTATTCGGACCAATATTAACTCCTAGAAAACCATAAGGTAAATTTTCAGCAATTCTTTTTGAAATGATCTCAGATCCATGATTATTAAAACCAAGTCGATTTATTAAAGCAAGATCTTTTTCTAGTCTAAAAATTCTAGGTTTAGGATTGCCTAGCTGCCGTTTAGGAGTTACAGTTCCTACCTCTATAAAGCCATAACCAAGCTTAAATAAAGAGTTATAAACTTCTGCACTTTTATCAAATCCTGCCGCTAAACCTATAGGATTTGGCAGTTTTTCGTTTAATAATTTTGTCTCTAACTTTTCTTCTCTATCAACATAGAATGCACTTTTTGGTAAAAAATTAAACTTAAGTGATTTAATTGCTAAGTCATGTGCTACTTCAGGATCTAAAGAAAAGATATACGGCTTTAAAATTGAAAACATTATTTTATTTTATTATTTATTAAATCAATTGTTTCATTAAGTCCAAAGAAACTTATAAAAAATCCAAGTCTTGGGCCATTCTCTTCCCCGAAAACTACTTCATAAATTAGTTTAAACCATTCTCTTAAATTTTTTTCGTATCCATTTTCTTTGCCAACTGTGTAAACATAGGTTTGAATTTCCTCAGGTTTTAATGATTGGTCAATTTTTTTTAATTTAAGAATTAAATTTTCAAGTGCTTTTTTTTCTTTAGAATTAGGCTTTTTGAATTTTTTGTTTGGTTCAACCTTATCTTTAAAATAATTTATAGCATATTCTGTTAGACTATCCAAAATTTTATAGTCTTGTGGTTTAATTTCCTTATGAAATCTATTTATAAATTTCCACAGAATTGTTTTATTATTTGCATTACTTGATCCAACTAAATTTAATAACATTGAAAAAGGCATAACAATTTTTTCTTTTGGAGGATTACCTGAATGAACATGCCAAACAGGATTCAATATTTGTTCTTTAGTTTCTTGATTAGGATATTTTTCAATTAATGATAAATAATCATCTACAGTTTTAGGTACAACTTCAGAATAAAGCTTCTTAGCTCTTTTTGGGTTAGGATACATATACATAGATAAACTTTCTGGTGAAGCATACCTCAACCACTGCTCAATTGAGATTCCATTTCCTTTTGATTTAGAAATTTTTTCACCTTTTTCATCTAAAAATAATTCATAGGCAAATCCATTTGGAGGTTTTTTACCCAATATTTTACAAATTTTATTAGATAATATAGCACTCTCTGTTAAATCTTTTCCATACATTTCAAAGTCAATATCAAAGGTAAACCATCGCATTGCCCAATCAACTTTCCATTGTAATTTACAATTTCCATCTAAAATATTTGTTTCTAATTTATCACCTTTATTATCAAATAAAACTTTTCCAGTTTTGCGATCAAAATTTAATAAAGGTATTTCAAGAACTGTTCCTGTTTGCGGACAAATTGGAAGAAAAGGACAATAGGTTTTACGCCTTTCTTCTCTCAGAGTAGGTAAAATAATATTCATTATTTCTTCAAATTTGTCTAAAACTCGAATAAGAGAATTGTTAAAAATTCCTTTTTTATAATTTTCTGTAGAACTTTTAAAATTAAATTTGAAATTAAATCTTTTTAAAAATTCTTTTAGCATTTCATTATTATGCTCTCCAAAACTATTATACTTTTTAAAAGGGTCTGGTATTGAAGTTAAAGGTTTTCCTAAATTTTTTTTTAAAATATCAGGATTTGGGATATTTTCAGGCACTTTTCTCAAGCCATCCATATCGTCCGAAAATGTGATCAATTCATGATCGATTTTTTGAATATGATTGAGAGCATTTATCATCATTGAAGTTCTCGCAACTTCCCCGAAAGTCCCAATATGTGGTAATCCACTAGGTCCATAGCCTGTTTGGAAAGTAATTTTTTGCTTCTTTTTAATTATTTCTTTTCTATCTTTTAAAAGTTTCCTAACTTCTACAAATGGCCAAGATGAGGTAGATTGAATTAAGTTGTTATCAAGCATTACTATGGTTTATTAAATTTTATAACCAAAATACAGATATAATTGCATCATATTAAGTTGAATTTTAAAACTATTTAAATAATCTCAAATATAATGGCTACAAACAAAACTGTTTTTTTTTTAATTGGTATATTATTAATAGTTTTAGGCGCTGCAATGCTAGCGCCCTATTTATTGCAAATCTTTTTTGATGAAAACAGCCACAGCTTCATATCTTCTGCTTTTGTCACAATTTTCATTGGGGTACTGTTTGTTTTGGCTAATCTTGAAAAAGAATTTAAATTGAATCTTAGACAAACCTTTCTTTTCTCTTCGTTAGCATGGATAATGGTTGCAACGTTTGGGAGTTTACCTTTTCTACTTTCTGCTCAGGGATTTAGTTTAAGTGAGGCATTTTTTGAAAGTATGTCTGGGATCACTACAACAGGTGCTACTGTAATTTCAGATCTAGATAACAGCCCTAAAAGTATCTTGTTGTGGAGAGCAATTATGCAATGGCTAGGAGGAATAGGTATAGTTGTTATGGCAATTACTATTTTACCATTGTTAAAAGTAGGTGGAATGCAATTATTTAAAATGGAAGGACCAGACAGTACAGAAAAAATTCTACCAAGGACATTTGAGGTAGCGACAATAATTATTGCTACATATATAATTTTGACTTTTCTTTGTGGTTTTTGTTATTGGCTCTTTGGGATGTCAATATTTGATAGCACAAGTCATGCGATGACCACTATAGCAACGGGAGGGTTTTCAACACACAATGACTCAATTGGTTTTTTTCAAAATTCAAATATTGAAATAGTTGCTAGTATTTTTATAATTCTAGGAAGTATACCATTTATATCCTATCTAAAATTTGTAAAAGGAAATAGAACGATTTTTATTCAAGATATACAAATTAAAGGCCTAATTTATTTATTGGTGGTCTCAATTTTAATTATGTTTTCATATTTAATGTTTATAAATTATGAAAGCAATTTATTAGATAAAATTAGAATTTCATCATTCAATGTTATTTCTATATTATCGGGAACTGGTTACGTTACTGATGACTTCGGATTATGGGGAAAATTTTCTCTCGTTTTTTTCTTGTTATTGATGTTTATTGGAGGTTGTGCAGGTTCGACCGCATGTGGAATTAAAATTTTTAGATTA
>CACDQG010000026.1 GCA_902554785.1 uncultured Pelagibacteraceae bacterium
AATCTAGTGTTGAAATTCCATCACCATCCTCAGGCCAAATAAAAGATTTAAAAGTAAAAGTTGGTGATAAAGTTTCAGAAGGTAGTTTACTTGCTACTATAGAAAATGGTCAAGCTGCTCAAACTCCAAAAAAGAAAAAGAGAACTTAAAAAATTTTATTGATTTTGAAGAGACTTTAAATGTTGAGTCAGATGAGACTTTTGAAAGGTTTGAATTTAACCATCCAATCTATATTCTTTTCTCAAGTGGTACGACTGGAAAACCAAAATGTATTACCCATGGAACTGGAAATGTACTAATTGAACATAATAAAGAGTTCATGCTTCATTGCGATATAAGAGACAATGAAAAGTTGTTTTATTACACAACAACTGGTTGGATGATGTGGAATTGGTTGGTAGGGGGGCTTGCTACAGGATCATCAATTTTTCTTTTTGACGGAGCTCCAGTTTATCCCAAGATAGATGTTCTACTTGAATATTGTCAAAATAAAAAAATCAATTTATTTGGTGTTAGTGCAAAATATATAGATCATCTTAAGAACGAAAAGTACAATAGTAAAAATTTAGATTTAAATTCTGTTAAAATTATCACTTCAACTGGCTCTCCGTTAGCAGAGGAAAGTTTTAAATATGTATACGAAAATATAAAGAAGGATGTTCACCTTGCTTCTATTGCTGGAGGAACAGATTTAGTTGGATGTTTAGTACTTGGAAATCTTTTTTCAAATGTTTATCAAGGAGAGATTCAAGGACAAAGCTTGGGTATTGATGTTGATGTCTTTACCGATGATGGAAATAGCACTGAAGATGGAGATAAAGGAGAATTAGTAGTAAAACAACCTTTTCCCTCTATGCCAGTAAAATTTTGGGGGGATGAAGGCGGCGAAAAATATCACAAAGCTTACTTCACAAAATTTAAAAATATTTGGCACCATGGGGATTTTATTGAAAGAACTGATAAGAACGGATTTATTATGCGTGGAAGATCTGATGCTACATTAAATCCAGGTGGAGTGAGAATAGGAACATCTGAAATTTACCAGCAAGTAGAAGATATAGATTTTATCACTGAGGGATTGGTTGTCGGTCAAGTATTTGATGACGATGTCAGAATTATTTTATTTGTTACAACTAAAAATAATCAAGAAATAAATGATGAGCAAATTCAATTAATTAAATCTAAAATAAGAAAAAACTGCTCTCCAAAGCATGTGCCTGCAATAATTATTAAAGCTCCAGAAATTCCAAGAACTAAAAGTGGAAAGATTGTGGAATTAGCAGTGAGACAGATAATAAACGGGGAAAAAATCAATAATTTAGAAGCTATTGCGAATCCTGCTGCTCTAAAGTTTTATGAAAATTTACCACAACTAAAATCTTAGAAAATTAGCAATGAAAAAACTGATCACATTTTATATCAATGCAACTTTTTTTATGATGATCAACTTTGTATTTGCCGATATTGTATCTAAAGATCCTAACTATTTAAAAAGGGGTAAGATTGAAAAGGTTCATATAGCTAATTATTTAAAAAAAGAATTACGTAAACACAATTATACTATAATCAAGGACCCTACAGGCATATCACCTTTTAAACTAATTGAAAACTTTAGTCCTAGAAAAGGTGATTGTGGGACAGCAGGGCATTTCTGGAGGGAAAATAATGTTAAAATAGGAACTGGAACTACTGATTGTAATAGTAATAGATTAAGACTTGAAGTTGCTTCAAGCGGAGATATAAGAATTGGCAAGAAAGCAAAAGAAATATGGGTAGGTTATTATTTCTATGTCCCTAACATACCTGGTAATTTAGAAGACAAATTTTTACAACCTTACATAACACAATTTTATAGTATCAATCGCAAAGGAGGTCAAACTGTGGGTGGTTATGCGCCCCAATTTTCTGCCTCTATTTATAACGGAAAACTTTCTATTGAAGGTAACCATGTCATCGATGAAAAAAATCTAAAAGGCAAATGGCACAAAGTTGAATTTAATATTAGATATTCAAAAAAATACGATGGCTTTATAAAAGTATATATTAATAATGAGTTAAAAGTTAATAGATCAGGATTTAAAACAGCTTCTCACGATTATGTTGATATTAAATATGGCACATATTCTCATCCTGAATATGGTGGTGCCATTTATCCTCAAGGATACCAATTCCCATCTCATACAATATATTTTGCTGGGTTTAGTTTAAGTAATGACAGAAAAAAATTATTAGTAAATAAAATACAACATATATTAGATTAATTTAAATGATTTCTGATAATATTGTAGCGCGTCAGTTTTATACGTTAAGTTCAATAGCCGTAAGTCTTATATTTGATGTAAGTCTTGGCTTTAGTCCCTAAATTAAAGTCATCTAAAGCCAGGACCAATTAAAAATATTTAGCACAATTTTTGTGTAACATTGAATGAAGTTCTATAAGTTTATTAAAACTTTTGTTGTAGCCTCCGCCGAGAACACCACATAAAGGGATATTTTTTGAGTAGAAATTTTCAATTACTATCTGATCTCTTTTGTTAATTCCTTCATCAGTAATTTTAAGTTTTCCTAATCTGTCATTAAAATGAATATCAACTCCTGCAACATAAAACACAAAATCATACTTGTTTTGATTTAACTTTTTTAAGTTTTCATTTAAAATATTGAGATATTCATTATCTTCCATGTTATCTTGGAGCTCGATATCCATGTCGCTTTTAGATTTTTTTGCAGGATAATTAGTTGCACAATGCATACTAAAAGTTAAAACATTTTTATCATCTTGAAATATTTCTGAATTTCCATTCCCTTGGTGAACATCTAAATCTAAAATTAAGATCCTTTTTGCATACCCTTTTTTTTTTAAATAGTTTGCTGCAACGGCTGTATCATTAAAAACACAATATCCTGCCCCAAAATCAAAAGTTGCATGATGGCTGCCACCTGCAGTATTACAAGCAAGCTTTGTTTCTAAAGCTAATTTACTTGCAAGAACCGTACCACCAGTTGCCACAAAAGATCTTCTAACAACACTATCATTAATTGGAAACCCAATTTTTTTTTGAGCCCTTATATCAAGTGTCTTATTTTTAATATCATTTATATATTTCAAAGAATGTGAAGTTTTCATAGTTTCAATAGAGCATTCTTTTGGTATATGAAACTTTTTAACCACACCCTGATCTAAAAGGTGTTTTGCTAGTGCGCCAAATTTTTTAATAGGAAATTTGTTGTCATCGTTTATTTTGGCGACATAATCTGGATGATTTACCACAGGAAATTCCATATTATTTATCTATACTTTAATATTAAATTTTTTAAAGAGGATAAATGATAAAAAAATATAAATGGAAATCCAGGATATTAATGATCAAAACACCTAATTATAAAAGTTTAGAGTATAAGAAGGCTAAAAATCTATATCAAAAGAATATAAAAAAATTCCATAAAAGAGTGATCAAACTAATCTCAAAAAAAGTTAATAATAATTTCTCAATAGAATTATTCGGGTTTGATGGTATAAAAAAAAAATCATTTAAAAGTTTTGATAGTAAAAAAATATTTAAAATTATCGATAAAATGCCAATGTCCAAAGTTTTAAAAAATAAAAAAATCAGACCTTTAAATTTATCACTATTTTCAGATTATAATCCTAAAACAACAACACAAGGACTTGGGTTCAAAGATAAAGAAAAAGCAATACACACTATTAAAATTATTAAAAATAGAGATTTAAAATACCAAGTAAATGTTATTGCAACTATGTTAGGTAGAGCTAAAAAACACCCTCACAAAAATAAAAACATGAATGAGGCAATTAAAGTTTTTAGTTTATGGATGAAAAACTACAAAAAAAATAGAGCTTCGATAATTTGAATTATCTTTCAACACACATTGCTATACCCATTCCACCACCTATACAAAGAGTCGCTAAACCTTTTTTGACATCTCTTTTGATCATTTCATGAATTAGAGTAACTAGAATTCTTGTCCCAGATGCACCAATTGGGTGGCCTAAGGAAATTGCTCCACCATTTACATTTACTTTTTCACTTGGAATTGAAAGTGTTTTTATCACAGCTAAACTCTGTGCTGCAAAAGCTTCGTTGATTTCAAATAAATCTACGTCTTTGATAGTCCATCCAGCTAAATCTAAAGCTTTTTTTGCTGAAGGTATTGGACCTGTTCCCATTAAAGCTGGATCCACTCCACAACTAGCCCAAGATTTTATTGAAACTAATTTTTCTATATTCCTTTTTTCAGCTTCTTCACTCGTCATAAGAGCAACAGCTGCTGCTCCATCATTTATCCCTGACGCATTTCCTGCTGTAACAGTACCATTCTTTTTAAACACTGGTTTCAATCTAGAAAGTGCATCTAAATTAATACTTTCCCTTGGATGTTCATCTTTCTCAAAATTTAATTCAGCTTTTTTAGATTTAATTTTTAAATTTATAATTTCATCTTTGAATTTACCTTCTTTTTGTGCTTTTAAAGCTTTTTCTTGAGAGTGAAGAGCAAATTTATCTTGTTCATCTCTTGTCACCTGAAATTTTTCTGCAACGTTTTCAGCAGTTATGCCCATGTGATAGCCATTAAATGCATCCCATAACCCGTCCTTAATCATTGTATCAATTAATTCTGCATCTCCTAACTTTTTACCATCTCTTAAATGAATCACGTGAGGTGCTAATGACATGTTTTCTTGACCACCAGCGATAACTATTTTTGAGTCCCCTGATTTAATACTTTGAAAACCAGAAGCAACAGATCTTATACCTGAACCACATACTTGATTTACAACGAAGGCAGGTTTTTCTTTGGGTATACCCGATGTCATCGCAGCCTGTCTTGCAGGGTTTTGCCCTGTACCGCCTGTTAGGACTTGACCAAATATTACTTCATCAATTTCAGTTTTTTTTATTTTTGAATCTTCTAAGGTTTTTGTTATAACTGATGCGCCTAACTCAAATGCAGGTATGTTTTTTAAAGATTTTCCTAGAGACCCGACCGCAGTTCTTAATGCAGATGTAACTATTACTTTGTCTTTATTATTATTCATAGGTTTTGTTTTTTAAAATCAATTAAACCTACAACAAAAGCTAGAATAATAAACAAAAAAGTGGAGTTAGTCGTAGTAAAAAAACTCCCAGTTGTCTTAAGGGGGAAGATTTCGGTTAAAAAAATAATAAAAAAAGGAATAAGAATCTTTTTTTGATAAAAATTCATTT
>CACDQG010000027.1 GCA_902554785.1 uncultured Pelagibacteraceae bacterium
CGCTCCAAAGCCTCCGCCAATTTCAAAAAAACTTTCAATTTTCCTAAAGTCAAAATTTTCAGATAGCTTGTTAATTCTATCTGCCATATTCAAATAATGTATGGAATATTCTTTTTGATTTAATTCAAATTTGCTTAAACATCCAAATTCTGTTGTATTTTCAAATTTAAATTTATTCGCTAAATTTTGAACGTTTTTATTATTTTTGTAAACAATAGATAAATTTTTAATATAATCATCAATATGATTTTTAGTAATATTTAATTGAGAGTTGAAAATACGTTCTATAAAAGGTAAAGAAAAAATTTTGCTTACAATTTTACCTTTAGTATTAAGTTCATTTCTAATATCTAAAACTATGTTATCCGCAAATGATGTTCCTATTCCTGCTGTAAGTCCCCTAAAATTTTGGATACCGTTTTTTTTAATTTCTTTATAAGTTTTTTTATTTTTATAATCCCAATAGGATCCTGATGAGTATAAACTTTTATTATTTTTTTTTTCGTCTTTTATAAGTCGATCCAATAAATTCATTTCAAGATTTTAATAACTTATTGTTTGTTGCCTCAACTTTAAAGTAGGAGCGTTCTGTTGCCGGGTACCGCTAACGTTTTAATTTAATTGGTGAACCGTATTTATTCTTTTTACCGCCATCAGCTACCCACCAAACTATTAAAACAATAATTCCAATTACGGTCAAAATAAGAAGTTGCCACCAACCTGATCTACCAGTGTCATGAAGCCTTCTTGCTCCAACAGCTAAAGAGGGGAGTAAAACAATAATATAACCTATCCAATAAAACAGTTCTGTATAACCTAATAGATAATCTAAAACCATACCAACTATTTGGACGATTATACAAAATAATTGAAACCACCAAAATTCAGACTTCCTAGCTCTACCTTCGAAATTTGCAAATTTATTAAAACATACTTCAATTGACTCTGTGAAATTCATTTTAAATACCTACATCAATTTATTCTAAATTTAAATCTTTTTTTTGGAGCGCTCTGCTGCCAGGTGCCTTTAACCCTTTAACTTTATTTCCAATCAGCTTTCAATAAACCTGCACCAATTAATCCAAATATAATTGGACTAAATCTTGATAAGCCATCTGGAAAAAAAGGAGTTAAGTTTATTCCCATATAAGACAAACCAAAATCTGCTACGGCGAACACAACTAAAAGAGTTCCTATGCCTTGCATTATTTTTTTCATAATCTTATCCTATCATAAGGGGCGTTCTGTTGCCAGGTGCCCCAGACCCCGTTACTTAATTAACAAAGTTAATTAAGCTGCAAGTGCAAATTTTTGATTTGCATTTATAAATTAGCCCGTTACGTCGGAACCATCTCGTACGAAAGAACAGCCTTTAGACACCCGTCGATCCTAATTCACCCCCGTAAGTTGTAAATGGTGGAGGTGGTGGGTACTGCCCCCACGTCCGTGATGTTTATTACGAAATTCGTTTATCGTCATAGTTGGAAAACCAACAGTATTAATATAAAACTCTTTAAAATAGATTCAATAATTAATTCAAAATGAAGCTAACAAAAGAACAAAAGCAAGAAATTGCAGACCAACAGGCCCAAAAAAATCAAACAAAAAGAGTTACTTCTCCAGAATTAGAAAAAATTCTATATGAAGCTTTGCCAGTCTTAGACCACGGTTTTGTTAGAGTCGTAGATTATATGGGAGATGATAGTTCAATTGTTCAATCAGCCAGAGTTTCATATGGAAAAGGAACAAAAAAAGTTTCTACTGACGAAGGATTAATTAAATATTTAATGAGGCATTGGCATTCTACTCCCTTTGAGATGTGTGAAATTAAATATCATGTTAAACTTCCAATTTTTATTGCCCGTCAATGGATCAGACATAGAACAGCCAATGTAAATGAATACTCAGCTAGATATTCTATTTTAGATAAAGAATTTTATATACCTTCGAGAGATCAACTATCTGCACAATCAACTTCTAATCGTCAAGGTAGAGGTGATTTAATTACTGGCGAACAAGCTGATGAAGTTTTAAAAATTTTAAAAGATGATGCGACAAGAACTTACGACAATTATGAAAAAATGCTTAATGAAAGATATGATGGCACTACAATAAATGAAAACAAGGCTGGTTTAGCTAGAGAACTTGCAAGAATGAATTTAACTTTAAATTCTTATACACAGTGGTATTGGAAAACTGATTTACTAAATCTTCTAAATTTTTTATTTTTAAGAGCTGATAGCCATGCACAATATGAAATAAGAGTTTATGCAGAGACCATGCTTGATACAGTTAAAAAATGGGTTCCAATCACTCATGCTGCATTTTTAGATTATAGAGTAGGGGCAGTGCACGTCTCAGCAAAAGGTAAAAAAGTAATTCAACAAATGGCTAAAGGTGCAAAAGTTGATCACGAAGGTTCCGGTCTCTCAAAAAGAGAGTGGAATGAATTAATGATGTCATTTGGATTTATTGAAAAGATAGTTTAATTTTTTTAGCTATTTCTTTAAAAATTTTTGAAACTTCGTGATTTGGATTTGAATGTGTTAAAGGATGACCTTTATCCGCTGAGCTTCTTAAATCTTGGTTAATTGGTACATGACCTAAAAATTCTTTACTAAATTCTTTAGCAGTTTTTTCTACTCCACTTTCACCGAAAATTTTATATTTTTTACCATCATCGCCTTTGAAATAGCTCATATTATCTATTAAACCTAAAATTCTAACTCCAGTTTTATCAAACATTTGAATTCCTCTTTTTACATCAAGCAGAGCTAAATCTTGTGGAGTGGAAACTATTATTGCTCCATCTACTTTTACTTCTTGAGCAAATGTTAATTGAGTGTCACCCGTTCCTGGAGGCATATCGATTACAATAATATCTCTCTCTTTCCACAACACTTTTTGTGTCATAGTTTTTATAGCACTGATAACCATTGGACCTCTCCATATCATAGGCGTTTGTTCATCAACTAATAAACCCATAGACATGCATTGTGCATCATATTTGGTAACCGGTATCATGGCTTTACCATCTTCACTTTTTGGTTTTTCAATTATGTTCATTAATTTTGGTAAGGAAGGACCGTAAACATCTGCATCCAAAATTCCAATTTTTAATCCAAAGCTTTGTAAAGCAAAAGCTAGATTTACTGCTACAGTAGATTTTCCAACTCCACCTTTTGCACTTGAAACCAATAATGTAAACTTAGTTCCTTTAATTGGAGTTTTAATAAATTGCTTTGGAGGTGGTTTTTGGCTCATAATTCTTCAAGTTAATGGTCATAATAACGCTCTTACTTAACTTGTTTTTGAGATAAAAGTCACTATATAAAGTGTCATGAGTTTCAAAGATAAGATTTTAAACAACCAATCCCCTTGGGGTTCCCCCCCTGGAGGTGAAGGTGGGAGAGGATCACCGGGTGGTAATGGGTCAGGTTCAAGACAAGATCCACCAAGTTTGGATGATATTATAAAGAATTTTCAAAAAACGATTAGTAAATTTTCCGGCGGAAGATCAGGGGGTTCTCGACCTATAATTATAGGATTAGTTATCTTAGCATTACTTTACGTTGCAAGCGGTCTTTATAGAGTTTTACCCGATGAACAAGGCGTTGTACTAAGATTTGGAAAATATGTTAACACAACTCAGCCAGGATTACATTATCACTTCCCAACTCCTTTTGAGAGAGTTTTAACTCCAAAAGTAACAAAAGTAAATCGTGTTGACGTAGGTTTTAGACCTGCAAGTGACACTGGTAGATCTTCGGGCGTTGGAAATGTACCTGAAGAAAGCTTGATGCTTACGGGTGACGAAAATATCGTAGATATTAACTATTCTGTATTTTGGGTTATTAAAGACGCTCAAAAATTTCTATTTAATATTCAAAGTCCAGTAGAGACAGTTAAAGCTGCTTCTGAAACTGCGATGAGAGAAGTAATAGCTAAAAATAAAATTCAAAATATTTTGACGGAGGGAAGATCTAAAATTGAGGTAGAAGTTCAAGAAATAACACAAGAGATTTTAGATGAATATGGTTCTGGAATTCAAATTACACAAGTTCAAACTCAACAGGCCGATCCACCTGAACAAGTAATAGATGCATTCAGAGATGTACAAGCTGCAAGAGCAGATAGAGAAAGATCTAAAAATGAGGCTGAAGCTTACGCTAACGATGTAATACCAAGAGCACGAGGAGAAGCAGAACAAATTTTACAACAAGCTGAAGCTTATAAAAAGGAAGTTGTTGCAAAAGCTGAAGGTGAAGCTAGTAGATTTTTGGCTATTTATAATGAGTATAAAAGCGCAAAACAAGTAACGCAAGAAAGAATGTACCTAGAAACTATGGAGAAAGTTTTAGCAGATATAGACAAGGTAATTATAGATAAAGAGTCAGGTTCTGGAGTAGTCCCTTACCTTCCATTGCCTGAATTAAAAAAGGGGAGTAATAACTAATGAGAGCAGTTAAATTCATCGTTCCAGCAATAGTTTTAGTTGGATTAGTTGTTTTCCAGTCTCTTTTTGTGGTTCAAGAGATTAGCCAAGCGATAGTTTTACAATTTGGAGATCCTAAAAAGATTGTAACCAAAGCAGGTCTTAACTTTAAATTGCCTTTCATACAAAATGTTGTTTATTTAGACAAAAGGATTTTAAATTTAGATAACGACCCAGAAGAAGTAATCGCAGCTGATCAAAAAAGACTAATAGTCGATGCTTTTGCAAGATTTAAAATTGTAGATCCTTTAAAATTTTATATTTCAGTTGGAAATGAAAGAGTGGCTAGGTCAAGGCTTTCGACAATCATTAACTCAAGAATA
>CACDQG010000028.1 GCA_902554785.1 uncultured Pelagibacteraceae bacterium
ACGCGCTGGTCTTAGAAACCAGTGCCGCAAGGCTTAAGAGTTCGAGTCTCTTCTTGCCCACCAAAAAAAATATGAAAGTAGAAGTACAATCAAAAAAAGGTTTAAGAACTGTCTTAACTATCGCAGTAGATAAAAAGACCATACAAGAAAAAATGGACGAAAAGCTCAAGCAGCTACAAAAGAAAGTTTCTTTAAAAGGATTTAGACCTGGAAAGGTGCCACCCACTGTTATTAAAAGCCAGTTTGGAAAATCAATCTATGGCGAGGTTATAGATAATTTATTAAGAGAAACGTCAACTCAAGCTATATCCGAAAAGAAAATCAAAGTTGCTGGCCAACCAAAAATTGACTTGAAACAATTTGGGGAAGGTAAAGATTTAAATTATGAACTTCAAATTGATTGTTTGCCTGAAATTAAACTTCAGCCATTAAGCAAGTTCAAAGCTAAAGAATATAAAATTAAAATTGAAAAAAAAATTATTGATGAAAAATTAAAAGAAATCGCTAAGCAAAATAAGAAATTTGAAAACAAAAAAGAAAACGAAAAAGCAAATACAGGCGATCAAGTTGTTTTTAACTATTCTGCTACTTTAGATGGTAATAAATTTGATGGAAGCGAAGGTAAAGGAGTTCAAATCGAGCTTGGAAAAGATTTATTCTTAAAAGGGTTTGACCAACAATTAGTTGGTGTTAAGAAAGGAGAAAAAAAATTAGTTGAAGCAGTTTTACCCGCTAATCATCCAAAAAAAGAACTAGCAAACAAAAATACAAAATTTGAATGCCAAATTTTAGATGTAAAGAGGCCTTTAGAAACAAAGATCGATGATGATTTTGCAAAATTAATGGGAGCGAAAGATATTTCAGATTTAGAGAAATTAATAGAAAAACAAATATCAAGTCAATATTCGCAAGCGTTAAACTCAATTACAAAAAAAGAGATTTTAGATCAGATTGAAAAAAATCATAATTTAGATTTGCCAAAAAATTTAATTGATCAAGAGATTGATATTATGACAAAAAGTTTAAAGCCTGAAGAAAAAGAAAAACATAAATCAAATAATGAGAAAATTGCTAAATCAAGAATTAAACTTGGATTACTTTTAAACGAATTTGGTGAAAAAAATAATTTAAAAGTATCAGATGAAGAAGTCAGAGCAGAAATCCAGAAACAAATAAAAGGTATGCCTGGACAAGAGAAAATGATTTTGGAATATTATCAAAAAAATCCAAGCGCGTCTCAAAGCTTAAAAGGATCAATTTATGAAGAAAAAATAATAGATTTAATAAAATCAAAGGTGGAACTTAAAACCTTAGAGATCGATACAAAAGAGGCAGAAAAAATAATTTCAGAGTTTAATAAACCAAATATAGATAAGATCCAATCAACAAAAACTAAATCTTCTTCTAAGAGCAAACCAAAATCAAAAAAAATTAGTAAAAAGTAATCAATAGTTGTATAAGTCAACTATGAGTCGGGATTTCGAAGAAAAAATGAATAGCTTAATACCTATGGTAGTTGAACAAACTAGTAAAGGCGAAAGAGCATATGATATTTATTCAAGATTACTCAAAGAAAGAATAGTTTTTCTAGTTGGACCAGTAAATGATGCTGTAGCTTCACTTGTAACAGCACAATTATTATTTTTGGAGTCTGAAAACCCAAATAAGGAAATAAATTTTTATATTAATAGTCCGGGTGGTTTGGTTACCGCAGGTTTAGGTATTTATGATACAATGCAATACATAAACTCTCCAGTTTCAACTTTATGTATTGGCCAAGCCTCTTCGATGGGATCCTTTTTATTATCTGCTGGAGAGAAAGGAAAAAGGTATTCTTTACCCAATTCAAGAATCATGGTGCATCAACCATCTGCTGGTTTTCAAGGTCAAGCTACTGATATTCAAATTCACGCAAAAGAAATACTTTCTCTCAAAGAGAGGCTAAATAACATTTATTCCAAACACACTGGAAAATCAGTCAAAGAAATATCAGAGGCCCTTGAAAGAGATAACTTTATGACTGCTGAGGAAGCAAAAAAATTTGGGTTAATAGACTCAGTTGTGGAAAAGAGAAAATAAAGCACAATATATAGCAACATTTACAACTTCAACTTGATAAGCAAATATTTGAGTTTTATATTAGTTATATTGATTCGTTATGTCAGATAAAAACAACAAAAATATTCTTTATTGTTCATTCTGTGGAAAAAGTCAGCATGAAGTAAGAAAGCTGATAGCTGGACCAACAGTATTCATTTGTGATGAGTGCGTTGAATTATGTATGGACATTATTAAAGAGGAAAACAAAAGTTCTTTGGTTAAGCATCAAGATGGAGTACCGTCGCCAAAAGAAATTTGCAGTGTTTTAGATGATTACGTAATTGGTCAAAAATTTGCTAAAGAAATTTTATCTGTTGCAGTTCACAATCATTATAAAAGATTAAGCCATGAAACAAAAAATAATAAAGATATTGAATTATCAAAATCAAATATCCTACTAGTTGGACCAACAGGATGCGGTAAAACTTTATTAGCACAAACTTTAGCCAGAATACTAGATGTTCCATTCACAATGGCTGATGCTACAACTTTAACTGAAGCTGGATATGTAGGAGAGGATGTTGAAAATATAATTTTGAAGTTGTTACAAGCAGCTGATTATAATGTTGAAAAGGCTCAAAGAGGAATAGTTTATATAGACGAAGTTGACAAAATTAGTAGAAAATCAGAGAACCCATCAATCACAAGAGATGTTTCAGGTGAGGGAGTGCAGCAAGCTTTGCTTAAAATTATGGAAGGCACTATTGCCAGTGTTCCGCCACAAGGAGGAAGAAAACATCCTCAACAAGAATTTTTACAGGTGGATACAACAAATATTTTATTTATCTGTGGAGGAGCTTTTGCTGGATTAGACAAGCTTATTGAAAGTAGAGGAAAAGGAAGTTCAATAGGATTTGGAGCTAAAGTTAAAAATTTTAAAGAAAAACCTTTATCAGAAACTATGAAAATGTTAGAGCCAGAAGATTTAATAAAATATGGACTAATACCAGAATTTATTGGAAGGATGCCGATAATTGCAACTCTAGATGATCTAGATGAAAAATCTTTAGTAAAGATTTTAAAAGAGCCAAAAAATTCTCTTATAAAACAGTATCAAAGACTATTTGAATTTGAAGAAGTGGTTTTAGAATTTAATGATGATGCAATTTCAGAAATTGCAAAAAAAGCTATAGCAAAAAAAACCGGAGCAAGAGGACTGAGGTCAATTTTAGAAAATATTCTTTTAAAAACAATGTTTGAGTTACCTGATATGGAGAATGTAATAAAGGTGACAGTTGACAGTTCTTCAGTAAAAGGTGATTCAGAGCCCATTGTCACATATGGTAAAAAACCATCAACATCAGTAGCATAGTAATAATTTGTTTCTTGAAATTAGTAAATTAATAGCCATATTAATGTATGATGAAAACATCTTATCTAAAACCTCTTTTACCTCTTAGAGACATAGTTATTTTCCCTTCAATGGTGGTGCCGTTATTTGTTGGAAGAGAGAAATCAATTAAAGCACTTCAGGAGTCTATGAAATCTGATAAAACAATAATTTTAGTTACTCAAAAAAATTCTGAAGTTGATGATCCTAATTCAAAAGATTTATATCAATATGGATGTTTAAGCAAAATATTGCAACTTTTAAAACTTCCAGACGGAACAGTAAAAGTTTTAGTTGAGGGAGAAAAGAGAGTAAAAATAATAAAACACAACGAAAGTGAAAAAAACTTTTTGACTTGCGAAGTAGAATTCGCAGATGACCAAAATATTACAAAGGATCTTGAAAGTTTAGCGCTAGGTTTAGTTAAAAAATTTGAAAGATTGCAAATATTAAATAAAAAAGACCTGAATGAAAATTCTAGTAATTTAAAAA
>CACDQG010000029.1 GCA_902554785.1 uncultured Pelagibacteraceae bacterium
ATTAATACTTTCTTAAAACTATGTCGATAAGATTAGGAATAGCGCCAATTGCATGGAGTAACGACGATATGCCTGAATTAGGTGGCAAAACTCCATTAGAGCAATGTTTAAAAGAAGCAAGTATGGCAGGCTTTGCAGGAATTGAGTCTGGTGGAAAATTTCCAATGAATTCAAAAGAACTTATTCCAAAGCTTCAAAAGGAAAATCTTAAATTATGTTCAGGCTGGTATGGTGCTCAACTATTAAAAAGATCGCCAAAAGAAGAATTTGAACTTATGCAAAAACAACTTAAATTATTCAAAGATTGTGACGCTCCTTGCATGGTTTTTGCTGAGGTAACTGACTCTATCCAAGGAGATCCTATAACACCATTATCAAAAAGACCTAAATTAAATAAAGATGACTGGAAAAAATTTATTAATTCAATTAATGAGATTAGTAAAATGATGATAGATGAAGATATGCCGTTGGCCTATCATCATCACATGGGAACAATAATAGAAACCGAGGAAGATACTAGTAGACTTATAGAAAATACAAAAGATACAGTTAAATTATTAGTTGATACCGGTCATATGTTGTTTGCTCAAGGTGACTCTATTAAATTAGTAGAAAATTTTTATGAACGTATAATACATGTGCATTGCAAAGATATTAGAAAAGATATTTTAGAAAAATCACTTAGAAATGATGCAACATTTAGACAAGCATTTTTAGATGGAGCATTTACTGTGCCAGGTGACGGTTGTATTGACTACATACCTTTCTTAAATGCTTTGAAGAAAAAAAATTATTCAGGATGGCTTGTAGTAGAAGCCGAGCAAGATCCTGCTAAGGCAAATCCATTTAAATATGCAAAAATTGGTTTCGATTATCTAAATAAAACTGCAAAACAATGTGGTTTCCAAATTATTGATTAACGGTACACTGAGACTAATTCATTATTTCCAGCAGCTACACAAGGTGACTTTATGCAAGTTCCAACTACCCACTCGGATCCTGCCGTCGACTCAAAATTATTTGAAGAAACAAAAATTATACCTTTGTCAGTGGATTGACCTGCTTTTCCTTCTGCCTGAATTCTAGGGTCCTGAGAAATTTGTATTAAAGGTTTATTAATTGAGTACGGGTTTTTTAAATCAATGTTAGATAACAGATAACTTACGATTTTATCAGAAGTCCAAACAGAATTACATTTCTCACCCCATGAAGTTAAACCCTCTATGTTTGAACTACATGTATTTACTTCATTATTAATAAAGTCCACAACTAATTTATGATTTGATTTTATATCATTTGCCTTCTGTAAAACTTCGGATCTTGTTGATGCTGTCCATATTAGCATTATGACAACATATGTAATGGAACTTATTACTAGTATTTCTAATGGACCAAAGTTTTTTAACTTCCTAGTTATATCAATCATAATTTTACTATCATTGATTTATCAACCTTATTTTCAAAAAAATCAATTATATTTTGAACTGTTTGTTTTGCCATTCTTATTTTGCATTCATCAGTAAAAGTTGCAGAGTGAGGACTTAACAATACTCTATCATTTTTAATTAAAGGATTATCGAGATCGATTGGTTCTTTTTCAAATACGTCAATTCCAGCACCAAAAATAATTTTTTCTCTTAAAGCCTTATCTAAATCTCTTTCATTAATTACACCGCCACGAGCAGTATTAATAATTATTGCAGTTTTTTTCATATTCTTTAAAGAATTTTCATTTATCATATTTTTAGTTTTGTCATTAAGAGGAACATGTAAAGTAATATAATCAGCTGTTTTAAAAGCATTATTTAAATCATTAACTTTATTACATCCCAAAGAGCTTATTGTTTTATCATCAACAAATGGATCAAAAATATTAATCTTCATTTCAAAACTTTTACATTTTTTTATTAAAGATTTGCCAATTCTTCCAAATCCGATTATTAAAATTTCTTTTTTATGTAATTCTAAAGTTTGAATATTTCTAATACCTTTTTTAAAAAGCCCTTTTCGAACAGAATTATCATGAGAAACTATACCTTTTGAAATACTTAGCATCAAATACATTACATGTTCAGCAACAGCGATTGCATTTGCATTAGCTGTTATAAGTAAAGAAATATTCTTTTTTTTTAATGTATCTAAATGAATATTGTCATATCCAACTCCATGTCTTGAAATAACTCTTAGTTTATCACATTTGTCCAAAATATTTTCTGTAAGTTTAGAAACTCTTAGAGTACACCCATCATATTGTGGGAGCAATTTTTTGAGATTATTTTCGGATGCATCATTTATGATATCATATTTAAAATTTTGATTATTATTATCAAAAAGTTTTAATCCTGATTTATGAAACTCTTCTATAATTGCGATTTTATACATTTATTTTGGCGGTCCCAAGGGGAATCGAACCCCTCTTTGTTGGATGAAAACCAACTGTCCTAACCGATAGACGATGGGACCATTTTTTTGATTGTTTTATTAACAGAAATATCATCGATAATAAACTCTACATTTGATTGCCCCATCCATTCATTTAAGGACAATTTACCTGCAATATTAAAAGGTTTGCTGTTTTTGTTGAGTAAATATGCTCCAATTTCATTTTGTACAGAATCAAAAGCAATTGTTTTAACTATAGATCCATCCGGAGATAGAAGAACAGATTTTATATGTTTATCTTTTATAATTTTACTATTTATAGGTTTTAGATTTTCTATCATAAATTTTGGTTCTGGATTACCAGAGCCAAATGGAGCTAAAATATTAATCTTTCTATAAAATTCCAAATTAAGTGCAGTAGATGAAATTATACTATCTAGGAATAAAGGTTTTTCTTTTGTTAAATCTTCGTTAATATTTTTAAATTTTTTAAATATAAAATTTTTGAAACGATCGATATTTTCTTTTTTTATTGAAAAACCGCCTGCCATTTTATGCCCACCTCCTTTAATTAATATTTTTTCTTGAACAGCTCTTATTATTATTGCACCAATGTCAAAACCAAATATTGACCTTGCTGAAGCTTTACCTACTTCTCCATCTATAGATATTATTATCACTGGCTTATTAAACTTGTCTTTTAACTTTGAAGCTACAATACCAATTACTCCTTCATGCCAATTTTTTCCACTAATTATTATTACTGGATCAATTAAATATTTATTAACTTCACTTAAAATCTTATCAAAAACATTCTTTTCTAGAAGTTGTCTCTCCTTATTAAATTCGTTTAGTTCCGAGGCTATTTTAAAAACATCTTTTGGATTGTTGCTTAACAATAAATTCGCTCCATGTGAAGATTTTCCAACTCTACCTCCAGCATTTATTCTTGGACCTAAAACATATCCTATATGATATGCATTAGGATGTGTTTGGATATTACAAATATCAATTAAAGTTTTTAAACCTAAATTTCTTTTTATTTTAATTATCTTTAAACCCTGATGTACTAAAGCTCTATTTAATCCAGTAAGAGGAACTACATCACAAACCGTTCCTAATGAAACTAAATCTAAAAAATTGATTAAATTTGGTTCGTTAGTATTATTTTCTTTAAACCAATGTATAAACCTGAGTTCTTTATTAAGTGATACTAAAAACATGAATACTACACCTGCCGCACATAAATAATTTAAGTTTGATCTATCATCGAGTCTATTTGGATTTATAATTGAATATGCCTTAGGTAAGTTAACTTCAGATTGATGGTGGTCAATTACGATAACATCTATATTATTTTGATATGCGTAATTTATTGCTTCAAAGGACAAAGTCCCACAATCAACTGTAAAAATTAATTTTACATTTTTCTCTATTAAGTTCTTAAAGGCCTTTACAGAGGGACCATATCCCTCTTTCTTTCTATCTGGTATATAAA
>CACDQG010000030.1 GCA_902554785.1 uncultured Pelagibacteraceae bacterium
ATAATTTCCCCTGGCCTACCTTCTTTTTCAACCTCAACAGCTTTTATTATTTTAAGTCTTGAATCTTTGTATTGAAACCAGGATCCTGGAGTTGGGTATAAAGCATTTATTTTCGCAATAATGTTTTTTGCTTCTGTATTCCACTCTATTTTTGACTCTTTTTTATCAATTTTTTTAGCATACGTTGCTTCTCTTTCAACTTGATCTATAAAATTTTCTGAATTTTTTTCAATAGAGTCCAACGACTTTAATATCATATCTGCGCCAAGCACCGATAATTCTTTGCTTAAACTTAAAAAATCGGAATCTTTTGAAATTTTTATTTTAGATTTCATCATTACTGGTCCTGCATCTAATTTAGGAATTATTTTCATAATAGATATTCCAGTTTCTTTGTCTAAATTCATGATTGATCTTTGAATAGGAGCTGCTCCTCTCCACTTAGGAAGCAATGAAGCATGCACATTTATGAACTTTATGTTTTCAAAGTTTAAAAATTTCGATGGTAGAAGCTTTCCGTATGCTACTACAACTACTACATCAGGTTTTTGTTTTTTTAAATTATTAAACTCTTCCTCAGTATTAAGTTGATCAGGACATCTTACGTTAATATTATTTTTATTAGAAAATTCATGAATTGGTGTGAGATTAATCAACTGTCCACGGTTTTTTTTTTTGGGTGGCTGAGTGTATACTTCAATAACTTTATGCTTAGAATTATGAATTGACTCAAGAATTGGAACTGAAAACTCTGGTGTTCCCATAAATATAATTTTTAAAGCCATTTAATCTAAAGCACAATTTTATTAATTTCTTTTTTTTGTTTAATTAATTTTTTAATTATCATATCTTTTTTTAATTTTGATAAATAATCTATAAATAAGACTCCATTTAAATGGTCTATTTCATGTTGAACGCAAGTAGCTAGAAGACCGCTGGCTTTCAATTCTTGATTTTTTCCATCATAATCAACATAACTAACATGACATTCAGCAGGTCTCTCTATTTCTGCAAAGTGTCCGGGCAGTGATAAACACCCCTCTTCATAAACTGAAGTTTTTTTTGATTGAAAAGTTATTTTTGGATTTACAAAAAATAAAGGTTCTTTTTTTTGATCATCTTTTGAAATATCTATCACTATCAAACGTTTTAGTATCCCTATCTGAACAGCAGCTAAGCCAATTCCAGGAGCTTGATACATAATTTTTAACATTTCATCCATTAGACTTCTCAAATCACTATCTACGTTTTCTACTAATTGGCTAGTTTTTCTAAGTATTGGATCTGGTTCGATTATAATTTTTCTCTTAGACATTATTTAATTACTATATTGTAATTAAACTCTTTGTGGTAGTGCTGAAATAAGAACTTTATTTCTAATCTGAATTAAATTGGTTTCATTAAGAAGATTTGTAATAAAATAAATTGTCTCTGGGTCTAATTGATATGGTTCATCTTCACCAATTATTTCAACAATTTTTAATGCTAGATAGGCATTCTGTTTTTTTTCTATTAAATTTAGCAAATTTTTAGGTACATCATATTTAACTGCTAACTCTTCTCTTTTAAAACTATCTGGAATTTTAAAGCCATCCTTCATTAAGGCATCGACTAACGCTAAATCTTTAGCTGAATAAAAATATTTTCTATTTTTTCCAATTTTTTTAAATATTTTATCTATGTCTTTTTGTATCTTTTTTTGTTCTTCATTTTCCAGATAAAACTTTATTATTTTTGATTGATGTAAAATTTTATCATTATATTTTACTTTGCTAATACTTATCTCATTACTAGAATAAATTCTATCACTTGCAACCTCTTTATATTTGTTTGGAATATTTTCTAAACCTATTTCCTTTAATTGTTCACTCAACAGATTAGAATAAATATCTAATATTTTTTCTTCTCTAAATAAATCTTCAAGTATAAATAGATATTCTACTTTAGTGTCTGCACTTTCTGACAAAAGATATTTTTGATAAATTAACGCTCTAGCATCTATTTTATCTAATGTTGGATAAAGATTTTTTGCTCTTATCAAGGTATTCAGGCTGAATTCCATTTGTTGGTAAATATTAAATATTATTTTTTTATCTACTTGCCCCTGGTTCGCTGCAATTTCAAGATCTCTTATTTTAGCTTTGTCGTTTATATCTTCAATTTTAATTAAATTTGCTGCATTTAAATATTTCCAAATTTCTTTTCTGGTATTTGAAGACGGTGTAAAATTGAAATCTTTTATTGTCACACTCGAAAGATAAAAATTTAGTAAATTTTTTTCATTTATATTATTCGATGTTTTACTAGAAATACCAAGAAGATAGTTTATTTTATCATCAAAAAATTTATCAGATTGATTTTGTTCTCTCAATAAATCCAACAAAAGTTGAGCTTGAGAATTTTTTTTGTTGAATACTAAGCAGTAAATTTTAAATTTTTCTAGATAAGCATCTTTTATAGTACTGTCGATAAATTCAATTTTTTCACATCCTTCTTTAATATTTGCTTGAGCAATTTTTTCATCTACCAAATATTGGACTGCTTTACCTTTTCCTTCAAATTCTTTATTTTGTTTCAAAAATTCTTCTATTAAATCTGATCGATTGTTATCAATAAGCCAATTAACTTTTAAACTCGCAAACTCTTTTTCTCCCATACCTTTAGGGGGGTAAGAAAAAGAAAGTAAAATATTTTCTAAAATATCATTAGAAGTTTTTGATAATTTTATTTTTTTCAATCTTTTTATGCTTGATGTAACATCTTCTGCATTTGTAGTGGACCACATATTTAAATCAAAATTGTTTTTGCCGGGATCATATACGCCAAAAACCCTTCTCTCGACTAATTTATCGAAAGATCCATCTTCAATTTTAATATTTTCACTAGGGTTTACCTTATTTGCTTTTTCTAAGTTTGTTTTTTTATTAGAAGAGTTAATTGATTTCTCAGGATTAATTTTTTCCTTTTTCCAAATATCAATTTTTTCCTCACTACACAAGATGGTCGAAAAAAAGATAAATATTAAACCTGATAGAAGTTTAAAGCTTTTTGATATCATTTGTGATATTTATATCGAATTTTTTTTTAGGGCTTGGAAAATTTATTTTCTCAATTAAAAAAATCGCTATCACAAAAACAATAATAGCAATTAACAGTTTAATTAATGTTTTTAATAAAGTGCTACCAAAACTTGTTTGTCTGTTGTATTTAAGTTGCATAGTTTAAGATTTAATTTAAACTCAATAAATAAGACAAATTTATGAAAAATCAAATTCAAAATCAGGAAATTAATTGAATAAAAGCCTCGTTTTAACTGGGATGATGGGTGTGGGTAAATCTACAATAGGTAAAGGACTAGCTGAAAAGCTTACTTACAAATTCATCGATGTAGATAAAGTAATTGAAAAAAATGAGGGCTGCTCTATTAATTTAATTTTCAAGAGAAAAAGCGAAAGTTACTTTAGAAAACTTGAGAATGATGTCACTTTAAAGGTGCTTAGTAAACAAAAATGTGTCATTTCCTTAGGTGGAGGCGCTTTCTTAAATAATTCTATAAGA
>CACDQG010000031.1 GCA_902554785.1 uncultured Pelagibacteraceae bacterium
GGTCTTACAAAGACAAAGAAATTTTTACAAAGCAGGAAAGTATAGATTTATTTGATCTAAGTGGTGTTGGAAAATCACCTTCAAAATTAGATATGAATAGGATTTATTCAATTAATGAGACATATATAAAGAGTATCGATCAGAAAGATCTTTTTAATTTTTTTAAAGAATATGTTTCAAAATATAAGAAACCTTTAAATCATTCAAAAGAAAGCATTCTTTTTAAATCTATGGGTTTTTTAAAAAATAAGGCAAAAACTTTAGAGGATATTTGGAATAATGCTCAATACATTATCAAAGATAAAATTGAGATTAGCGCAGATGATAAAAAGTTAATTGATGATTTATCAAAAAAAATAATAACTGAATTTATTAATGAATATGAGAAACTTTCCACATTATCTAGAGAAACTTTAGAACCTTTAATAAAGTCTCTAATTGATAAACATAAAACTAATTTTAAAGGTGTAGGACAACCTTTAAGGATAGCGCTGGTTGGTTCTAGATTTGGACCTGGTCTTTATGATGTTATTCTCTCCTTAGATAAGGCTGAAGTGCTTAAAAGATTAAAACAAATTTAAATGAAAGACGCTGTATCTTTCAGAACAAGAAAAGCTTCAATTTACGATAAAAAATCTAATACTCCTTTTAAGATAAGTAGGTCTAAATTTTTCAACTTTATGAGCTGTAAAAGGTGCTTTTATTTAGATCGTGTAAAAGGACTAAAAGAACCCTCAATGCCTGGATGGGCTCTAAACGTTACAGTCGATGAATTATTAAAGAAAGAATTTGATCAATATAGAAAAGAACAAAAACCCCATCCAATTATGATTAAACATAAACTCAACTTTGTTCCTTATAAACACAAAGATTTAGATGTGTGGAGAAATTCTTTAAAAGGTGGCATTTCATATTTGGATGAAAATACAAACCTTATAATTCATGGAGGTATTGATGATATTTGGTTTGATTTGACTGAAAAAAAATTAGTTGTTGTAGATTATAAAGCTCAATCGTCAACTTATCCTATAACAGTATCTTCTTATCTCGATGCTGAATGGCATCTAAGTTATAAATTACAGATGGACATTTATGTTCACATCTTAAGAAAAATGAATTTTAAAGTTTCAGACCGAACTTTTTTTTATGTTTGTAATGGAGAAAAAACAAATAATAAATTTGATAATAAGATAGATTTTAAAACTACGCTGATTCCATACCGAGTAAATACTGATTGGATAGAGAAAAAATTAATTGAAATGAAAGATGTTCTAAATTTAGATGAACCACCTAAAATTGAAAAAACTTGCGAAAAGTGTGCTTATCTTGAAGGTGGAAAGAAATTTTAATTTATCTGTTATTATTTTCATCATCATTATTAGATGATTGATCTGTGTTAGATGATTGGTCAGTATTTTCTGATTGAGGTTCTTCTTGAGTAGTTTCTGTTGGTGTTTCCTCTTGAACTGGCTGTTCAGGTTCTGGCTGCAGTTCAGGTGTTGGTTCCTGTGATTGAGATCTTGCAATATCTGCTGCACTTTGTGGAGATGGTTCTCTTCTCATAAAGAAATATATTCCAGCAGCAATTACTGCAATAGCGCCTAGAATGTACAACATGATATCTACAATGCTTAATCCTTCTTTTTGTTCTTCAATTGGTGTTTCTTCTGTAACTGGTTTCACTTCATCTTCTTCGGGTTTGGCGTCTTGTTCTTGGTTGGTTTCAGCGTTGACTTGTTCTTTTGGCTCTTCAGTTTGAGGAGCTGGTTCAGTTTCTGGCTCTGGCTCCGGTTCTTTAGCTGGTTCTGGTTCTGGCTCAGGTTCTGGTTCCGGCTCTGGCTCTGGTTCTGGCTCTGGCTCTGGCTCTGGTTCCTTTTTAGGCTCTGGAGCAGGCGTTGAAACTTCAGTTTTAGGTGCTTGGGCTACGTCTTCTTTATTTTTAATTAAAGGATCTATTGCTCCTGTTACCACAAGAATTATACCAGCAGCTAGAACTATAATCGGATCCATGAGTCGGATTCTAAACTTTTGGTTTATTAAATCACCTTTATATGTGAACGATTTGGGTGCTGTGTGAATAAAAAAATACGAAAATATTGAGATTTTATTGATAAAATTTAATCAAAATTTGATAATATCAATTAATGAATTCAATTTTTGTATTTTTTTTAACGGCATATATTATTTATTATCTTTTTAGACCTATAACAAAAAAAGAAATAGAGAAATTTGAAGATCCTGATAACTGGTCAAAT
Organism: uncultured Pelagibacteraceae bacterium; assembly: GCA_902554785.1. Taxonomy (GTDB): domain Bacteria; phylum Pseudomonadota; class Alphaproteobacteria; order Pelagibacterales; family Pelagibacteraceae; genus Pelagilacustribacter. The sequence goes on from CACDQG010000031.1 coordinate 2,256, forward strand.
ATGGGTCTTTAACCCTTTAAGGTGCTCAATTATGCTTTCGGATAAAGCTTGTAGATCATAACCACCTTCCAAAAAAGAAATTACTCTTCCTTTAGAATGAATATTAGCAATTTCAATTATTTTTTTTGTAATCGTAAAAAAATCACTAGATTCTAAGTTTATATTTGCAAGAGGGTCTCTTTTATGGGCATCAAAACCAGCAGAAATTAAAATAACTTCTGGCTTAAATTTATCTACGGGAGTTAAAACTTTTTTTTCAAAAATATCGATAAATTCTTTACTTTTTATGCCAGCTTTTAAAGTAGCGTTATAAATATTACCTACACCAGTTTCATTTTCAGCACCAGTTCCTGGAAATAATGGAAATTCATGAGAGGACCCATAAGCAACAGACTTATCTTTAAAAAAGATTTCTTGGGTTCCGTTACCATGATGAACATCAAAATCAATAATAGCTACTTTTCCAATATTATATTGTTTTTGTAAATATCTTGCAGCTACTGCAACATTATTAATGAAACAAAAGCCATTAGCTCGAACAGTTTCTGCGTGATGACCTGGGGGTCTAACTGCACAAAAAACTCTCTCATTATTCTTAATTAAATCATCACACGCGGCAATACCTGAACCGCAAGATCTTAAAATTGCATTCTCACTATCAGGACATAACATTGTATCTGCATACGGCTCTTTCTCAACACCTATAATTCCTTCTTTTGGAATATTAGCAAATATCTGTTCAATGTGTTTCTTAGGATGCACTAATGAAACTATCTCTAAATCCACCTTAGGGGCCTCTTTAAACTTTACTTTTAAATCAGATGATTTAATAGATTTTAGAATGCTA
>CACDQG010000032.1 GCA_902554785.1 uncultured Pelagibacteraceae bacterium
TTAATTTAATTAAAAATTCAGAGGAAGGATTTATGGAAATAATTGAAAAAAACCCTAAATTTAAGGGTAATATTGACATAGAAATTACCGATAATTATGACTATATAGTTTGTAGAATAACAGATAATGGGCCAGGCATTACAGACGCAAAAAAAGCAATGACACCTTACTTCACAACAAAAAAAACAGGAACAGGCTTAGGTTTGCCTATAGTTTCTAAAATTATTAATGAACACTCAGGTAATTTTATAATTTCAAACAAAAAAAACAGAAAAGGAATTCTTGTTGTAATTTCATTACCAAAAGCTGATGCATAGAGAAATTTTAGTTGTAGACGATAATCCAGATATTAGATTGCTTGTGAGCAATATTCTCAAAGAGCAGAATTATTTAGTAAGATCAGCAGCTAATTATGATCAAGCTATATTTGAAATTAATAAAAAATTACCTGATTTAGCTATAATAGATATTAAATTAGATAAAACAGACAAAGACGGAATAGATCTTTTGAAGTTTGTTGCAAGTAAAGATCGATTAGTGCCAGTTATAATGATTTCTGGTCATGCTACTGTCCAAATTGCTGTTGAGGCTACAAGGCTTGGAGCCTATGAATTCATTGAAAAACCATTCTCTAAGGAAAAAATATTAAATTATGTTAATCGCGCATTGGAGAGCTCAGAGCTTAGAAAAGAAAAAGATTTAATTGAAAATAAACTTTTTCACTCTTTTGATCTTATAGGACAAAGTTCTTCTATTTTAAAAGTAAAAAAAATCATTGAAAAATTAGCTACATCTGAAAGTAGAGTTCTTATCTCTGGTCCAACTGGATCTGGTAAAGAATTAGTGGCCAGAAAAATTCACAAAAATTCTCCAAGATCAAAGGAACCTTTTATAATTATAAATGCTGCACTACTTAAAGAAAAAACATATGAAAAAGAATTATTCGGAGAAGAATTTGAAGATGGAAATATTTCATTTGGAGCACTAGAGAGGGCTAACAAAGGCACTTTATTAATTGATGAAGTTTCGGAAATACCATATGAAACTCAAGCGAATGTTTTAAGAGTTCTAATTGATCAAAAATTTAAAAGACTAAAAGGCAAAAAAAATATTAGTGTAAATATCAGGTTAATATCCTCTACTTCAAAAAATTTAAATGAATTAGTAAAAATCAATAAATTTAGGGAGGATCTTTATCATAGATTAAATGTTATGCCGATAGAACTTACATCACTTAATTCAAGAACAGAGGATATTCCTTTATTAGTAGATTATTTTAAAGAAAAACTTTCTGAATTGAATGGAGTACAACAGCCTAAAATAGATATTAATAATGATAATTTATACACTTACAACTGGCCTGGAAACGTAAGAGAACTAAGAAATTTAATTGAAAGAATTACGATACTTTCTGCTAATGAGTCCAAAAGCAATATAAACAAATTAATAGAAGACACTTTAAGCCCATCATTTAAAACAGATTTAAGTAAAAAATTATTAGACAAAACATTTACATCTCCTCTAAAAGAGGCAAGGAAACATTTCGAAAAAGAATATTTAACCACCCAACTAAAAAAAAATCATGGAAATATTTCCAAAACAGCTGATTTTATTGGAATGGAACGTTCTGCACTTCATAGAAAATTAAAAGAGCTTGGAATTAAAGGCATAAATTAAGATGAATATAATTATATGTGGAGCTGGAAAAGTTGGCTTCTCCATAAGCAAACAACTTTCTGCTCAAGGTCACTCAGTAACTGTAATTGATCAATCTTCAGAAGACATAAAAAAAATAAATGATACTCAGGATGTAAAGGGTATAGTGGGTAGAGCTTCACTTCCAACTGTCCTTGAAAACGCAGGCACTGAAAATGCAGACATGATCATTGCAGTTACAAGAAATGATGAAACAAACATGATAGTTTGCCAATTAGCAAGTTCGTTATTCAACGTTTCTAAAAAAATAGCTAGAATCAGAACTAGAGACTTTTTAGAGGGAAAATGGGGTAAACTTTTTAATAAATCAAATATTCCAATAGATGTAATTATATCTCCAGAAGTAGAGGTAGCTAAATCATTATTCAGAAGACTTGAAGCCCCAGGGGCACTCGATAACGTACCTTTTGCTAGCGATAAAGTTAAAATGCTTGAAATATCTATTGAAAAAAATTGTCCAATTAAAAATATTCCATTGAAAAAACTAACCGAAAAATTTCCAGATTTTAAGGCTAATATTGTTGGAGCATTAAGAAAAGATAAATTTATCTATCTTAAAAAAAATGATCAAATTCTTGAAGATGATAATGTCTATGTAGTTGTTAGTAGCGATCAATTAAACCCAATATTGAAAGCTTTTGGCCATGATGAAAAAGTCTCTAAGAATGTTTTAATTATAGGGGGAGGAAATATAGGTTTGAACTTAGCTAAAATGCTAGAGGAAAATTTTGAGGATTTAAGAATTAAGATAATCGAAAAAGACAAAAAAAGAGCCGAAGAAATTGCTAATGATTTATCGTCTTCAATAGTCATAAATGGTGATGCTTTGGACGAAGAAATTTTGAAAGAAGCAAATCTTGAGGGTTCAGAAACAGTATTAGCATTAACCAATGATGATGAAAATAATATGATGGCCTGTGTATTAGCTGAAAAATCAGGATTAAAAAAAAGAACGATAGCTATTGTAAATAAGTCTAATTACAACCTTTTACAAGACTCACTTAATATTGATGATTTAGTTGACCCAAGAATGACAACTGTATCTAGAATAATGGAACATGTTCATAGAGGAACTATTGGAACTGTTTACTCTGTTTTAGATGGAGAATATGAATTTATAGAAGCAAAAATTTTAGAAAAATCTGAATTATTGAATAAAAAGATAAAAGACTCAAACCTCCCTGAAGATATAAGAATTGGTGCAATTATAAGAAACAAAAAAGTAATTATTCCAAGATCAAACTCTACATTTGAAAAAGATGACCTTGTAGTTTTCTTAGCAA
>CACDQG010000033.1 GCA_902554785.1 uncultured Pelagibacteraceae bacterium
AGAATATCTTGCATCTGCACCTCTTATATTAAGCAACCAAGCAACATTTTCACTAGCAGTAATAAATTGAAAGTCTGCACCTTTTTTTTTTAAATTTATTATTATTTTATTTATTTTAAAATTATAATTAGTACCAGCAGAATTTTTCGGCAAACTATAAAATTTAGATTTTATCTTTTTCCGTTTTCTTTTCCATATTTTATCAATTAAATTGTTTTTAATTGGTACTAATTTACTATTTTTATGATGAAAAAATATTTTTAAAGTCTTTTTAGTGAATAGTTTTGGATCAAAGCCAATAGATAATTTCTTATTTTTAAAAATGTCATATGGCATTTTATTTGGAAATGTTATTATTTTAAAATATTTAGCACTTTGTTTGCTAGCCTGTAAGGTATATCTACCGTCTACAAATAAATAATTTTCATCTTTTAAAATTATTGCAAAACCACTTGATCCACTGAAATTTGAAATGTAGTTTAACCTTTCATTATAATTTGCTATATATTCTCCAAAAAATTCATCGTTTTTTGGAACGATATATCCACTAATATTCTCATCAATTAATAACTTTCTTAATTTTTTTATTTTTTCCATTTCAATAATTTATTTTTTCTATATCTGTCCCAGCCAGGGCTTCTATATTCACTTTCGAATTCTAATGAATTGTCTTGATTAAATTCAAAATCTTCTATTTCATTTGCAATCTCCTCATTTTTTTCTACACTGTTATCAGGTATTTCATTAATAAACCTTGAAGGAAGTGCGTCCATCCAATCACCATGGTAAGCTCTTTTCATAGCAAATGATAAATAAGCTTCTTTTCTTGCTCTTGTAATTCCAACATATGCTAATCGTCTTTCTTCCTCTAAGGCAAAATCTCCTTTCTCTTCCAAAGATTTTTGGTGGGGGAACAAACCTTCTTCCCAACCGGGTAAAAATACTACATCAAACTCTAAACCTTTAGCGGCATGCATTGTCATCAAATTTATTTTTGAACCCTCCCACTCTTGATCAATTGAGGTTGCTAATGCGACATGTTCTAAAAAACTTTGTAAGTTATCATAATCTTGCATAGCCCTTAAAAGTTCTTTTAAATTTTCTAGTCTATTCTCATTTTCTAAATCTTTTTTATTTTTAAGCATTGAAGAATATCCTGACTCATCAATCACCATTTTCAGCAGATCATAGTGTTTCATATTTAACGAGTCTCTTCTCCATTTTTGAATCATATTGATTAATTGATTAAAAGAGGTTTTTAACTTTGGTTTAAATTCACCTTTTTCTAAAATTTTTATGATAGAGTCCTCAAGACATAGTTTATTATTTTTAGCAAAAGTATGAATTTTATTTAGTGTACTTTCCCCAATACCTCTTTTTGGCGAATTAATCACCCTCTCTAAAGCCAGATCATCATATTTTTGGTTGATAATTCTTAAATATGAAACCGCATCTTTTACTTCAGCTCTTTCATAAAATTTTATACCTCCAAGAACTCTGTAACCGATACCTACTTGAAGAAAACGTTCTTCAAATTCTCTAGTTTGATAAATTGCTCTTACTAAAATTGAAACTTCATTCAAAGAATATTTTTTTTTTATTTTTTTCTCAATTATATCACTGACACCTTGCGCTTCCTCTTTACCTGTTCTGTAACAGTTTAATTTGACTAGCTCACCGTGATTAGCCGATGACCATAACTTTTTTCCGACTCTGCTTGTATTATTAGAGATTAAGTGTGAGGCTGTTTCTAGTATGTTTTTTGTTGATCTATAATTTTGCTCTAGTTTAAACACTTTGCAACTTTTGTATATTTGATCAAAAGTTAAAAAGTTTTTAATTTCAGCTCCTCTCCAGCTGTAAATTGATTGATCATCATCACCAACACAACATATATTTTGATTGTCATTAACCAATAAGTTCAACCATTTATTTTGAATAAAATTTGTATCTTGAAACTCATCTACTAAAATATATTTAAAATTATTGTGATATATTTGTCTTATATCTTTATTTTCTTCAAAAAGTTTTACGCAAAACAATATTAAATCTCCAAAATCAAAAGCATTCAAATCTTTTACTTTGTTTTGGTAGATTTCATATACTTTTAAAATTGATTTTGTTATTGATCCTTGTTTTTTTAACTTTACATCTTTGGGTAATAATCCTTTATTTTTCCATTGATCAATGTGATACATTATTAATTGGGGAGAAAATTTTTTTGCATCTAAGTTCTCGGCTTTAACAATGTTTCTAATTAGTTTTTTTTGGTCCTCCGTGTCTAAAATTGTGAAATTACTTTTGTATCCAAGAGCCTCAGCGTGCCTTCTTAAAAATTTTACACTTATTGAGTGAAATGTTCCTAGCCAAGGAACCGCCTTAGAACTACCTTTTAAATGTTTTAAGACTCGATTTTGCATTTCCTTTGCTGCTTTATTTGTGAAAGTCACACACAAAATTTGATTAGGAAAAGCCTTTTTTTGGTCAATTATATAAATGAGTCTTGTTGTTAGAACTCTAGTCTTTCCTGATCCCGCCCCTGCTACTATCAAGTTAGGACCTTCTGTACTTAGAACAGCCTCTTTTTGCTCCTTGTTAAGATTTTCAATTAATTTATCTATGCTATTCATAAATTGGATTTTTAATTTATATACTAGTTAAAAAAATAAAAAACATGATAAATAAATTTTTTAAATTAATTAACAACAAATTTTCAATATTTTTTAAATTTGTTTTTTTTCTAAGATATCTTTTCTTAATTTTTTTTGTCGCATTAGTCTTATTTTTATCGATACCTC
>CACDQG010000034.1 GCA_902554785.1 uncultured Pelagibacteraceae bacterium
GGTGAAATTTTAAAACTTATCCCAACAGAGGAAACAATAATTAAAAATCAATTTGTAAATAGTTTATCCTTAAATGAAAATTACCTTTTTTTCCTTAATACATATGGATCATTATATACTTTTCAAAAAAATGATATGAAACTCCTATGGTTTTTAAACTTAAACCAGTCTACTGACCTAGATCCTAACAATTTATTTTTAGGCAATCAAATTACTAATCATCAAAATACTATATTCGCATCTAATAGCAGATCATTTTATGGAATTAATGCTGACAATGGATCAGTAATTTTTAAATATGATTTTTCACCCTCTACGCAACCACTTGTAATTTCAGATTATTTATTTCTAATTTCGAAAAATAATTATTTAATTTCTATTAATATAAAAAACGGAAAACTAATATATTCATATGATCTAAATCAAAAAATTGCTGATTTTTTAAATTCTAAAAAGAGAAAAGCAAATTTTAAAAAACTTGCATTACTTAACAACAAAATATTTGTTTATCTTGAAAACTCTTATTTTTTGAAATTCGATTTATACGGAAAACTAGAAATAATTGATAAATTGCCTTCAAAACTTAATTCCGATCCAATTTATTTAAGTAAAAAAATAATATTTTTAAATAAAAAAAATAAAATAGTAGTTATAAATTAATTGTTAGATTTTCCACTCAGCAAAGATAATTGCTTTACACCAAGGCCTTGTAGACTATCTGATGGTTTTATTGGGTAATCTCCAGTAAAATAATGATCACTGAATTGAGGGTAGACTTGATTTCTATTTTCACCAGTTAATGCTTTATAAAGACCATCTATACTCAAAAATTTTAACGTTTTTGCTTTTATGTAATTGCACATTTCTTTATTACTTCTTTTATACGCAAGTAATTCGTTGTGACTAGGCATATCGACACCATAAAAATCTGGATATTTTATTTCTGGGCAAGCAATTCTTACATGAACTTCTCTACATCCAGCTTCATACAACATTTTTACGATTTTATGACATGTCGTACCTCTCACAAGTGAGTCATCAATTAAAATAATAGATTTATTCTTCACAATCGTTTTTGTTGAACTTAATTTTAGCTTTACACCTAAACTTCTTATGTTTTGAGTTGGTTCTATAAAAGTCCTACCAACATAATGATTTCTAATTAAACCAAGCTCAAAATTTTTTTTAGATTTTTCTGCATATCCTAAGGCTGCTGGTACTCCAGAGTCTGGAACCGGCACTACAAAATCTGCATCTAAATCAGTCTCTTTTGCCAGTTCAATACCTAATTTTTTTCTGTATTCGTACGCACATATTCCATTAATTAAGCTATCTGGTCTTGCAAAATAAATGTATTCAAATACACACGGTCTAATTTTTTGTTTAGGAAAGGGCTTAATGCTATCAAGTTTACCATTTTCAATAACAACAATCTCACCGTTCTCTACTTCTCTTATAAATGTTGCTCCGACTATATCGAGAGCACAAGTTTCTGAAGCAAAGATAAAAGAATTTTTTAATTTACCGATAACAAGCGGTCTTATTCCAAAAGGATCTCTCACTCCTACTAATTTTTTATTTGTCATCATTATTAATGAATATCCCCCTTGAATTTGAAAAAGAGCGTCAATTAATTTATCTAAAAATTTATCTCTCTTTGATTTTGCAATTAATTGCACAATAGTTTCAGTATCACTTGTAGTTCTAAAAATTGCCCCTTCTTTTACGAGAGACTCTCTTAATAATAGCGCATTAGTCAAATTTCCGTTATGTGCAACACTCAATCCACCCATATGTAAATCTGCAAAAAATGGTTGGATATTTCTTAGAGAAGTTTCTCCTGTAGTTGAATATCTATTATGACCAATCGAAAAAGTCCCAGGTAATTTTTTTAAAGTTTCTGTGTCTGTAAAATGATCACCAACAAGCCCTTGTCTTTTTTCTGAATGATAATTTTTCCCATCAAATGATACAATTCCACAACCTTCTTGACCTCTGTGTTGTAAAGCATGTAGACCCAATGCAACTAAAGCTGAGGCGTCTTCATGGTCTGATATGCCAAATACACCACACTCTTCTCTAAGTTTATCTAATTTATATTTTTTCAATTTTTTCTTTTGTATCAATGAAATCATCATTTGAAGGAAATTCTTCAATAAGTATTTCGCTTCCTTTATTAATTAAATCAAATGAAATAGCATCCTCAGCTGATATACCCCAATTTTTGTAAGGATAAAACCAATTTAGTATGGAAAATATACACACTGATACCACATAACCTTTAAAAATACCGAATATTAAACCAAAAATTTTATCTATAGAACCAACACCTGTCCAAGTCATGGCTCTACCTAAGGCCTTACCAATTACTATTGTAATAAATAATGTAATTATAAATATGACCATACCGAGTCCAATATTATTTATAAAATCAGACTCGATATAATTACTCACCTCTGGTTGCAACCTTGGAACTAAAATAATAGTTACAGTAGTTGCAAACACCCATTTCATAAAAGATATTAAACTTAAGGAGAAACCTTTAAGGAAACACTGTAATATACAATAAATAAAAATCAAAGAAATGAAAACATCAAATAAATTTACAGAATTTGTTATATTTTCTAGTAAGTTGCTCATCATGCTTGCTTTTAGTTTTCTTCACCAAAAGGCTTAAAAATTAATAATAATTTAGGTAGTAAAGTGAGAACAGAAATCATTGCTAACAACATTGCAATACCTGTGAAAACACCAAAATAAATTGTTGGTATAAAATTTGACAA
>CACDQG010000035.1 GCA_902554785.1 uncultured Pelagibacteraceae bacterium
GAGTATTCATGGTTCTAATGGCAATTCTTGGTGGAAAAGGAACTTTATGGGGTCCAGTAATTGGAGCAACGTTATTCCATTTCTTCAAAGAAGGTCTTTGGACATTAATTTTAGGCTGGCAGTATGTTGCGCTTGGAGTTTTAATTGTTGTAATCGTAGTTTATTTCCCAGAAGGATTAATGGGTTGGTTGCGAGAAAAATATCCCGAAAGATTTGGTGAAGTGATAGATGAAAAAGATCGTAAAGCACAGGTAGAATTAAAATGAGTATTTTACAAGTTAAAAATGTAAGTAAATCTTTTGGCGGCGTTCAAGCTAACGTAGATATTTCTGTTTCGGTAGAGCAGGGATCTATAGTTGGTTTAATAGGACCAAATGGTTCAGGTAAAACTACTTTATTTAATTCTATTGTTGGAACTCATCCGATTGATAAAGGATCAATTGTTTTTGATAATACAGAAGTTTCCGAAATGCCCGTACCGGCAGTCGCTAAACTTGGTTTGTTAAGAACCTTTCAACAAACAAGAATTTATTCAAAACTAAATTGCGTAGAGAACATGCTAATAAGTCATAAAGCGAGCGACTCAGGGTTTATTTTTGCAAAAGTACCAGTTGAACTTACTGAAAAAGCAGAAAATATTTTAAACTTTGTTGGTCTTTATCAAAAAAGAAATTTGAGAGCAGGCGATTTATCATTTGGACAGCAAAAATTACTAGAATTAGCAATGGCTTTGATGAATGAGCCTAAAATGCTTTTATTAGACGAGCCTACAGCTGGTATTAATCCAACTTTAATTAACGGAATTATAGATAGATTAATTAAAATAAACAAAGATTATGGAATTACTTTATTAGTCATAGAACACAATATGAAAGTAATTATGAGTTTAGCCCAAAAAATTTTCTGTTTAGCCCACGGTAAAATGCTAGCAGAGGGCTCACCAGATCAAATTAAGAATGATAAGCGAGTTGTTGATGCTTATTTAGGAGCACAGTAATGGCAAATCAATACGATGTTTTAGGTAAAGCACCTGGTTTAGAAGATTTAAATAAATTATCTCCTAACGACGTTCATCTTACAATAAGAGGCTTAAATGCTGGCTACGGAAAAATGGAGATACTACATAATTTTGACTTAACAGTAAGCAAGGCTCAATCATTATGTTTAATAGGACCTAACGGTGCAGGAAAGTCTACAATACTTCATTCTATTTATGGTTTTACAAATATTTTTGATGGAAAAATTGAATTAGAAGGAAATGAAATTACGACATTAACTCCTGCTCAGAAACTTAGTAAAGTGGGCATAGCTTATATATTACAAGATAACTCAGTATTTCCTGATATGACAGTTGAGGAAAATCTTTTAATGGGAGGATACATTAAAGATAAACAGGACGAAGCTTACGAGGAAGCTGAGAGAATTTTTCAAAAATATGAAAGATTGAGAAATAGAAGAAATCAACCTGCAAAAGTTTTATCAGGCGGTGAGAGAAGATTATTAGAAATTTCAAGAGCATTAGTTATGAAGCCATCAGTTTTATTAGTAGATGAACCATCAATTGGTTTGGAACCAAAATATATAAATATGGTTTTTGAAATTTTAGAAGATCTTCAAAAAGCAGAAAAGAAAACAATAATACTTGTAGAACAAAATGCAAAAAAAGGGTTAGAGTTTGCAGATATAGGATACGTTTTAGTATCTGGTCAAACAGCTATTGCAGGCAAAGGGGATGATCTTTTAAAAAATCCAGATGTAGGAAGATTATTCCTTGGTGGATGATTAACTCACAAGCTTTTTTTACAGGTTTAAAATCTTTAAAAGGCGCAAGAAGTCCGGCGTTACCTTTGGCGGCATGTTTTGTTGCTTTAGGAGCTTTACTTAAAGATGCTGGATTTAACATTCAACAAAGTGCAGCCTCAAGTTTTTTTACATACGCACTACCCGGACAATTAGTAATGGCTGAATCATTATTATTAGGCGCATCTGTTGTAAATATTTTTTTAGCAGTTTGGTTAGTTAATTTTAGACTTTATCCAATGACAGTTTCTTTGTTTCCTCTACTAGAGCATAAATCCCAACCTAAGTGGAAATATTATTTATCTTGTCATTTTCTAGCAGTTTCATCGTGGTTAATTGCTAAAGATGCTTATAAAAAAATTAATACAAAGTATCGAATAGATTTTTGGATAGGCATTGGCACTGGAACTTGGTTAACTGCTGTGCTTATGACAGTTATAGGTTACTTAGCAGCAGATCTTTTAAATAAAGAAATGTTAATTGGACTAGCGATTGTAAATCCAATTTATTTTTTTTGTATGATGATAGGCGCTATGAAAAACATAGCCATATCAATTTCGGTAATTTTAGGAACAACTTTAGGACCAGTAATCTATTTATTTTCTACTGAGTGGTCACTATTATTTGCAGGATTGATAGCTGGGACTGTTGCTTATTTATTTGGAGAAAAAGATGGTAAGTAGTCAAATTATAATTTATGCAATTATAGCAACTTCAGTTGCTACATACATATCTAGATTTATGGGAGCACTTACTTCAGAAAAAGTTAGTGTGAAATCTAAAATTTTTAAATGGTTTAATTGTGTTGCCTATTCAACTTTGGCTGCATTGCTTGGAAGAATGATAATATTTCCTGCTGGAGTTTTAGCTGACTCAGACTTAACAATAAGATTGATAGTATTCTTCACTTGTATTGCTATATTTATAATATCTAAAAAAAATTTAGTAGTTCCTACTATTGCTTCAGCAATT
>CACDQG010000036.1 GCA_902554785.1 uncultured Pelagibacteraceae bacterium
TAAATTCTCTAGCTTTCCCACTATCTCAGGCGCCGGGCCTAATGCTGCAATTATTCATTATAATGCCTCAAAAAAAAGTGATCGAATACTTAAACAAGGTGATGTTTATTTAGTCGACTCTGGTGGACAATATAACTTTGGAACTACTGATGTAACTAGAACTATTTCATTAAATACTTCAAGTAGGCGTATAAAAGAAATTTTTACGAGAGTTTTAAAAGGTCATATTGCAGTAGCTAAGTTTAAATTAAAATCCAATTCCTCTGGATCTGAAATAGATAAGATTGCTAGGAAGTACTTAAAACAAAAAAATTTGGACTATGCTCATGGCACTGGTCACGGGGTTGGGTATTTTTTAAATGTACATGAGGGTCCTCATGCGATTTCTAAAAATAATCAAATACACTTAAAAGTAGGTATGGTTGTTTCTAATGAGCCAGGATATTACGAAAAAGATAAGTTTGGAATAAGAATTGAAAATTTGATTTACGTAAAAAAAAACAAAAGAAATAATATCTTTGAAAATCTCACGATGGTTCCAATTGATAAAGAATTAATAATAAATCAAATGCTAAATAAAATAGAAAAAAATTGGTTAAACAACTACCATCAAAAAGTATTTTTAAATTTGAAAAAATTTATGAATAAATTTGAAATTTTAGAACTTAAAAAAGCCTGCTCAGCTATTTAAAATTTGATCCCATTCTTTTTCTGTTATAATTTTAATTTTAAGTGATTTTGCTTGATCAATTTTTCTTTTTGTGGGCTTGTTATCCCCTACTACTAAATAATTAAGTTTTTTTGATATAGATCCTAAAACTTTACCACCATTTCTTTCAGTTAGTGACTTTGCTTCGGATCTACTCATCTTACTAAAACCACCAGTAAACATAAGTTTTTTATTTGAAAATTTACCATTTTTATTTTGTAATGAATGATTTTGTATATTTAAATATTTAATCAAATTTTGAGTGATCTTTTTATTGATTTCTTTTGAAAAAAAACTCTCGATAGACTCTATTTGAGTATCACCAATTCCGTCCAGTTCTGATAAATTTTTTAAAATTGTTGCTCTTGTTTCGTTATTTAAAAGCCTAGAAAATCCTTTCAATGTAATAAAAAAACTTGCAAGTATTTTAGCATTTTCCTGTCCAATGTGTCTTATACCAATTGAAAATATAAATTTTGATAAACTTATTTTTTTTGCATTCTCTATGGCTTTCTTTAAATTTTTAATTGAAAGCTCTCCCCAACCCTCTAGTTTTTCTATGTTATTAAAATTTAATTTAAAGATATCTGCTGGCTCTTTTATTAATTTTAAATCCCAGAATTTTTCCACAACCTTCTTTCCAAGACCGTCAATATTTAATGCCTCTTTTGAAACTATGTGTTTTAATCTTTCTTTTGCAATAAATTTACAGTCGTAACCTTTTAGACATCTTCTTACGGCATCTAATTTTTTTGTAGTTCTGCTAAACTCTTTTTTTATTGGTCCGCCACATAAACATTTTATTGGAAATAAATATTTGGTACTTTTTTTATTTCGTTTTGAAATGTCAACCGACACTACTTGTGGAATAACATCACCTGCCCTTTGAATTATAATAGTATCACCTATTCTAATATCTTTCCTTTGAATTTCATCTTCATTGTGTAAAGTTGCATTAGATACTACTACACCTCCAACGTTTACCGGTTCCACTTTAGCCACAGGAGTTATAGCTCCGGTTCTTCCTACTTGGATTGCAATATCCTTGATTTTAGTAAAAGCTTTCTCTGCTGAAAATTTATATGCTATTGCCCATCTAGGTGAGTTTGATGTATTGCCTAATCTTTTTTGTAAATTGATATCATTTATTTTAAACACTAATCCATCTATGTCATAGTCTAATGAAGATCTTAAACTGTCTATCTTTTTATGTTGATTTTCTAATTCACTGACACCTGAAACTATTTTTGATAATGGATTAACAGAGAAACCCCATTCTTCAATTTTTATCAAAAATTCAGATTGTTTTTTAAATATCATTGGCTCTATAGCCCCAAAGCCATATGCGAAATATTTTAAAGGCATTTTCGAAGTTTCGTTAGGATCTTTTTGTCGTAAGGAACCACCAGCCGCGTTTCTGGGATTAGCAAAATTATCTTGGATTTTTAAAAAATCCTTTTTACCTATATAAATTTCGCATCTAATTTCAATTAAATTAGGAATATTAGAAGAATTTATTTTTTTTGGGATATTTTTTATAGTTTTTATATTTTCTAAAATATCTTCTCCAGTAATTCCGTCACCTCTAGAGAGACCTTTTACTAAAACTCCTCTTTCGTAAATCAGTGTAGCAGAGATTCCATCAATTTTAGGTTCAGAAAAAATTTCAATATTTTTTTCATTTAAATTGAGAAAATTATTTATCTTTTTTATAAAATCTCCTACATCATTTTCATCAAAAGCATTCGAGAGAGATAACATGGGAACTAAATGTTTAATTTTTTTAAATTTATTACTTGGAGGAGCACCAATAATATTTTTGAAAAGATTTAAATCTTTCAAAAACCGATTTTCATTTTCCAATTTTGATATTTCATTTTTTAAATTATCATATTGAGCATCAGATATTTTTGGTTGATCTAAATTATAATAATACTTGTTATGTTTCTTTAAT
>CACDQG010000037.1 GCA_902554785.1 uncultured Pelagibacteraceae bacterium
TCCAATGGGTTTATTTCTAAATTTATATTTCTGTTGAAGGGCGCTAATAATATTTGCTCTTCCACATCCAATATCCAATATTTTTGAGTTTTTATTAAAATTGATTTTTGTTTTAAGAAATTTATTAAATTGAGAAATATACGATTTAGATGATAACCAAGTTTTATTATCCCAGTTTTTAAGTTTTTTCATTAAAGAGCAACAACAGCAGCAGCCATAGAAGCTAGTCTTGCTTGAGTATCATCAGCTCTACTTGTTATTACAACAGGGACTTTTCCACCAACTACTACACCAGCTGCACAAGCTCCCATAAAAAAAATCATCATTTTTACAAGAGCATTTCCAGTTTCTACATTGGGAACTAATAATATGTCTGTATTACCAGCAACCACATTTTTAATTCCTTTAATTTGAGCAGCTTTTTCAGAAACTGAATTATCGAATGCCATTGGTCCAAATACTTCTGCGTTCAAACCTTCTTCTTTTGCTCTTTTGGTAAGTTCGTTTGCTTCTTTAGAACTAGGCATACTATCTAAAACTTCTTCTGTTGCTGATAGCACTGATACTTTAGGTTTTCCTATTCCTATTCTACTCGCAAAATCTATTGCATTTTTTAATATATGCATTTTAGTTTCTAATTTTGGTAATACATTCAATGCACCATCAGTAATGATAAATGGTTTATCATTTTTTTCTAAAGTCATATGCCAAATATGACTAAGTCTTTTTTTTCCAATTAAATTTAAATCCCTTTTCAAAACTGATTTCATAAGTACATCGGTATGAATATGTCCTTTAACAATTATTTTTACCTTACCTTCACTTGCAAGTTTTGCAGCGATCGGAGCAGTGCTGTTTTCATCCGGTTCATTAATTGTTTCGTATTTAGAAATATCCCAATTTAATTGTTTAGCATTTTTCTCTATAATTGATTTATCTCCAATAAAAACAGGTACAATTAAATTTGTATCTACAGCTTGTTTTGCTGACTCAATTGAAACTGATTTGACTGCGTTGACTATTACTGCTTTTGCTGGTCCTTTTGTTTTAGCTAAATTAAGTAAATTCTCAGGACAAATAATATTTTTTTTACTAAGCATTTAATTTTTCCATTTCTTTTAAAATTTTGGGTGGGATAGATATATCTTTATTTAAATTCTTTTTATACGTCTTATTTTTTCTTTCACCTGGATATAGAATACTTGAAAATCCTTTTGCTTTTGGAAGTTTTTTGACAAGTTTTATATTTTTCTGCATTTCTTTAACAAACCTATTCCCGATAAAAATTTTTGGATTAATAGTAATAAATAAATGGCCAATATTTTGAGGTCCTGAAAAATCATCAAAAGGATCTTTTGTTTTTCCTCCATGACTACTGCCTGTAAAAACACCACTTAGAATATCAACCATCCAAGCTAAACCAGAACCTTTAAAACCTGCAATGGGTAATTGTGTACCCATAAGAGCCTCTTTAGCGTTGGTAGTAATTTTACCTATTTTGTTAAGAGCAACGCCGTGTGGAATTTTCAAACCTAACTTGTCAGCTCTTCGTATAGTTCCTCTATTTATTATTGATGATGAGGAGTCATAAATAAAAGGAACTTTTCCTGTGGGAACACCAAAACAAATAGGGTTTGTTCCAAAAAGAGATTTCTTTGCACCATGCGGAGCTAAAGCAGCAGGTGCATTAGTAAAACAAAAAACCATTAACTTATTGTTTACCGCCTGCTCTGCATAAAAACTTGAAAGTCCGTAATGTCCGCTTTTTTTTATAGCTACTAAACCTATTCCAGTTTTCTTTGCATTTTTGATTGCTTGTTTAATACCTATATCAGCACTCACAAATCCAATACTGTTATCTGCATTAATATAAGAAATAGAAGAACTTATTTTTTTTATTTTAATTTTAGGTTTAGGATTAATTACTTTTGCTTTAATTCTATCACAGTACATTTTTAGCCTTACTAAACCATGACCTTTAGCTTCTAGAATTTCAGCTTTAATTAAATAATGCGAACAAACTTCAGCGTGCTTGTTTGAAAGTTTATGTTTAAGGAAGATTTGTTTAAGTTTTGATTTTAGAAGATTTTTTTTCACTTAAATTTTTTTTTACCTTTTTCTTCCCAAAAATTTGTTCTTTGCTCTGGGTTCTCAACTAAATTTTTGCACATCATGCCATAATCTTTAGCTAGTAATGAAAAATCTTTTTTAGCTAGTTTAACAAATTTTTCTACATTATCTTTAGTCATTTGAGACATAACCTCAGGATTTAATCCCATAATTTCTCCTAAATCATAATTATATTTTAAAGATACATCTGCACTATTTTCCAGACTATCAATTATACTTTTATCTTTTCCAGCATTTTTAAAACTTTGTGCGGCAACTTTATAGAAACTATAACAATTAACATAATCTTTTTGAATATTTTCCATAACGTATTTAGCAACTTTTTTCTCTTTAGCATTTTCATCTGCAAAAGATGACAATGGGGGTATGATGATGAATAATAAAATTATTTTTGTAAAAAAATTTTTTCTCATAATTAAATTTAGTTTATTTGTGAAATTATCTCCCTCACAAACAAATTCGTATGATACTTATCTTTTAAATGAGAGGCCAAATCTTTTTTATATATTTTAGAATAATTTTCTTGTA
>CACDQG010000038.1 GCA_902554785.1 uncultured Pelagibacteraceae bacterium
CCACAAGGTTTGGGAAATCTATACCATAATAATTTGCTATCTCTGGAACTAAAGATAGGTTAGTCATTCCAGGTTGAGTATTAATCTCTAATAGGTAAAATTTATTTTTATAAAATTTAAAATCTGATCTGGTAACTCCCTTGCATTGTAATACTTTGTGAGCCTTTTTTGCAATTTTTAAAACTTCTGTGTATTTATTTTTTTTGAGTCTTGCTGGCATTATATGCTTTGTTTTTGCTGCCTTTGTATACTTAGCTTTGTAGTCATAGAAAGATCTTTTAGGAATGAGTTCTATTGCGCCTAAAGCAGAATTATTTAATACCGCAGCTTGTATTTCTTGCCCTGAAATATATTGCTCCAAAATAAGAGGTGAATATTTTTTCAAAAGATTTTTAGCTGATTTTTTCAATTGTAAAATATTTTTACAAATTTTAACTCCCAAACTTGATCCTTCATTTATTGGCTTCACAACTACTGGAAATTTAATTTTTTTTTGTATCATCAATTCTTTAAGATTTTTCGTTTTAGTTTGGTTATTAAATGAAAAATATTTTGGAGTTAATATCTTGTTTTGAATAAATTTATTTTTTGACACTATTTTATTCATAGAATTGTAAGAACTTAAAATACCTGAGTGAGTATATGGGATCTTTAGATACTCAAAATAACTTTGTGCTACTCCATCCTCTCCGTCTTTGCCGTGGAGAGCATTAAAAATTACGTCAACTTTTTGTTTATCTATTAAATTTAAATTTTTAAACTTAGGGTCGAATGTAGATACATGATATCCTTTTTTTTTTAGAGCTTTTACACATGCTTTGCCGCTGTCAAGGCTAACTGATCTCTCGCCTGAGGTCCCTCCGAGAACTACTAAGATTTTTTTAGATTTTTTATTCACCAATAATCTTAATCTCTAATTCAAGATTAATCCCTGCTTTATCACTCACAGTTTTTTTTACTTTATTAATCAACCGCTCAATATCAGAAGATTTTGCATTTCCGTTATTTACAAAAAAATTACAATGTTTTTTTGAAATAGCTGCATCTCCCTCCTTAAATTCATTACAACCAGTATCTTTTATTAATTGCCATGCTTTTTTTTTATCGCTAAAATTTTTAAAAGTACTACCACAAGTTTTGATTTGGCTAGGCTGCGATAATTTTTTTTTTTTTATCATTTCATCTTGTTTTTTTTCAATTAATTCTTTTTTTTCAATTTTTCCTTTTAGTTTAACTGAAGTAATAATAATATTTTTTGGCAAGTTAGATCCCCTATAAAAGAAATCAATATCTTTTTGTTTTATTTCTTGTTCTTGGCACGTATCTATATCAATAATATTTATTGAAACTAAAACTTTCGAAATATCATGCCCGTAGCAACCACTGTTCATTATAATTGCACCTCCAAGACAACCAGGGATACAAGAAAGAAACTCAAAATTTGATAAATTGTTTTCTTTTGCGAAATTCGAAACTTTTCGATCCAAAGAAGCCGCTCCTGCTTCTATTACATCTTTATCAATTAATTTTATCTCGGAAAAACTTGAACCAAGTTTAATCACGATGCCTTTAACTCCATTGTCTCTAATTAGTGTATTTGAGCCTGCACCAAGGATTGTAATTTTAAGTTTATTTTTTTTATTTTCTTTTAAAAAATCAATTAGTTGATCTTTGTTTTTTGGTTTAAAAAAAAATTCTGCAGGACCACCAAGATTAAACCAACTATAATTAGACAGTTTCGTATTATGTGAAATACTGTCGTTAAATTTTTTTATTAAGTCTTTGCTTATTCTCATAGAACAGATTTTAATTCTCTCATTAGTTTACTAATTGTTCCAGCTCCCATTCCTATGACTATTTCGTTAGTTGATAAATTTTTGCTCAAAAATTTTCCTATTTCGCTATAATTGTTAATTAGTATTACTTGAGTTTTTGACATTTTAGATATTAATCTTCCAAATTTTAATTGATCATAGCTATTATTTTTCTTTTCTCCGGCAGCATACAAAGGACAAAGTAAGACTAAATCTGAGTAAAAAAAAGATTTAGCGAATTCTTTTTTTAAAGATACTACCCTAGAATATCTATGTGGTTCAAAAACAGATATAATTTTCCTTTTTTTATAAACATTTTTTACACCCTCTAATATAGAAGTTATTTCAGTAGGATGGTGAGCATAATCATCATAAAAATCGGTCTGGTTTTTTGTAAATATTTTAGTCATCCTTCTTTGGACTCCTGAAAATCTTTTTAAAGATTTTTTAATTATATTTTGGTTAACACCCAGGTTAAGACATAAAGCTATAGCCGCAGTAGCGTTTAAAACATTATGTTTTTATACATTTCTTTCAGAATTATAAAAAACTGTATTAATCAGGAAGATCAATTCATAAAAATCTCTTTGTGTGGTTTGTCAGCATTGTTGATATTTCAAACTTTTATTCATTTAGGGGTCAATACAAATCTTATTCCAACGACAGGTATGACTTTGCCATTTTTAAGCTATGGAGGTTCATCTTTAATTGGCAGCGCAATACTTGCAGGTATTATATTAAACTAT
>CACDQG010000039.1 GCA_902554785.1 uncultured Pelagibacteraceae bacterium
CTTCTACGAGCAAGAGCTTCATCAACGACATATGGTTGGCCTTCAGTATATGAAGGTAGAATTAAAATATTATGAAAGTCATAAGCATCTATCAACTTTTTTCTATCAGAAATATAACCAGGGAATTTAATATTGTGGTTATCTCCTATTGTGGACTTAAATTTTTCCTCTAGTGTAGAACTTTTAGCTTTTCCGATAATTGAAATTTCAGCCGCAAAGTTAAAGTCTCTAAACATTTCTAAAAACTCATATATCCCCTTTTCAGGGTTTACTCTAGAGACGTTCAAAAATCTTACTTTATCTAATTCTGGCTCTTTTATATTTTCAAACCATTTTTCATCAAGAGTAGATGATGAAATAACATGACCGTTTTTTTTCTTAAATAATCTATCGTGGAGAGATATCACAGTTGAATTTGAAGTGACGATCAAAAACATTGTATGATATATCCAGACTGACCATCTGCCTAATATAAATTTCCATTCTTCATGTCCGCTACTAATTAAATAAACAAATACCTTTTTTTTAAAAATAAAAAGAAATAAAAATGAAACAAAAGTATAAGGCGAAATAGTAATTATATAATATTTCGTATTTTTTTGCTTAAAAGTAGACAATACAAAATAAATAAATTGAAAAATATTAGACGCAACCCTGATTTTATCCAATCTCAATTTATGATGTTCTCGAGTATTCGATTTTCTAACTATATACTCAACATTAAAATATCTATTAAGACCTTCTGGAAGTATTTTGAAATTGTAATTTCTAGAAAAAAATTCACCATTTTCTTCTGAAACTTTTTCATTATTTAATACAACTAAATTATCCATTCGATTTTATAACTTAAATACTATAAAAAAAAAGATATAGATTTGGAGAGGTGGCCGAGTGGTTGAAGGCGCACGCTTGGAAAGCGTGTAAACGGGAAACCGTTTCGAGGGTTCGAATCCCTCTCTCTCCGCCACGAATTTAGTTAAACTTGTTATCCACATTCAACTTAAAAGAGTCTTAAGACTAATGCTCGAATCGATTAAATTATTTTTAGGGCAGTGGAGGGAGACTGAAGCTGCCTTTACCTATCTGAAAAAATAATAATAATATTTTCTAAATTTTGTATAATATTTTGAATGCCTATAATTTTTAAAAAAAAATTTAAAATAGTTCTTTGATTGATTTGCAAATAAATCATAAAAATATTCAATACCCATTCTTTTAGCATATTCTTTTTCGTACATTATTAGATCTTCTTTTGTAAAAGCTAGACCATTATCACCGTACTTAGGGACTATATTATTAAAATTTATAATAGGATCGTATAAACTTCTTAAATTATGGAGTTGAGTTTTCATAAAATTTCCAATTAGTAAATCGTCAAAAATACTATATTTGCAAGCATCCACCAGGCTATTTCTAGGTAATTCAAATGTAATACCTCTATCCATTGGACCTTTCATTTTAAGGTTAAAGTCTTTTTTGCCGACTACAAAATTTATAAATCCAATTTTATCTTGTAATTCCTCAAATTTATCAAAATATTCTTTAATAATTTTTTTATCTTCTATTTCAAGTAGATCAGACCAATTGTCATTAAAATCGGTAGATCTTTTCACTATCAACTTCTTCTTCTTTAATGGCAAACTTCTTATTTCTCCGTCTTTCTCACAATTTATAAACGCGAAAGGTTCAACATAATTAATATTTGGATGAATACCATTTTTATACTCCCCCATTGGGGTAACATACTTATTAGCCCATACAGAGTCTTCTCTTTGGTATTCATGAAAAGAGCTAAAGGGTATTACATAATTAGCTGTAAATAATTTTGCAATTAAAGAAAGATAGTCACCGACTGGATGCTTTTTTGCCGCTAAGGGCTCAATAAAATTATTTTCTTTATCATAAAAATTAATCATGTCCGCATCACCCCAACCACTGATAGAAAGTAAAAATTTGCGTTTAAAATTTTTTACAACTTTTTTTATAAATCTGTGGTTCATCGGTCCCGCATCATTTAGGTTTATAAAAATATCATCCTTTATTTTGATAATTAAAATTGTATCTTGAATTTTTGTGCTCACACTCATGACTGAGACATTATTTGATAATTCAGTCCAAACTCTTTCCTCTAAAATCATGACATTAAAGCCTTGTCCTTTAAGATCGTTATAGATACGTTTTCCAACATGATCTCCTAAAATAATCGTATTATTTTTGAATTTATGAATTGAGTCTGGATTTAAATGATCAGGGTGGCCATGAGAAAAGAATATAAATTTAGATGCAATAATATCTGTATTTATATTTTCAGGTATTTCATATGGCAGATACCAGCTGCCAAAATAAGCATAATGGTCTGAACCAAGCCATGGGTCAGTAGATAAAATAGGTACTTTATCGTAAGCTATTAAAGTAGCATTACCAATTGTTTGTGCTCCAATCATATTTTAAATAATCTTAACACATGCTTGTCTTGAACCAAATGCG
>CACDQG010000040.1 GCA_902554785.1 uncultured Pelagibacteraceae bacterium
AAGCTAAAGCAAATATTACGTAAAGTTCGGTATTAGTTTTTTTATACTCCTCACTTTCGCCTTTGTAAGCAATTCTAGCTTTGGGAGTGTTTTGATTTACAACTTCAGCCAAAAATTTCAATGCTTCATCTAAAGAATAATCTCCAACAAGTCTTGCTGAAATAGTAACAGCTTTTTGTCTGTTGTATCTAGCAAGAAAAGGAGATTGTCCCTCCTCATTGTACTCAACTAAGTTTGAAACTGACACAAGCTTACCGTTATTCTTAGACCTGACAAAAATTTTACTAATACTGTCTGGTTCTTGTCTGTCTTTAATATCGCCCTGTAAAATAATTGAATATTCTTTTCCATCTCTTGTAAAGTTAGTTACCCTTTTAGATCCAAAAATAGTTTCAATAGTTTTTCCAATATCTTCAGTAGAAACACCTAAATCAGCAGCCTTTTTTTGATCAATTTTTACATTAAGTTGTGGTTTATTTAAATCAAAGTCGTCTTGAATCGATGTTAATCCAGGATTTTTTCTTGCTTCCCGTTTTATAATTTCTTTCCACTCAATTAATTGTTCATAAGTATTTCCAAGAATCACAAATTGAACTGGACTTTCTATACCTCCAGTTCTAATTCCTTGAGGCATTATTGGAAATGCTAAAACTCCTGGGACTTTGCTTATTTCTCTGAAGGACTCTCTCATAATTTCTACCCCATGGCGATCTCTATTCTTCCAAGGTTCTAAAAGTACTATAATAAATCCACTATTAACTTGTTTCGCAGATTTTCCAAATCCTGGCACACGCATTATTAATCTTCTATATTCACCTTTACCGACATTTGGTAATAATAATTTTTCTATTTCTTCTGCTCTATCTTTAGTAAAATTAAAACCTGATCCCTGGGGAGCTTTAACTATAACAAAAAAAGCTCCTCTATCCTCAGGAGCTATTAATTCTTTTTTTGCAAAATTAAAAAAGAAAATAGTTAAAGCTAGTGTGCTTAATAAAAAAATTGTAATTGCTTTTCTTTTTTTAATCCACTCCAATAATGAAACTTTATATAAGTAGGTAAGATTTTTTAAAAAATTTTCAAATTTTAAAACAATTATAGATTTCTTCATATCTCTTCGAAGAAATTTGCTTGCTAACATTGGACTAAGTGATAGAGCAACAAAACTTGAGATGATTACAGCTGAAGCTAGGGTAATTGCAGTTTGGGTGAACAAAATTCCTGTTATACCTTTAATGAAAATTAAAGGAACAAAAACGGCGATTAAAACAACTGTAGTTGCTATTATTGCAAAAGAAACCTGTTTAGCGCCTTTGTATGCTGCCACTAAAGGCGTATCACCTAATTCTATTCTTCTTACAATATTTTCGAGCATTACTATTGCATCATCAACTACTATTCCAATTGCAAGTACTAAAGCCATTAAAGTAAATAAGTTTATTGAAAAATCAAAAATATATATCGACAAAAATGTAGAAATTAGAGAAACAGGCAACGCTATGATGGGAACAATTAAAGCTCTAATATTACCTAAAAATAAATAAATGATGATTGTAACAAGAATTAGAGCAATTATTAACGTTTTGTAAACTTCTTTAATTGCTGTTTTAATATAGTTACTTCTGTCAAAGGAGACTTCTAAAGTTGTACCAGGAGGTAAGCTTGTTTTAAGCTCTTCAATTTTTTTTTTTATTCCATTAGCAACTGCGATAGTATTAGCATCTGACTGTTGATATATCCCAATTCCAACGACCTGCTTACCATTGCCTTTAAAGAGTGTTCTTGTCGACTCGGCACCAAGCTCAATTCTAGAAACGTCTGATAAATTGATTATCGATCCATCTTTTGCTCTCTTTAATGGTAAATTTTTATAATTTTCTAAATCTTCATAAGCCTTATCTAACTTAATAGTTAAATCAATATCTTTAGACTCAATTCTCCCCGCTGGAAATTCAACATTTTCACTTCTTAAAACTGATTCAACATCTTGTGTAGTTAAATCTCTAGCTGCTAAGGCCAAAGGGTCAAGCCAAATTCTTAATGATAGTTCTCTTTCTCCACCAAGCCTTACTCTTCCAACACCATCAACTGTAGAAAAAGTGTCAGCTAAATATCTGTCTGCATAATCGGTTAACTCTAAATCTGTCATAGTTTCAGAGCTAAAAGATAGCCACATAGTAGTTCGCATTTGACCACTTTGCTTAAAAATTTCAGGTTGATTTGCCCCATCTGGCAAATTATCTAGAACCCTAGAGACAGAACTTCTAACATCATTTGCCACATCATCTAAATCTAAATTATTTTCAAAAGTTAAAGTAATTCTTGAGCTCTCATCTTCACTAAAAGAGTCAATAGTTTCAAGACCAGGAGTGCCTCCAACAAAGTCCTCAATTTTTTGAGTGATTTGAGTATCAACAATTTCAGCTGATGCACCTCTATATTCTGTTTGAATAGTAA
>CACDQG010000041.1 GCA_902554785.1 uncultured Pelagibacteraceae bacterium
AAAAATTCTTAATGTTAAATATTTTAGTAATTTCAAATTTTTATTACCAGTTATCGAAGGTGGTAATATAATGAATTTTTATAAATGGAAAAAAGAGGATATTCTATTTGTAAATAGACTGGGTATACCAGAGCCGACAAAATCAAATAAAACGGAGCCAGCCTTAGTTTTAGTGCCATTATTAGCTTTTGATAAAAATAAAAACAGACTTGGTTATGGCAAAGGTTTTTATGATAGATACCTAAAAAAATATTTAAAAAAAAATAAAAAAATTTTAACAGTCGGTATTGCATTTTCCTTTCAAGAATATAAAAACCTGCCAGTAAATAAAAATGATTATAAATTAGATTATATAATTACTGAAAAAGGAATTAAATGATGAAAATTTTAGTTTTAGGAGATGTCATGGGAGCATCTGGTAGAAAAGCGTTAAAAAAAAATCTTTCAAAAATAATTGAAGAATACGAGATTAACTTTTCGGTAATAAATGGTGAAAATGCTGCTGACGATGGCAAAGGTATAACAAAAAAAATTGCAGAAGATTTTTTTTTGGATGGTATTGATGTAATAACTTCGGGTAATCATATTTGGGATAAAGAGGAGACAACAAATTATATTGAAAAAGAAAATAGATTATTGAGACCAGCTAATTTAGCAGAGGGATCGCCAGGTAAAGGATTTGGAATTTTTTTTTCAAAAGATAAAAAGTACAAAATCGGAGTAATAAATTTAATGGGAAATGTATTTATGAGAAAAACAGAGGATGTTTTTAAAATAGCTAAAGATATAAGCAAAAAAATTATACTTAAAAAAAATGTTGATTTTTCAGTAGTTGATTTTCATGGAGAAATTACAAGTGAAAAAATGGCTATTGGTCATTTTTTTGATGGGCACTCAACATGTGTTGTAGGTACTCATACTCACGTTCCAACTGCCGATACGAGAATTTTAGAAAAAGGCACTGCTTATCAAACTGATATTGGGATGTGCGGAGATTACAACTCAGTAATTGGTATGAATAAAGAAAATTCACTTAAAAAATTTTTTAAAGAAAAAGACGCAATTAAACATTTTCCCTCTTTGGGCGATGGTACTTTATCTGGTGTAATTGTTGAAGCAGATGTAAAAACTGGCTTAGCAACAAAAGTTTCCAGATTCATTAAAGGAGGGACGTTAAGTAAATAGTTATGGCTGGACATTCTCACTGGGCAGGAATTAAACATAAAAAAGGTAGAGCAGATAAAGAACGATCAAAGATCTTTTCAAAGCTTTCAAGAGAAATAACTGTAGCTGCTAAATTAGGTGATAAAGATCCAGAAATGAACCCGAGATTGAGGACTGCAATTCAAGCTGCTAAACAAGCAAACATGCCCAAGGATAATATTTCAAGAGCGATAAATAAATCCCAGCTAAGCGGAGAAAGAAATTTTGAGAATTTGAGATATGAAGGTTTCGGCCCTTTTAACACGGCGCTAATAATTGAAACTTTGACTGATAATAAAAATAGATCTGCCTCAAGTATTAGAACAGTGCTGCAAAAAAACGGTGGTAGATTAGGTGAGGCAGGGTCAACAAAGCATTTGTTTAACAATTGTGGAATAATTCATATAGATAAAGAAATATTGAGTGAGGAAAAAGCCTTTGAGATTGCTATTAACTTGGGCGCAAAAGATTGTGTTACTAAAAAAAATTTTCATGAAATAATTACAAAAAAAGAGGATTTTTATAAAGTAAGGACTGAGCTTGAAAAGCAAATAAATGTTTTCTTGTATTCAGCTATAGAGTGGAGACCGATAAATTCTATAAATTTGAACAAAGATCAAAGTGTTAAAATAAATGAAGTTTTGAATACACTTGAGGAACTTGATGATGTTCAAAATATATATATTAACGTAAACACAAGTATTGAATAATGATAATCATTGGAATAGATCCAGGCTTAAGCGGAGCGATTGCTATTTTAGATGACAAAAAAGTACTAAGTATTTTCGAAATGCCAGTAATGGCCGAAGGAAAAAAAAATAAAAGACAGCTTAACAGTGCTCAATTAGTCAATATAATTAGAGAGAACATAAAAAAAAATGAAGAAGCAGTTGTAGTGGTAGAGCAAGTTAATGCAATGCCTGGTCAAGGAGTGACTAGTATGTTTAATTTTGGTCAAACTTTTGGAGCAATTAAGGGAGTTTGCGCAGCCTTAGAATTACCTATTTTCTTTGTAAGACCCTCTAAATGGAAAAAACATTTTGAATTAATTAATGCATCTAAAGACTCTAGTAGAACTAAAGTGATTGAAATGTATCCTTCAATATCAGGACAACTAACCAAAAAAAAAGATGTTAACAAAACTGACGCTATTTTAATTGCCAGATTTTATTACGAGACTAAATTAAAAGAATAAATTTAATATATATTAAGCTAAAAGCGCCAAATTCATGACACATTCTGAAAGTAAT
>CACDQG010000042.1 GCA_902554785.1 uncultured Pelagibacteraceae bacterium
TTTTTTTGTTTATCTAATAATTTTCTTTTTCTATCGGTTGCTCCACCACCATGTATTTTTGTCAAAACATCTTTTTTGAAACCTTTTATAGACTCTCTAGCAACTATTTTACTTCCAATTGCGGCCTGGACAGGAATCATAAAATTGTGTCTTGGTATTAAATCTTTTAATTTTTCACAAACTTGTCTTCCAGTTTTTTGTGCAAAATCTTTATGTATTATCATAGCTAAAGCATCCACTGGTTCAGAATTTACAAGTATACCCAGTTTAACAAGCTCTCCCTCTCTGTATTCAGATATATCATAATCAAAACTCGCATACCCACTCGAAACAGATTTTAATCTGTCATTAAAATCAAATACTACTTCATTCAAAGGTAAATCATAGGATAACACTGCTCTGTTTCCCGAATAAGATAAATTTGTTTGAACTCCTCTTTTGTCTTGGCAAATCTTTATTATAGAACCTAAATACTCATCAGGAGTTATGATCGTGGACTTAATCCATGGTTCTTCAATTTTTTCTATTTGTGAGGGGTCTGGCATATTACTGGGGTTTTGTAGATCTATAATTTCTCCTTTCATATTATGTAATTTATAAATTACTCCTGGAGTTGTAGTAATCAAATTAACGTCAAATTCTCTTTCTAATCTTTCAGTAATTATCTCAAGATGTAATAATCCTAAAAATCCACACCTAAATCCTAGACCTAGCGCGCTAGATGATTCTGGCTCATATGAAAAGCTTGCGTCATTTAGTTTTAATTTGGCAAGTCCATCTTTTAATTTTTGATACTCTGAACTATCAACCGGAAATAGCCCACAAAAAACAACTGGTTTGCTTGGTTTAAATCCTGGTAAAGGGTCTTTTATAGGATTTGCAGCATCACAAATTGTATCTCCAACTTTAGTTTCAGATAAAGATTTTATGCCAGTAATTATAAATCCTATTTCTCCTGAGTTTAATTCTTCAATATCATTTGGTTTTGGGGTAAAAACTCCAACTTTTTCAATTATATGTTCTTGATTATTAGACATTAGTTTAATTTTCATGCCTTTTTTTAGTTTACCATTTATTACGCGAACTAGTATGACTACGCCCAAATAGCTATCATACCAACTATCTACTAATAAACATTTTAATTTTTCATTTGGTTCTCCTATCGGAGATGGTAACTTATTTATAATTGCTTCAAGAATGTCTTCAATCCCTTCGCCAGTTTTACCTGAACAGGAAATTGCATTAACTGTTTCGATTCCAACAACATCTTCTATTTCTTTTTTTGTTTTTTCTGTATCTGAGGCAGGTAAATCAATTTTATTAAGAACTGGTATGACTTCATGATCAATTTCGAGGGCTTGATAAACATTAGCTAATGTCTGTGCCTCTACGCCTTGAGTACTATCAACTATTAAAAGAGAACCCTCACATGCAGATAATGATCTACTTACTTCGTATCCGAAATCTACATGGCCGGGTGTGTCTATAATATTCAATATATAATCTTGACCATCTTTCGATTTATAATTTAATTTTACAGTCTGGGCTTTAATTGTAATACCTCGTTCTCGCTCGATATCCATTGAGTCTAAAACTTGTTGTTTCATCTCGCGTTCAGTCAAGCCTCCACATTTATGTATGATTCTATCTGCAATAGTTGATTTACCATGATCAATATGCGCAATTATAGAAAAATTACGAATTCTTTTTATGTTTGACATTTAAGACCTAATTGTAGCGCCAGTTTTTTTATTTACTGTATCAATAATTTTCTTACTTATTTCGTCTAAATCTTTCTCTGATAGAGTTTTATCAATAGCCTGTAAAGTAACATTAATAGCAACTGACTTTTTACCTTTTGGAATTTTTTCTCCCTCATAAACGTCAAAGGTAGATACATTTTGAATTAAATTTTCATCTACCTCTTTTATAATTTTCTCTAACGTTCCTATTTTAAATATTTTATCTATAACAAAAGCAAAATCTCTTTCTGATTTTTGATAATCTGAGGCTTGAAAATTTTTTTTACTTTGCCTAAATTTTTTGTTTGGTTCAGGAATATTTTTTAAAAAAATTTCAAACCCAAGAATATTTTTGTCTTTACAATCCAAGTTTTTTATAATTGCTGGATGAATTTCACCAAAATAAGCTAAATGAGGTCCTTTTTCTGATTTTAGTGAAATAGATCCTGATCTTCCTGGATGATAACTAGATTTTGTATTATCGCTAACAAAAAGATTTTTTTCTTCAATGCCTAGTTCAACTAAAGTTCTCATAACGTCACCTTTAATATCAAAAATATCAACATCTCTTTCTTTATCTAACCAACTTTTTCTGTTTATTTTTCCAGATT
>CACDQG010000043.1 GCA_902554785.1 uncultured Pelagibacteraceae bacterium
ATTTTACACCTTTGTTTTAAGATTTGTTTAACGCTTCTTTTAAATATTTTTGCGTCTGTTTGTAGAAGTTTTTCTAGTCTGCTTGTTAAAGTCATACCTGGATGAATTATCGATACAGAAACTTTATCAATTTTACCTTGCATAGCTAAAGCTTTTGAAAAATTATTTAATGCTGAATTTACAGCGCCACCTATCATAAATGTATTTGAAGGATTTCTAGCGGCCCCTCCTCCTATATTAATAACTTTTCCTTTACTTCTTTTAAGAGCAGGCCAAAAAGCTCTGCTTAATCTCACTGCAGCTTTAAATTTTAAATTAAACCCATCTTCCCAGATATTATCATTTAAATTTAAAAATTTTCCCCCCTTTGTTGCCCCTGCTACATTTATGAGGTAATCCAATTTTTTAATTTTTTTAGCAATTGAATTGCATCCAGATAATGATCTCAAGTCTTTAGAAATGATTAAAGAATTTTTAGGAAATTTTAAATTCTTTTGAAAACTTTTTAATTTACTTCTTGATCTTGAAACTAAAATAACTTTAATTTTTTTATCATTAAGTTTATCAGCTATTGTTGCTCCGATGCCTTGGCTAGCCCCTGTGATTAATGCTGTTTTCATAAGATCTTAATATTAATATCTCTTAAATTTTCGTAAGTCACAATAATTTTGTCTTTCGTATTAATTTTGTATGGTTGAGTCAAAGAACCACAAAGTAGATAATCTCCTTTTTTAAAGCTTATATTTTTATCTTTAAACTCATCAACAAAAGCCTTTAATGAGTCTCTTGGATCTATTCTCTTTGTTCCAGTGAAATAAGGTTCAGTAACATTATCGTTGATTTTTAATTTAATTTTAATTCTATTTATGTCTGTAATATGCCAATTCTTTATCTCTTCACCAATAATAATCTTACCTCCATTTCCATGATCAGAAATTCCAAGATACATTTGAACTAATTTATCAAACTTATTTTTTGAACTTTGTACATACCTTGAAGACGTAATATCAATAGCTGTATGTAATTTAAAATTATTTATTTTATTTAGTAATTCTCCATCAATTTTTACATCTTGATCAATTTCAAATGCATATTCACATTCCAAGTTGGAGTTAGGAATTTCTGAATATTTAATCGAGCAATTATAAGGTAAAATACTTTCTTTAAAAATTTTACCCGGAACAGGTCCATCAAAGCCTTCCTCTTTTTGAACTTCTTTTGCAACTGCCCCTATTTTCCAACCTACTGTTTTTTTATCCAATTCTTCATAAAATAAATTTAAAGCTTTGTATGCTTCATCTCGATTTTTTGGAATTTCATTTTCACTGAACCCATTTAGATCAACTAAAGTTTTTTTCATCCATGCATTTGCTAATTCTGTACCCAACTTGTTCATAATAAAAATTATATTTAATTGATAAACTTCTTTAAATGATATTAATAGATTATGGAATTAACAATCGAAAAAGCTAAGTTTCATCAAATTTCCTTAAAACAAGTAAGCGAGGCTTTAAAAAAAGGTTTATCAAAAAACTATATTGAAGTTGATGTTTCAATTGTTAAATGCCCTGATCTAAGAAAGTGGGATTGCCCTGCTGAAGGTATAAGTGGAAACCAAAGAATTATAGATGTTGGAGGTGAACCATACATGCACGATAAAAGGTTCATAGGCACAGAATTTGATTATGAAGAAATAGCAAAAAAAATAGGATCTGAAAAATCATATGCTTTAGGAGCGGGATCAGGAGCTATGTCGTGCTTAGAGGGTCACTGTGGAGAGCTTATCATTAATGAGAATTTAATTACTAATGAGTCAAAATCAATAATTGCTCAAATTGATGAAAATAAAAAATGTAAATCAACTTCTTACAATCACCGAAAGCATGGCGGACTAGGAAATATCTATTACTCCGAAGGAAAAAAAGGAGATGTTATAAAAATTAAAATAAAAGGAAGGTCGGGTGAGCAAGGCTCTTTACCTCAATCTATGAGAACTGCATTAATTGAAAATTTACAAACAAACTTAAGTGTTGCGCTGGGTGGTGTGTTTAGGATCTTAAATGGTAAGATTAAATCCCATGTTCAACCAGACTATGCAGATATAAAACACGAATATTATGATCCAAAACAAATGAAATGTGTTAAGGATTTTTTACAATTTTACGAACCTATAGGGCCACATTTTCAATGCTATTCAGTTTTATGGACTAATGATCCCTCTGGAGGAAAATTAGATTTAAGAGAGTCAGGAGAACACACTCATTTTCATTCTTATAAAGGTGCTCAAGATGCCGGCCACTATCATTTCGACGTAACCCCTAATGAAATTGAATACGAATGCTATTTC
>CACDQG010000044.1 GCA_902554785.1 uncultured Pelagibacteraceae bacterium
CTTTAAAGTAAATATTTCGAAACAAAAATACGTACGAATGATCAGAGAAAGATACATTTCATGTTTATTAAACATGAGTAATAAAGAAATTAATCTTGGTATCAGTGAAATTAAATTAAAGTATAAAAATCAAATAAAATTCACTGATACCCTAAAATGTATTAGCTACAAAAAATAATTATTTTCCTGGCTCTTTGTATGATGAAGCCATTTTCTGAGCAGTTTTAGCTATCTCATTTAGATCTACATCTTCTAAAATTGTAAAATCTGAAACAGCACCACTAGAAACAGCAACCATTGCAGCTGCAGCAGCTTGTTCAAAAGTTCCTTCAATCACTGCCATAAAATCATATTTCCCTCTTAGGCCTGAGTATTGAGTTACTTTAGCTCCCACAGAAGCAGCAAGTGCAGATGTAGCAGCTTTTCTGTCGGTAGATGGATTGCTTACAAATCCCCCTAGACCTTTAGCTGTGTAACATCCAAGTGTATAAAATTTTGCCATTGTTACCCCTTTCCTATTTCTCGATTACAACTGTACCAGAGTGAGGATCTGTTACTCCTAAATCTGGTGACAGCTCTTCCAAAGTGTGCCGAAGCGTGTCCAAAAATTCAATCATTTTTGGTCTTGCTTTAGCAATATCATCTTCAGAATTCCATTCACCTATCATAAAAAATTCGTTGGGCTTTGTTTCAACATATTTAGCTGAAGTCTGTCCATCGAATTTTGGCATTTCATCTATTTTTTTTAAATATTCTTCTCTACTAGATGATTTTACTTTGCATCTAACAATATTCATAAACTTTGCCATGTGTCTCCTTAGACGTAAATTTTATCAGCCAACCCATAACAAAGAAGAGCACTGATAATAACAAGAATGAGTGGAGCATATATTCCATCGTTTCTAGTTTTTTTAGTCAAACCTGTTTTATCAATTTTCAATGTATAAAAATTTGTTACTAATATTGAAACATTCATTATAAAAACTAAGTTAAAGAATGCCCAAGTTGCATCTAAACCGCCCGATCTTATAAAAGCAACATAAATTGCCATTAGGACAGTTGCGATCATAAACGAACCTGCAAATCTCGTAATTAAGGTAGCAGTTTTATCAACTCCTCTACCCTTTAGAAATTTTTTAGTATCAAAGACTAATTGGTAAGCATAACTACCAACTATAATAAAATGTGCTAAGTAAATTATTAAATAAAATGCGTTTCCAAATTTGTCTATCATAAATATCCTATGCGTTATAGTCCATGACTTGATCTGTGCACTCAACAAACTTATGAGGAGTAAAAAAATCATTCATTTGACCTAATTGATTAATAATTGCTTGTTCATCTTTTCCTTTCCACCAACAATACATTTCCATTGTATCTCCTGGCGTGTTCCAAGTCATTTGACAAGCAGCATTGTCACTTTTCATGCTATTAACAATGTCCTCCATCTTCATAGAAGCCACTGTATCAGTAAATTTTTTTTTCATTTCGGCAGACTTAAAAGTATGCGTTACCATATAGTTTTTCATTTATACTCCTTTAATTATTATTCCATTAGCTACTGAGTTTGCTAATCGAATTGGTTTTACTGGTTTATATTCTTCAGAATCGTACCACTCTAAAGCTTTTTCATAAGTTGGAAATTTAATTACTACCGTTCTAGGATATTTCCACTCACCATCTATAACTTTGTACTCCCCAGCACGTACAAGGTATTCTCCTCCAAATTTTTGAACTGTCGGAACCACCTTACCAACATATTCTTTATAAGCTTCAGGATTTTTTACATCTATATTAGCTATAACGTATCCGCTCATATTAACCCGCGTAAATAGTTCTTGATAATTTTTCGATTTTTTCCTCTGAACCCTTAATTTGCTTATAAATAAATTTGTTACACTCACCATTTTTAGCTTTATCAAAAGGCTTTCCATAAACTTTGTCTACATAAGCATTCATGCCTTTGTTCATCTCATCATCTTTAACACCTTCGGATGAGAGGTATTCTCTTATAACTTTTACCGAAGCCAAGGCTAATTCCATATTTTTAACCTCAATAGTATCGGCTGGTAAAACAGCAGTCGCACTGTAGTGACCTAAACACTCTATTGTTTTTTCCTTTTGAGCTTTAGTTATATGACCTGCAGCTAAGGCTGAGCTCACGTATAAAAAAACTGCAATAATAAAAATATATTTTTTCATAATAGTTTTAATTTCTCAAATTTTGAATTATTTTAATTGTGTTAAAAGTAGATTGCAGGTATGCATAATGTCTACAACCTTGAGGTTAAAAATTAATGAAAAT
>CACDQG010000045.1 GCA_902554785.1 uncultured Pelagibacteraceae bacterium
GGAAATTGAAAAATTAGAAGTTAATATTGATCATTTTCATAACGCTGCAAGTTTTGTTGAAATGCCAGATCACGTTATCAAAAACTACGTAAAATTTATCAAAAAATTTAAAACTAAGGAGATTTCATTAATATCTTATGGAGGTTATGATAAAATGACTACCTTTAACCCAGAAAATTTAAATAGTTATTTTGAAAATAAATTAATTAAATCTTGGAAAAATTTTGTCATAGATGAATATGATAAGAAATTAATTTATTTAACTTCAAAATGATTATTTCTAAAAAATATATTTATCGATCATATAAATAACTATTCCAGCCGCAATTCCTAAAAGTATCCAATGATAATTGTTTTTCATTTAAGCTACAAATTTATTTAAGTCAGGTTCAAAATAGTTCGGGCCTTTCATTACTTTACCTTTTTCATTATAAATTGGCTTTCCATCCTTTCCTAATTTGCTCATATTTGAGCTTTGAACCTCTTCAAAACATTTATCTAAATTAATTCCAAAGGCATGGCCTGCACCATAAGTAACGTATAAAATATCAGTTAACGCATCAGCTACTTCCTTAATATCATTATTGTCAATAGCTTCTCTTAGCTCCTCTAATTCTTCCCTAATCAAATCGTATCTTAAAGAGGTAATTTTTTTGTTAGGAAATTCCGCTTTTTCTTTAACTTCTTGCCCAAAAGTTTTCATGAATTTTTTTACACTTTCAAAATTGCTCATTTGTGATCCTTTATATTTTATAATTGTCTAATAAAGTGTATTATAGCAAAGAATCGATAATGAAATATAGAACAGAATTCGATAGTATTGGAAAAATCAAGGTGCCTGGTGATAAGTATTGGGGTGCTTCTACAGAAAGATCAAATAAATATTTTAATATTGGTGATTTTTTAGTCAGGCCTCTAGTAATACATTCAATCGCCATAATTAAAAAGGCTGCAGCTATTGTAAATGCAAAAAACAAAGATCTTGAGCCAAAATTAAGTAAATACATTATTAAGGCTGCTGATGAAATTATAAAAGGAAAACATGATAAACATTTTCCTTTAAAAGTCTGGCAAACAGGTTCTGGAACTCAGACGAATATGAATGTTAATGAGGTAATTGCGAACAGAGCAATACAGCTAATGGGTGGTAAAATGGGTACAAAAAAGCCTATTCATCCTAATGACCATGTGAACAAATCACAATCCACTAATGATGTATTTCCAACGGCAATGCATATTGCAATTTCTTTAAAAACCAGAGAAAAACTTTTACCATCTCTAAAACTTTTAGAAAAAGAATTATATAAAAAGTCAAATGAATTTAAAAAAATTGTTAAAGTTGGAAGAACTCACTTGCAAGATGCAACTCCTTTAACTTTAGGTCAAGAATTTTCAGGTTACCATTCTCAATTAAAAAAATGTATTACAAGGATAGAAAATGCTATTAAAGAAATTTATTATCTTGCCCAAGGAGGAACAGCTGTTGGAACAGGTTTAAACACAAAAAAAAATTTTGATAGAAAAATAATAAAAGAAATAAGCAAGATAACTAAGATACCTTTCAAACCTTCGTCAAATAAATTTGCGGCTTTAGCAGCTCATGATGAGATTGTTAATTTTTCTGGAACGCTAAATACAACAGCAGTTTGTTTGATGAAAATAGCTAACGACATAAGATTTTTGGGGTCAGGACCAAGAGCAGGATATGGTGAGCTAATTTTACCTTCGAACGAACCTGGTTCCTCAATTATGCCAGGTAAAGTAAATCCTACACAGTCTGAAGCTGTTACTATGGTATGCGTAAAGGTAATTGGAAACCATAATGGAATTACAATGGCAGGCTCACACGGTCATTTCGAACTCAATGTTTTTAAACCATTAATAATTCATAACATACTTCAATCTATTGAAATTATGAGTGACTCTGCGAAAACTTTTGCTCTCTACTGTGTAAAAGGCATTAAAGCTGACAAAAAAAGAATCAAATATCTATTAGACAATTCTTTAATGCTGGTCACAGCATTGGCTCCAAGAATTGGCTACGACAAAGCAGCAAAGGTTGCAAAAGCTGCACATAAAAATGGAACGACTTTAAAACATGAAGTAATTAAAGCAGGTTTAATCAGAGAAAAAGAGTACGATAAAATTATGAATCCTTTTAAAATGACGAAACCTAAATAAATTAAGACACTTCAGAAATAAATCGTCTCAATTTAGATAAATCAAA
>CACDQG010000046.1 GCA_902554785.1 uncultured Pelagibacteraceae bacterium
TTGTTGAGCTAATAGGTGGGGCAGAAGGGCCCGCAAAAAAACTAGTTTTTAATGCATTAAAAAATAAGAAACATGTAGTTACAGCTAATAAAGCACTAATTGCAAAATATGGAGATAAACTCTCTAAAATTGCTGAGTCAAATAAAGTTAATCTTGAATTCGAGGCTGCTGTTTGTGGTGGTGTTCCAATTATAAGATCACTCAAAGAAGGCTTAATTGCAAACAAGATTAAAAAGATATCAGGGATTCTGAATGGTACTTCAAATTATATTCTGACTGCAATGGATAAAGAAAATAAAAATTTTGATGAAGTTTTAAATAATGCAAAAAAACTTGGCTATGCTGAAAGTAATCCTTCCTCAGATCTTAATGGTGACGATGTATCTTCAAAGTTAAAAATTCTGTCTTCATTATGTTTTAATTCATTTTTAAATAATAAAATACATGTGGAAGGAATCAAGCATATCGATAAAGAAGATATAGATAACGCAAATGTTCTAGGATATAAAATTAAGCTTATTGGATATTCAGAACTTATAAATAATAATGTTTATCAAAGAGTACACCCAACTTTTATCCCAAAAAGCTCATATATTGCGAGCGTTGATGGTGTTTTAAATGCAGTGATCATTGAGGGAAAACCTGTTGGAAAAAGTGTAATTCAAGGAGAAGGTGCTGGACCTGATGCAACTACGTCAGCTTTAATTTCGGATATTTCATCTATTTTGAGAGGAAACATTAAATTTCCTTTCTCAATATCTAATAAAGAAAGAAAAAAACTTAGATTTAGGGAAATTGGCGATAGATTCTTTTCAGCTTATCTTAAATTTGAAGTGTTAGATAAGCATGGAGTTCTATCAAATATTACGAAAATATTTTCAAAAAACAATGTCTCTATTAAAAGATTAATACAAAACCCAAAAAAAAATAAAGGTATATCGTCCATTGTTATTATTACTCATAAATCAAAGGATAATTCTTTGAATAAGATTCTTAGAATTATCGGTAAAAAATTTTATATTATAAAAAAACCAAAGCTAATAAGAATTGACGATAATTAATGTCGATAGACTC
Source organism: uncultured Pelagibacteraceae bacterium (assembly GCA_902554785.1). Lineage (GTDB taxonomy): Bacteria > Pseudomonadota > Alphaproteobacteria > Pelagibacterales > Pelagibacteraceae > Pelagilacustribacter. Next base: position 1,075 of record CACDQG010000046.1, read on the forward strand.
AAAATTTTTGAATTTATTTATCAAAGTTACCGAAAATGCAGCGATTGGTGCATCAAAATTTATTGGAAAAAAAGATAAAATAGCAGCAGATAAAGGTGCTGTTGACCCAATGAGGAGAGAGTTAAACAAAATTAATATGGAAGGAACAATAGTAATTGGTGAAGGGGAAATGGACGAAGCGCCCATGTTATATATTGGTGAAAAACTAGGCACATTAAATGGACCCAAATTTGATATAGCCGTTGATCCACTTGAAGGAACAAAGTTTACAGCTAATAATCAACCAAACGCATTTTCAGTTTTGGTTGTTTCAAAGAAAGGTGACTTACTATCTGCGCCAGATACTTATATGGAAAAAATTGCAATAGGAGCGAATTTACCAAAAAATTTATTAGACATAGATAATGGTGTAGAAAAAAATATTGAACTTCTTGCGAAGGCAAAAAATAAAAAAATCTCAGAGATAAAGGCTTGTGTGCTCAAAAGACCTAGACATGATCATATAATAGAGACACTCAATAAGTTAAAAGTAACAATTAATTTTATAACCGACGGAGATATAGCAGGAGCTCTTAGTGTTATCGGAGAGGAAGCAAAAAACGATATTTATTATAGTACAGGAGGAGGTCCAGAAGGGGTTATAGCGGCTGCAGCATTATCTTGTTATGGTGGGCAAATACAAGGTCGTTTAGTTCTTAATGAGGAAGAAAAAATAAGAGCTAAAAAACTTGGGATTAATGATTTTAAAAAAAAATATAATATTGAGGATATGGTAAAAGGAGATGTTATATTTTGTGCAACTGGCGTAACCTCAGGTGATTTAACAAAAGGAGTAAAGGATTTAGGAAATGAATTTGAGGTTTCAACTTTTGTTTTACATAAAAGCAAAAAAGTGAATAAAATTGTTACTAATATCTATAATAAATGAACTCGCTTTCAGTAAAAAGCAAAAATTGGATTTTAAAAAAATATAATAATGATGATGTTCAATATTTTAAAGAAAACTTTTCATTAGACGAAATAACTTGTAGATTACTTTCTATTAGGAAAATTAAAAGAAAT
>CACDQG010000047.1 GCA_902554785.1 uncultured Pelagibacteraceae bacterium
TTAATGAGTTCTTATAAAATTATAGATCATGAGTACGATGTAGTTGTCCTTGGAGCAGGTGGATCTGGTTTGAGAGCTGCTGTCGGATTATCAGAGGCAGGTTTAAAAACAGCATGTGTTTCAAAAGTTTTTCCTACTCGGAGCCATACTTCTGCAGCTCAAGGAGGTATTTCAGCAGCTCTAGGTAATATGGGAGAGGATGATTGGAGATGGCATATGTATGATACTGTAAAAGGATCTGACTGGTTAGGAGATCAGGATGCGATTGAATACCTTTGCAAAGAGGCTCCAAGAGCAGTTGTAGAATTAGAGAGGTATGGCGTTCCTTTTAGCAGGACAGATGATGGAAAAATTTACCAAAGACCTTTTGGGGGAATGACAAAAAATTATGGAAATGGTACTGCACAACGAACATGTGCAGCCGCAGATAGAACAGGCCATGCTATTTTACATACTCTCTATGGACAAGCCTTAAAACAGAATACAGAATTTTTTATAGAGTACTTTGCGTTAGACTTAATAATGAAAAATGGAGAATGTAAGGGAATTATTGCTTGGAACCTCACTGATGGAACAATTCATAGATTTAGATCTCACATAACAATTATCGCGACTGGAGGATACGGAAAAGTTTATTACTCTGCTACTTCAGCACATACTTGTACAGGAGATGGAAATGGTATGGTCCTAAGAGCTGGATTGCCTTTACAGGATATGGAATTTGTACAATTTCATCCTACGGGAATTTATGGAGTTGGTTGCTTAATTACTGAAGGAGTTAGAGGAGAGGGTGGATTTTTAGTTAATGGCAAAGGAGAAAGGTTTATGGAAAGATACGCACCAAACGCAAAAGACCTTGCTTCTAGAGACGTTGTAAGCAGATCCATGGAAATGGAAATTAATGAGGGAAGAGGTGTAGGAAAAAATAAAGATCATATAAATCTCCACTTAGATCATTTAGACAAAAACGTAATAGATGAGAGACTTCCTGGCATTTCTGAAGCAGCTAAAACTTTTGCAAACGTGGATGTAAGTAAAGAACCTATTCCAGTAGTTCCCACAGTTCATTATAATATGGGGGGTATTCCAACAAATTATAAAGCTGAAGTTTTAACACTTAATGGTTCAGAAAAAATTGTACCTGGTCTTATGGCTATCGGAGAAGCAGCTTGTGTTTCCGTCCATGGCGCCAATCGTCTTGGCTCAAATTCGTTAATTGATTTAGTCGTTTTTGGAAGAGCTGCTGCAAAAAGAGCTGCAGAGTTGATAAAACCTGGAAGCCCACATGAAGAAATTTCAAATTCTGAAACAGATAAATGTTTGGATAGATTTGATAAGATTAGAAATTCTAATGGCTCTACAAAAACTTCAGAATTAAGATTAAATATGCAAAAAACTATGCAGTCAAAATGTGCCGTCTTTAGAACAGAAAAAACTTTAAAAGAAGGCGTAGAGCAAATTAGAAAACCTTTTGAAGGTATGAGCGATGTAGCTGTCAAAGATAAATCGTTACTGTTTAATACAGATTTAGTTGAAACTTTAGAACTTGATAATCTTATTAGTCAAGCATTAACAACAATGGACTCAGCTTATAATAGACGAGAGAGCAGAGGTGCTCATGCTAGAGAGGATTTTACTAAAAGAGATGATAAAAATTATATGAAACATACTTTAGCGTGGCAAAATGGTAAAAAAGTAGATATCAAATATAGGGATGTACATTCGCGAACTTTAACAAATGATGTTCAGTATTTTCCTCCAAAGGAAAGAGTTTACTAAAAATGGCACAGTTTAGCCTTCCTCAAAATTCTAAAATAGAGGTTGGTAGATATTACAAAGATAAAACAAATTCTAAAAATATTAAAAAGGTAAATGTCTACAGATGGGATCCATCAACTGGTAATAACCCTAGAGTTGATACTTTTGAAGTAGACATGAATAATTGTGGTCCAAAAGTTTTAGATATATTATTTAAAATAAAAAATGAAATAGACCCTTCTTTGACTTTTAGAAGATCATGCGCTCACGGTGTTTGC
>CACDQG010000048.1 GCA_902554785.1 uncultured Pelagibacteraceae bacterium
TAGTACATTTTATTGCTATTCCGACGGAAAAAGATGGAAAACCTTATTACAGTCCATTAATGAATGTCCTTGATAACATATCTAAAATTAACAGAGAAAATAAAAATCCCCCAATTGTGATAGTAGAGTCCACTCTTGCCCCAAAAGTTTCAGATAAAAAAATAATACCTTTTTTTAAAAAGAAAAAGTTGATTATTGGCAAAAATATTCTGTTGTCAGTTGCACCAAGAAGAGACTGGTTTATTGAAGGTGGAAAAAATCTTGAAAATTTAGACAGAGTTTATGGATCAACTGACAAAAAATCTACAAAAGTAACAAAAGATGTTTTGTCTATTGTTTGTAAAAAGCTTCATGCAGCCAGCTCTTATAAAGTTTCAGAAATGGTCAAAAGTGTTGAAAATGCTTATAGGCATATGGATATTACTCTTGCCAATCAACTCTCTCTTGCCTTTCCAAAAGATAATATTAGAGAAGTTTTAAAACTAGTGGGCACTAAGTGGAATGTAGAAGCTTTTCATCCAGGAATTGGTGCTGGAGGGTACTGTATCCCTTTATCAAGCAGATATATTTTATCGCAAGTAAAAAATGCTGATAGACTTTCCTTGTTGAGAGAGACTATAAAAACAGATGATGGAATGAGTAAATTGATTGCTAACTCAATAGCGAAAAGAGGTTTAAAAAAAATTGGGGTATTGGGTTTATCTTATAAAGGAGATTTAAAAGTAAGTGTACTTTCGAAAGTGATACCTTTAATAAAATTTTTAATTAGGAAAAAAATTAAAGTGAGACTTTACGATCCATATTTTAGCAATAAAGAGATATATGATGCTGCTAAAGTGAAAACATTTAGCTTTCCCAAAGACCTTCCAAACTTTGATGGTCTGATCTTATCAGTCGATCATAAAAAATTTAAGATAAGAAAAAAAACTTTAGAGAAATATCTTAAAAACTGTAAACTTATTATTGACCATGATGGAGCTTGGAGAAAATATAAATTAAAGAATAATTACTATTTATCTGGAGACCGTGGATGGATTTGAATTACAAAAAAAGATCTTATAATTAATGTGAAAGTTTTTAAGTCAGTCATAACAGGAGGAGCCGGTTTTGTTGGTAGCAATTTAGTTGACCGATTAGTCAGTATCGGCCATAGGGTAATAGTTCTTGATAATTTTGTCTCAGGAAAAAGATCTAATATATCTCATCACAATAAAAAGAATGTAAAAATTATAAAAATTGATGTTTCCAGTAAAAACTTAGATAAATATTTTAAAAAAGCAGATTATATATTTCATCTATCTGCTCTTGCTGAAATTATACCAAGCTTTAAAAATCCAAAAAAATACTTTAAGAATAATGTCATAGGCACTTTAAATGTGCTGAAGGCGGCACAAAAAGTGAAAATTAAGAAATTGATTTATGCCGCTTCATCAAGTTGTTATGGCACACCAGAAAAGTTTCCGATTTCCGAAAAAGATAAAATAGATTTGAAACATCCTTACGCAGTAACTAAATTTATTGGCGAGGAATTAGTAATGAGATACGCTTCAATGTTTAGAATGCCAAATATCTCTTTTCGGTTTTTTAATGTGTATGGGCCTAGATTAAACACATCTGGCCAATATAGCGCGGTTATAGGAAATTTTCTAACTCAGACTAAAAATAGAAAACCATTAACAATAGTTGGTGATGGAAAACAAACCAGAGATTTTATTCATGTTGATGATTTGATAAATGCATTTACCCAAGTCATAAAAAGCAAGTCGGTAAATAAGATTTATAATTTAGGATCAGGAAAAAAAACTTCAATAAATACAATCGCTAAGATTTTTGGCGGTAAAAAAAAGTTTATTCCAATTCGGCCTGGCGAGCCAATGAACTCAGTTGCAAACATAAAGAAAATAAAAAAAGATATCAATTGGAAGCCAAAAATTTCTATTGAGCAGGGAATTAAAAAACTTTTAATTGATTAATTTTTATTTATAATATCAGAAATTTGTTTAAACATATTTTTTTCTAAAGGAAACTTATT